>JAWLBB010000004.1 GCA_041395105.1 Opitutaceae bacterium | reverse complement strand
GATAGCCCGCGAAAGGGCGCCAATTGTTTCAACGCCGAGCCTGGGATTCAGTGGTTCCAAGCGGCAAGGGAGCTGGGCGTCGAATGGGTCCGTCTCGCTTACGAGAAGTGGGATGGTGAGAAACGCGATTTTCTGATGGGTGATGCGGACGGCTTTACTTCCCTTGTGACGGAAGACTTGAATTCGTTATTCAGAGTACTCGACTGGGCTCAACAACATGAAATCAAGGTGGTCATCACTCCATTGGGCCTGCCTGGAAATCGATGGTTTCAGAACAATCACGACCGCGATGATCTCCGGCTCTGGAATGACAAAGCCTACTGGGAGCAGGCGGTACGATTCTGGGAGGAGTTGGCCAGAAACCTAAGGAATCACCCGGCGGTCTATGCCTATAATCTGATCAACGAACCAACGCCTGAAAAGGGCACAGATCTCGCCGAGCATGGAGCCGCCTCTCGCTATGAGAGATGGTACGCAGACTACCAGGGAACATCCCATGATCTGCCTGCCTTTTACGACACGGTGATCAAGGCTATTCGCCGGGTTGATCCCATGACCCCAATAATGCTGGACGCAGGCTGGTATGCTCAGCCTGCGGCCTTCACCTTTTGGCCCAAGATGGACGATCCCAGGATTCTTTATTCATTCCACCTCTATGAGCCCTACGATTTTACCAGCGCGTCCAACTTTCGCGAGAAACGCAATCTCTCCTACCCCGGAATGATTCCTTTTGCCGGCGAGGAGATGGCGTGGGATTCCAATCAGATTGAAGCCTACCTCCAGCCGTTCTTTGCTTGGGCGCAAGACCGGAAGATTGCCAATAATCGATTGGTGTGCGGCGAATTTGGGTGCTATCGCCGAAATGTTGGGTGCGACCGCTACTTGGCCGACGTTATCTCGGCCCTGAACAAGCGCGAAGTCCACTGGGCATTCTATTCATTCAGGGAAGATGAGTGGGACGGCTATGACTATGAGATTGGGGTCAATGGTTTAGGCTGGGAATACTGGAAAGCAAAGGAAGAGGGCCTCAACCCACCCCGTCCGAGGAACAACAACCCCTTGTTTGAAGTCATCAAGAAGGAATTCAGAAAGTGACGCATCGCAGCCGTCGCCATCGTATGGCTTCGAGCGGCGATCTTGACAGGTGACGCACGCTTCCGCCACTCGCGCCTATCAGGGAGCGAAGAATAAGGCGCGTGACCGCGTGGTGATACAGCTAAAAATCACAGATCGGAGTATCTTCCCCCGAAGGTCCCGTAATGTAGGCCACCCGGGCGGCCGGAGGCAGTATGAGCAGATTAAGGAAACCGAGTGCCGTGCCTTTGTTGAGCATGTTATGATTGAAGAGCCGAACCAGTTCGCCCAACCTGCGCCGTAACGGCGTGGTTGACTGGGGAAGTCAGCCAGTAAACAAATAAAAGTCGAAAACCGGAACTACCATGACAGAAGACGTCGAACATCAAGATCAAGGATCCGATCGAGCCCAAACTGACCGTTCCTGCTCGAGAACAGGAATCTCCATAGGAACCATTGCTGGCATCACATTGGGAGCACTCATGGGAATACCGCTGGACCGTACGCTCAATGGGATGGTCATAGGTTTCACCATCGGAATGGGTGTTGGTGCAGTCTTGGATGCAAGAAGGAAACGATCGAGACTGAGATAGTTACGTGTCATCGTCAGCTCTTGCATAGCGCAAGCACTACATTGCTGAGAGCGTTCGGGTTTGAACGCATCAATCGAGGGTTCAATCAATTTGGTGGCGGCAATGGCGACCGAGCACCGCCGGTCTCTCCACAGCCGCAAGGCAGACTACCTGCCGTGCATTTTCCAGCGTTGGTCGAGAGTCGCCGTCGCCACACTTCAGCGTTCGGGAAAAGAGCCATGAAGGTCCACAATCCCGGAGGTTCCGGAAGCGGAAAGCCCCTAATCACTCGAATGGGTGCTGAATGGTTTGGCATTCCCGTCCTCGAACTTGACGAGATACTCTTCGACCATGCTGAGCAGAGATGTGGCTCCCTCACCGATCCAGCGACGAGGGATTCGGCCTTGGAGGAATCTGACGCACAAGACAGATGGATTGTGGAGGGGCTATTTTCTCGATGGTGCGCTCACAGCTTCGGGGAAGCGGATTGGATTTTCGTGCTCACTCCTCCCCTTTGGCTTCGACAGGTTCGGGTCATTCGACGATGCTTCCGAAGATAGACTGGAATGGTGCACCGCAAGAAAGAGATGTTTCGCGGGTTGATGGAATCGATGGCGTGGAATCGAAAATTCGATAGAGACAGTCTTCGACGTGCCACGGAGATGCTGGAGGAATCGGGGCTTTCGACCACCCGATACACTGGACTTGAAGACGCCCTGGACCACCTGGAGCCCTTGAACAAATCGGTGCGGGCGATCACGTGAGGCTGGCGTCACTCCATGCCTGACCTCGACGTTCGGCGAATACCATGAAAAAACCTGTTGTTTTCGCATTAGGCTTCGGGCTCGGAGGAATCCTCGGTGTAGTCTCGGGCATTGCTTTCGCCGTCCATACGGCAAAGCAATCCCCACGCCAGAGTTCCTTCGTGAACGTCGTATTGGCAAACGCGCCCTTCGATGGGGAATGGTTCATTTCTTGGGGTGGGGAAAATCCGAAGGACAATCACCACATCGGAAGCCCTCCCCAAGATCGCGCCGTCGATATCAGAAAGATCATATCCGGAACCAAAAGCGAGACCCGTCAGGGGGATCCAAATAGGAACGAAAGTCACGGATGCTGGGCGCAACCGATTTACTCGCCTATTGATGGGGTCGTGGAAGTGGCGGTGGACGGTGTGCCGGACAACATTCCCGGAGAGCTTAACCGGTCATCAGCCATGGGGAATCATTTGATGCTGAAATCCCCTGACGGATTCGTCGTAGTGCTGGCCCACTTCAAACAGGGTTCCATTGCGAGAGAGGCGGGGGAGCCGATCAAAGCGGGGGATTTTTTGGCATTGTGCGGCAATTCGGGAAATTCGACTGAACCGCACCTACACATGCATGTGCAGTCCGGGATTGGCATGGCCCAGTCGGTCGCAATGCGGATGGTATTTCCCTCGATCACGGTGAACGGAGTTCCCCAAGAGAATTACTCGCCGAAGCGAGGCGACGTCATTTCAAATGGACAGAAGACACTGAACCAGGCGCCAGGGCCCATGCCGGCCGAAGGCCCGCATGCCTCATTGTAGTCGCTCCAGGAATCGAATATGCCCTCAATCAACCACATCGAGTTACGTGTCGCCAGCGTTGACACCTCCGAGAAATTCTATGACCCACTGTGCGAGCATCTGGGCTACTACAAGCATCTCAGGATAGGGGCTTGCATCCTCTACCGCAGCAAAGATGGAATCGGCGACTTGATCATCAAGCGAACCCGAACAGCCGGCAAAGGCAAGACCTACGACAAGGAGGCTCCCGGGTTCGCGCATCTTGCATGGAATGCGAACTCCCGAGAGGAAGTCGACTCGCTCTACGAGCTTCTCAAAGGCATTGATGCAGTCGTGCTGGATCCCCCGTGCGAGATGAGCTATAGTCCCGGATACTATGCGGTTTGGTTTCAAGATCCCGATGGCATGAAGCTCGAATACGCCTTCACTCCAATGCAAAACCCCACCCTGCAAGCGGAATTCAAAAGGCTTAAGGCTCGAAAGAAATAGATTCGAACCAGTCGTTTCTCACAACTCCGTTCAGCACTACGCGCAAACCTCCTTGTGAGAGCTCAGCCTCCTCCCAAATCAAAGGAGATGAATGCAAGACGCCTGGAAAACCGGAAGATCCGCTCAATTCGTGACAGTCACTCCGTGACTGACACCCATCGGTGATCTCGACGTTACGCTATTTGGGTATTGGCCGAGTATCTAGCAAACATAGGGCGGGACAGTGCCAGGAACGTGGCAGAATTTGCCGTGCGCCTTGGTCCCTGCTTCATGCAGGAAGCCGGACATACCCAATTCCCCGGATCATTGACGCAGATTTCAATCGCCTGTTATCGTGCAATCACTGGCGTTTAGTCAGAGAAAGCAGTAAGGACCGATTTCCTTTTGAGTCGGCGAGGTTCGAAAAGGCATTTGTGCGTCAGACCGTTTGCCAATAGGCGATTCTTTCGATCTGCAGTGCGTTATAGCTTGATTCTGACCACCACAACACAACTGATGGAGGAGCAAATGAAAAAACTATCAAGTCTCTGGGCCATTCGCGCGGTCGCGCGGTCAACCCAATCTCGTCTGGTGTTCTCTGGAATTGCTTTGGTTGCTGTGCTTGCATCAGCGGTACATGCGCTCGACGACACGATGACGCCCATCACCACGCCTTCGCAGCCCGATGCAATCGAACTTGGAACTGGTCCACTACCTGGTGCGGAGAACCCAGAGGTCTGGCACCATCAGTACGGCCGTCGGTTCGTTCGCAATGTTACGGTTGCGACACTGACACCCTTTCTTCCGGATCCTGCCAAGGCAAGCGGCGCGGCGGTTGTCGTGGCACCAGGCGGGGGTTTCACAAGTCTGTCCATGGAAAATGAAGGCTGGGACGTGGCCCGCGCTCTGGCGGAAAGAGGTGTTGCAGCGTTTGTCCTCAAGTATCGCTTGAACCAGACACCAGCGGACCCGCAAGAGTACGAAAAGGCCATGCGGGAGATGTTTTCGGGTGATGAGCCACCACCGCGCCCCGACCCGGAAGAGAGAATGGCTGGTCTGGCGCCCCAGATTGCAGACGCCCGCGCGGCATTTGCACTTATCCGTAAGCACTCCGCCGAGTGGCATATCGACGCGAAACGGATCGGTATGGTTGGTTTTTCCGCTGGCGCGATGCTTACGCTGGCGACTACAACCAATGGAGAGGATGCTAAACCCGCCTTCATCGGGAACATCTACGGTCCGCTTGCGCCTTTCAATGTGCCCGCAGATGCGCCGCCACTGTTCGTTGCATTAGCCGCCGACGATCCGTTTTTCGGTAACGGCGGCTACGGGATCATCGATAGCTGGAGGGCTGCAAAGCGTCCCGTGGAGTTCCATCTTTTTGAGCAGGGTGGCCATGGCTTCGGCATGTATCCGAAGGAAACGACGAGCACGGGTTGGTTCGATGCCTTTGCGCGTTGGCTCCGTATGCATGGCATGATGAAGTGAACCCAAAAGGGAAACAGAAGCGCTAGACCTCCCCTGATTTGGTGGACAAGAAGTGGGCAGTCTGGGAAGGAGAATCAGACATGCCAAGAACACATAGAGCGTACGACGAGGAGCTCAAGAGGCAGGCTGTGGATCCTTACCTCAACAGCAGCAAGGTGCGCCGTGGATCCGACCTTTGACTTTCCACTCCAAGGCCCGTCTGTTGAACTCGACAGGGTCTGACGCGCAATAGCCTGTGTATCGCTGGGTGGCTTTCAGGCCGAGTCAGACGGCACAGCCCAATCAGATGCCGGACGAGAAGGGGTCGCCTGGTGGACCGGCGAAGAGGTCTGGATTCTTTGTGTATTCCTTTCCGCCTCGCAGGCGCCGTTGCCAGCACACCTCTAGGCTGACGAGTTCTAGCTGGAATTCGGCAGAATCGGGTTTTGAATTGCAGGCATTCGCCGAAACGCCATATCAATGAACACAATGAGGAAACAGGTCATCATGAATAAAACAATGCGACTCACAACTATCGCTGCTGTGGTGGTAATGTCATGCCTCGCAATGGTTGGCTGCAACGAATCAGGCACCACAAATTCGGCTTCAATTGAAGAACTGGGCCAGATGAATCGCGACTTCGCGAAAGCGTTGATCGCAAAAGACGCAGCAGCGGCAGCCATGCTTTACGAAGCGAACGCGTCGTTGCTACCACCCAACGAACCGATCGTAACGGGACGCGACAGAATCCAAGAATACTGGCAGGGCCTTATTGACGCAGGCCTGGTCGATGCATCCGTCAAGACGATTGATGCAGAAAGCGATGGAGACCTCGGTTACGAGATTGGCACTTTTGAACTGAAATTTGCCGGAGAGAACGGAGAAACAATAACCGACGGAGGAAAGTACACTGAGATCCTCAAGCGCGACGCCACCGGAAAATGGATCTCGATCTATGGCATGTGGAGCAGCAACGAACCCGCGCCGCCTCAGTAAGCCAATCAGGGGAACAGCCGACAAACAGCTCCAGGGATGCCTGCCGGCGCGGCCATCCCTGGCCCCAAACGCCAAGCCGAACATGAACCACATCTCCGGATTTCGGAAAGGAACCGATCAACTCGTAATACAATATGGATACAGGGCTTTTTAGTCACCCGTAATGCGGCAATTTGAGGAACAAGGAAGAATGGAGAGTGAAAACAAGGAATTGTTGAGAAGATTTTACGCTGAGGTTTTCGCGGACTGGAACCAGGAGTTGATCAATGAGTTGGTCGCTCCCGAATTTCGATCGCATGATTGGTCGGTGGATAGTCGGACAGGGCCCGACGGATTCAGGGACTTTTATAACCCTGTTCTTGGATGTTTTCCAGATACTCACTATGAAGTGGAGGATATCATCGCGGAGGGGGATAAGGTAGTGGTGAGATGGAAACTCTTGGGAACCCACGAGGGGGAATTCAGGGGAATTGCTCCGACTGGAAGGAGTATTTCCATGAACGGGATAGCCATATATCGCGTAGAAGGAGGAAAACTCAGGGAAAGATGGGTGGTTTATGATCTGTTTGGCCTGATCTCGCAGTTGCAGACTACCGAGAGTGGGTAGTTGACGAACGAGAGCTTGACCTTCACATTGGACACTCTTCCAGACACAGTGCGAATTCGAGAAGCGCAATCATCAGATGCGCCGGATATCAGGGGAGTTCATCTCGCAGCGTTTGGAGATGAGGGTCCGCTGGTCGCCGATCTGGCATTGGAGTTGATGGCCGACAAATCCGCAGAACCAATGCTGGTGCTTGTCGCTGAGTCGGAAAAAGGCGTGGTCGGAAGCATAATCTTTAGCTCAGTTCGAATTCCTGGCGCAAAGTCAGGTCCTTCTTACCTACTCGCGCCCTTGGCAGTAGCGCCTGAGTTCCAACATATGGGCGTCGGAAAGCAGCTCATCGAGTCAGGTCTGACCGCACTCCGGGAGCGTGGTGGCGAGCTGATCTTCGTTCTGGGAGATCCCCGCTATTACAGCAGATTCGGATTCAGCGCGGAACACAAAGTGCGTGCGCCCTACGATCTTCCATACCCCGATGCCTGGATGTGCCGGCCGTTGGGCAAGCTTGTTCCGGAACTGATTGAAGGCCAGTTGGCTTGTGCCGAATCGCTCAAACGACCGGAGCATTGGTAAGGAGAATAGCCAACACTCCGCTGCAGGCGCGACGGCCCTGACAAGCCGCGCCTGACCTCCGAGCGTCCGGCAGAAATGGATGAGAGAACGCGAGATTTCACCTGACGATTCACACAATCCGAGTTACCAAGCGTCATGAAATCTCCAATAATCAGCGTCACCGCCTTCTGCGCTCTTGCTTTCGCGGTGTCCGCCGAAACGGCCGATACGATCTATTATAACGGTACCATTGTCACGATGGAGGACGCCCAGCCCAAGGCCGAGGCGGTCGCGGTGAGGGACGGGAGAATTCTCGCTGTCGGCGCGAAGGATGAGGTCTTTAGGACCAGTGGCGACGACTCGGACTTGATCAACCTTGGCGGACGAACGATGCTTCCCGGATTCATCGATGCCCACGGCCATGTCATGGGCGGCGGGTTGCAGGCTCTGTCGGCAAACATGCTGGCCCCACCGGATGGCGACGTGAGGGACATTGCCTCGCTCCAGCAGACGCTCCGCGACTGGATGGCAGAAAACCCAAGGGCCGTGAAGGAGATCAAGCTCGTGATCGGCTTCGGCTACGACAATGCGCAGCTTGCCGAGTTGAGGCATCCCACTTGCGATGACCTGGACGCCGTATCCACAGACGTGCCGATCGTCATCGTCCACCAGTCGGGGCACATCATCTCGGTGAACTCGAAGGCCCTTGCGGTCGGAGAGATTACGGCGCAGACCCGGAACCCGACCGGGGGTGTCATCCAGCGTAAGGAAGGCGGCGAGCAGCCAAACGGCGTGCTCGAGGAAACGGCGGCCTTCCCGCTGCTACTCAAGTTGCTTGGGCGAGTGGGAAGCGATGGATCCAGAGTGTTCCTCAAAGCCGGGACGGAGCTCTGGGCGCGCTTCGGCTACACGACAGCCCAGGATGGACGGACGATGCCCGCTGCCGTGGCTGCGATGAAGGAGGTCGCCGGCGAAGGCGACCTCAAGATCGATGTAGTCGCCTACCCCGATGTGCTGATCGACCGCGATTTGATCAAGAAAGAGGTCAGCCCGACCTACAAGAATCGCTTCCGAGTGGGCGGCGCCAAACTCACAATCGACGGATCGCCGCAGGGCTTCACCGCGTGGCGCGACCGGCCTTACTACAAGCCGGTGGGCAAATACCCACCGGGCTATGTCGGGTATCCTGCCGCCACCGCCGAGCAGGTCGGGGATGCGGTGGACTGGGCTTTTGAGAATGACATCCAGCTTCTGACCCATGCCAACGGTGAGGCCGCTTCCGATCAGTTGATCGCCTACATTGCGGCTGCTACCGAGAAGCACGGCAGGGGAGATCGCCGCGCGGTGCTCATCCACGGCCAGTTCCTCCGGGAAGACCAGTTGGATTCGTTCAAATCCCTCGACGTCATTCCCTCGCTCTTTCCCATGCACACCTTCTATTGGGGCGACTGGCACCGCGAGCACACGGTGGGCCCGGCTCTCTCCAACAACATTTCACCCACCGGCTGGTGCGTGAAAAAGGGAATGCGGTTTACCACCCACCACGATGCTCCGGTCGCCTTCCCGGATTCAATGCGGGTACTTGACGCCACAGTCACCCGCCGTTCCCGGTCCGGCGACATCATCGGCCCCGATCAGCGGGTCGACGTGATGACCGCCCTCAAGGCCATGACGATCTGGCCGGCGTGGCAGCACTTCGAGGAAGACACCAAGGGCTCGATCGCAGTCGGCAAACTGGCCGACTTCGTGATCCTTGACCAGGATCCGACTGTGGTCGATCCCGAGACCCTCGACCAGATCAAGGTCATCAGGACCATCAAGGAGGGAACGACGATCTTCGAACTCGATACCGCCAGAAAAGCAGTCGCCTCTTTTCAATCCGGCAACGGCTCTGTATTCGCGTTTGCCCGGGCAATTGGCGCTTTCTGCCCGAGTGCCGGAGGACATCGAAACCATCAGTCCGAGAGCTGCCTCTGCGGTTCAGTTGCCGGCCTTACTTCCATAATCACGGGTGGGAAGGCCCGCTAGGCTGCTGGGAGAGCACAAGGCCGAACCAGCCGCGGCACATCTACGCGCTTCGCACCTCAGTCCACGCAGACGTCCGGCAGAAAACCTTTCCCCCGATGAATGTCGAAATCGTGATCTTTCCCGAAACGCGCGTCGCGGCTATCGAGCATCAGGGCTCCCCGGCACTTGAGCACGACACTGTGCGAAAGCTCGTCAGTTGGAAGATCGAGAACCGGCTTCTCGACCAGGCGAAGTATCGCACCTACGGGTTGCACTATGCCGATCCACGAACGGCGGAGCCGTCGGAGTATCGAGCTGAGTTCTGCCTCTCGATCGATCGACCCGTCGGCACGAATGGGTATGGGATTTACGAGAAATTGCTGCCGAGTCTTCGCTGTGCTCGCGCGCGGGACATTGGATCGCGATTGAATAACCGGGCAGCCAGATACCTTTTCGAGGTATGGCTTCCAGGTAGCCGCGAGACTTGGACCGGCCATCCGGCCATCTTCCACTACGTGAATGTGGGGCCTGGCGTGAAAGAAGCTGAAGCGATCACGGATGTCTATTTACCCCTCAAGTAGGAGAGGCACGCGAGGGCCGAACGAACCGCGGGAGCCATCGGCCATGTCTGTTACCCGGACCCGCAGATGAAGACCGTGACCACCCTTCTCATCGGCATTCTAGCGGCTGGTTGCACGAGCACGTCAGACAAAAGCGCTCCGGCTCGACTTCAGGCTGGCTTGTCGGCTGACACCCCCGTTGTCCTCAGTTCCGGTTTGATCAAAGATGGAGTCGCCGCTGAAGACGCCTGGCTTCGAGAAAATTGCCCGGGGTTCCAGCGCTGCTCCGGAGGCATTTCATCAAGTGCCACCGGAGAGGAGGACGACGAGACTGTTCATTTCACACACCGCACGGACTCGGTTGATGGTCGCATTCTCAGTGTCGTTTGCGTGGTCCTGCCTGGCGGAGAAGAGCACGAATTCTACTTCGACGTCACAGCCATTTGGAATGCTCAAGGAAAACAGACGGAACAGTCGGCACAGAAAGCTCGCGCAAGCACTCCGCGCTGACCGTCACGTCCGGCCGCAAACCATAGACAGAAAATCCTGTGTATCAGAGACAAAACGAAAAGAGCTCTATATGCCCTGTGTTTGACGGTTTCGGCGATTCGTTCCGCAATCCGGGGAATCTACGTAGGGGAATCAGACGATGCACCACGAGCAGCATTGTTCGGATGAATGCCAATGATGGGATTGCTCCTGGTTTTCGCTTTTGCATGTTTCATATCCCTCGTGTTGAAAACATGAAGGCGAACCGGGAGGCCCCGGCAATGGCGCACGCGCCCCCACTTACACCTTGAAATTCGCCAAACAAATGCCTGCGAACAGGAACAGAAGCGCATACGATCAGTGGTCGGAAATGTATGATCTCGATCCGAATCCCCACACGGCGATGGAGGAGGATGACGTTGTGGACATGGTCGCCGCCGCGCCGGGGGAGCACATCCTTGACGCGGCCTGTGGAACCGGGAGGTATTGCCGTTTGTTTCAGAGTAAGGAAGCACACGTTGTGGGGATTGACTTTTCAGAGGGCATGCTGCGTGTTGCGCGACAGAAAATGCCGACCGTCGCTTTTCGCTGTGTGGACCTGACGGGCATTCTTCCCTTTCCGGAGGCCAGCTTCGACAAAATCAACTGCGCACAAGCGCTGAAGCACCTTCCTGATCTGACGATTCCGCTGGCGGAATTTGCGCGCGTCTTGAAACCGTCCGGCACGATCACTTTTTCAGTGACGCATCCCGAAATGGACTGGGAGAGCTATGAGATGTCTTCCACGCTTTCATTCAATCTTGCTGCGGAATCCGACATCCACCAGCACCGATTCTGGCAATACTTCGAGGCGATCGATCGGGCTGGTCTTCGCCTGTCGGCATTCCGTCAAACGCCAGTGGGCGAGAAGATCCGGAAGTATCTGACTCCTGAATCCTATCAGAAAGTCAGAGGCCGCTATCAGATCGCGATATTCCAGGCGAGGAAATCGGAGACAGCCAATCCACCAGCTGTACCGGATGATGTATCCAATACCTTATGACGTGCTGATGATTGGGCAGCTTGCGTCCCACTATCGATGTGGTCCTTCCTCGAAAGGCCGAACTTCCGGGAATATGGCCTGGATGGCAGCGTATCAAACCAATCCGCAGGTTCGTCTTAGCCGGAGACCCGGACGCCGCACCGGCCAGCTGCGGAGTGCCCCCTTCGATCCGGCGCAAGAAGGCCCCGGCATCGAGTGCAAGCGATCACGGGCAAATCTCATCCGAGAATCTGAATTGCCCGGCCAGACGGCGATGAAAGACCCGGGGCTTCACTTCTCCGTCGCTCGCATATAGCGTCGAGCAAATCATGAAGATCGAAATCAGGACGGCTACTCCTGGCGACCGGATTCAATGGGGCCGGCTGCGCTTGGAACTCTGGCCTGATTGTCCGCCCGATCGCCACCGCCTCGAGATGACACAGCTTTCCAGCCGTCCCGGGATAGTCGCACTGGCCCTAGTCGACCGGGAGTTGGCGGGGTCCGCCGAAGTCTCGGTGAGATCTGATCATGTGGAAGGTACTGTCTCCGCGCCAGTCCCCTATTTGGAGGGATGGTTCGTTCGGCCAGCCTATCGAGGGCACGGTGTCGGTCGCGCGCTCCTTTCATTCGTTGAGCAGTGGGCGGTTTCGGAAGGATTCAGCGAGCTTGCCAGCGATGCCGAACTTTCGAACGATCATAGCATCCGGCTTCATACGATGCTCGGATTCAGGGAAGCCGGCAGGAGTGTGCATTTTGTCAAAACACTGAAAACCGACGGAGCCGTGACAAGCGCGACAGCCAACCGGGACAGCGTGCGGCAAGAACATTGAAGTCTGTTCCATGCCATCGCATTCGACCGGGCCCACGACCTGATGACCGGAAATCCAAACAACCGGAAGCGCTTCCAGCCGCAGGAACCAGTCATACGGTGGCTGCTTGATTCGGATCCGTCGATCCGCTGGCAGGTGATGCGGGACCTGACCGGCGCACCTACGGAAGAGGTCGCGGCCGAACGCGCCGCATTTCCACAGAAGGTTACGGTGAGCGGCTGCTCGGACTTCAGGCATCCGACGGATCCTGGGGCGGAGTAGCGTGGAATCGCGGGTGGAATTCCACCATGCACGTCCTGATGCTGCTGCGAGACCTGGGACTTGATCCCACCGACGTCGAGGCGCGCCGCGCGGTGGGCCTCGTGTGTGACCGGGTTACCTGGCAGGGGTGCGGACCCCAGGAAGCGGACCATAACCCTTTCTTTGCCGGCGAAGTGGAGCCCTGCATCAACGGGCAGGTCGCGGCGGTGGGAGCCTACTTCAAACAGGATGTCCAGGGCATCGTCAACCGGCTGCTGACCGAGCAGCTGCAGGACGGTGGCTGGAATTGCGAAGCCGCCAACGGCTCGGCCCGGTCATCGTTCAACACCACCATCTGCGTGCTCGAGGCGCTGCTCGAGCAAGAACAGGCCGGCGGCGCCAGTCCAGAGGTGACCCGAGCCCGGCTCCGCGGTCAGGATTACCTCCTCGAACGCCGCCTCTTCCGGCGCCGCTCAACCGGCGAGGTGATTGAGCGGGATCGCAAGGATGGCACTGACTGGACCCGCCTCGCCTTCCCCACCTGGTGGCACTATGACGTGCTGCGAGGTCTCGATTACCTGCGACGTGCCGGGGTCGAGCCTGACGAGCGCCTGGCTGAAGCAATCAACGTGGTCGCGTCCAAGCGCGACAGCAACGGCCGGTGGATGCTCGAAAGGCGTCATCCCGGACCAATGCCGGTCGAAATGGATGAGGGCGAGGAACGACCCAGCCGGTGGATCACGCTGCGCGCCTTGCGCGTTCTGAACTGGTTTTCAGGGATTGGCTGAACCGCGTATCGCGGGACCGGGAATGGCAAGCAGCCGAACCAATCAACGTGGACAAAACCTCAAAACCCGCCAGTCTGAACCCTTGACCGATTGCGAGCCGTACCTGGCAGGGTTTGGGCAGGAAAAGGCTCCTACCCCAAGCCAATCAAACCCAACCCAAAACGAAAGGAACCGATTATGACAACCGCGATGATATTCCACGAAGTCAACGATGGCGCAATCTGGGCCAGATCCTGGAAGAAGGGCCCAGGGAGCCGACACGAGATGTTCGGGAAAATCGGCGTCAAATGCCGCAATTTCCGCGATCCCGACAACCCACGGAGAACCGGCGTTCTGGCCGAGATTCCCGATCTGGCGAAGTTTCAGGAATTGCTGCGGACCGAGGAGGGCAAGAAGGCCATGCAGGAAGACGGCCTCAAGGTTGAAACGATGCGGATGCTGATCGAATTCACACCATAAAAGGCAAACACAGTGTCCCCTGCCCTTCGGACGGATGATGCGTCCACACCACAGAGCGGCGGTTCCGCGGCTGCTCAACCATTTCGACTAGAGGGCCGGAGTCACCGCATTCGTTCCAGGATTTCGTCGCAAAGTGCCCTGACCGCAAGGATTCCGATCGGAGACGCCATCCCGTTAAGGACAAGACAAACACTATATGAAAAATCCTATGACGAAAATCAGAGTTGAACAACAGACCATGACCGGTGGCGTCTGGATGGCCGCCTGGCTTTTCACCCTGGGTTACCTCAAACTCACTTTCTGGAAGGGAGTTCTCGCCATCCTAGTCTGGCCCTACTACCTGGGCGTCCACTTCGCGCCGGTGGCCCAGTAGCGAAAGCGAACGCCCGATCATATGATGAAGAGCTGGCTCTGGTCTTCAGGCCTGTTTCTCCTGGGCTACGTGGTCGGGACGGTCGTCGGGTTCGCGCTCTACTTCGTCAACGAAGTGCTGATGTGGGTCGGCCTGTTCACCTTGATGCCCGCTGTCTTTGCAGTCCTTTTCTACCTCTATCTTGGAATGGTGGCGTGTCCTCCGGAGACCTCCCTGTCGGAAGTGATCCGGGTAGCCCTTTATTGGTCCGCCCTGTCCTTTCTCCTGGACGCCCTGGTCTACATCGCAGTGGTTCCCGTGATCTTCGGCACACCGGCCAATTGGGGGTTCTTCATCGATCAATCGCCCTGGATCTGGCTGTCCTACCTTTCCATCTTCGCCATGGGTCTGGCTGGCCGCTGGCTCCATCTGCGGCGAGGCACCCGGGCACGCGTCTCACCCGAACCTGCTCATTCCGAATAGGGACCTCATGGCACTCCGGAAGATGAAGAACCGGCTCTCTTGGAGCCTTTGCAAGGACAACGATCGCTGGTCCATCTTCCATCAGCACTCCTCCCGGCCCATTGGTGGAGACACCATTCAAAGGATCTTCGGGTGACCGCGACCAAGCCTATGGCACCATTCATCAACATTCCCAAAGGGAACATGCCGTGATCCCCGGAGTGGAAAGCCAGTCTGTATGAAAGAAGAGACTATCAAACATATCGTCCTCCGCTACGTGGAGGCCTTCAATAAAGGTGATGTCGACGGAGTGTGCGCGTGTTTTGCTCCGGGAGCAGTCGTTCAGGGAGTCCTCGGTTGGGGAGAGATTCCCAAGGTCCGTCCGATTTGGGAGATGCTCGTCAAGTGCTTCAGAATGCAGCTCCAGGTAGACTCGATCATCGCGGAAGAGAACCGGGTCGCCGTGCGCTACACCGAACGGGGACAATTTGTTGCCAGGTTCCGGGACCACGAGCCCACCGGGAAGACCTACGAGGTGGTCGCCATGGAATGGTTTGAGGTCAGTGAGAATGGCATCGAGCGGAGGTGGGGAGCCCGTGACTCGGCGGCCATGTTCCGCCAACTCGGCATCCCGCCGACCTGATCCGGCACCGAGCCCGATGACCATACTTTTTCCATCAACCCGAGGATTCCACCTATGCCCAATCAACCACCCGAATCAGATCTGATAACCTGGCACCGCTATTTTGCAATCGAGAGCAACAATCGTGCGTGGTCGCTCACCATCGCGTCCCGATCTGCCGACGAAGACCAGGAAATGCTCGATGCGGCCCACGCGGCGGCCTGGCATTGGGGTTTCGCAGGCGATGAGCTCAACCACATGCGCGCGAAGATGCTCCTGGCCGAAGTTCATGCCCAGCTGGGAAATGGAACGATCGCCCTGCGCCATGCCACGACGATGCAGGCCTGGTTCCTCTCCCGGGAGACTCCCGATTGGGAGGTCGCGTTCGTGCATGCAATCTTCGCAAGAGCGTCACTGGCGGCGGGCGATTCCGAATCCTATCGAGCGGCCTACGTTCTGGCTGAGAAGGCGATTGCCGCAATCGGCGATGAGGATGATCGAAAGATTGTCATCCAGACATTCAGCCGGATCCCGCGCCCCGCTTGAGACGGGGCCGCCCCTCCGAACGGCTTCAGCCCTTTCCTTGCGGTGGCCTGAACCGACCCGGCGGTGGACTGACAGACGTGGATCGCCAACCAGGCGCACTTCCTTCCTCACAAACCCCATCGTCAAACGACGGAGAATCCATGTTCACGCGATCCGACAACTGCCGCTGCCAGGAGCCTTTCCCGGGAGTCCGATTCAAGACCCGGGTTCATGGCGAACGGACTCTTCTTGCCGAGTTTCACCTGGAGCGCAATCGACTCCTTCCGCGGCATTCCCACCCGCACGAGCAGACGGGCTACCTGGTCAGCGGCGCCATCCGGCTCACGATCGGCACGGAAGTCTTTGACGCCAGGCCGGGGGACTGCTGGTGCATCCCCGGCGGAGTGGATCACGGGGCCGAAGTCCTCGAGGACTCGGTCGCGATCGAGGTCTTTTCTCCGGTTCGCGACGACTACCTAAAGACCGGTCCCTGATGCGTCGGAGACCGTGAAAGGACTAAGCGGAAAAGAAGACTACCAGATGTCCTCACCGCGGTCGAAAACGTCCTGCACCGCAGCCTCCCAGCCCTCCGGATCCCTACCCTTCAGTATCTCGCCGGCTGTGGCAAAGGAAAGGAGGGAAAGACCCGAGGCAAAATCGTTGGCATAGAGCCCGTAGTAGAGCTTGCCGCCGTTGCCCGCCATGAAACGCAATTGCTTCGCAGCGATCGACTCCAACCAATCGCACCCTGTGATCCCTCGAACCGATTCGAGCAGGATCCATGAAAGTCCCGGTTCATAGCAGCGAAAGTGGTCATTGGCCGGGTGCTCGAAACAGCCGTCGGCCATCTGGTTCTGGTGAAACCAGTCACAGAATTCCGCATGGCGGGCCTCAAGGCGGGCCCAGATCGTATCGGCGGAGGCAACCGCCGCGGACTTCAGATCCGCCTCCATCAGGTTGGGCGCCATGGCGGGAACAATCTGTTCGGGTTCCGCCTTCGGGCTGAACTGGATCACATCATTCAGCGGAACGGACAGTCTCTTCCGCATCTCCGGGCTGGTCAAGGCAGCGACCAGGCCCTCCGAGGCATAAAGAAGGATCTGCTGGGGCGCGCTCTTCGTCCACTCGCCCCAGAGGGTGTTCTTGTAGTCGAAGGTACTGATGTATTCGATCATCGGCACCGCGGCATCATAGTAGTGTGATTCCCCGGCCAGCGCGGCGTAGCGGATCAGGGTGGCGGCAAAGAGAGAATCGGCGCACCAGTATTCCCGCATGCCCTCCGGATTGATCTGGTGGTTGAGCACCCCCACCCCCATGACTCCCTTGTCCGTCAGGTAGTTTTCCAGGCAGTGGTCGATGAATCGCTTCACGCTGGAAAGAACCTCCGCGTTTTCGGGCAGGTGCGGGAAGGTGCGAACCGCTTCAAGCATGCCGTTGGCCGAAGAGGCATTGTCCGCCACACAGGAACAGTTGACCATGCCCCGGGCGTCGCGATTGTATCCGTACCCCATGTCGAGCATGTCGGGGTAGTGGACCCCCTGATACTGCATCATGCGGGCGCTGAATCGGCGGCAGATCGCTGTCATGCGGGCGTCGTCCAGCAGCCCCATGGTCCGCGACGCGCCCATGACCACGTAGGCTTCTTCAAAGCAGGCCTGCATGGGATGGGCCATGCCCGGACTCGCGATGATGTGATGGGAAAAGTAATTCCAGTGCCTGATCAGACCACGGGCGACAACGGCGGGGTTCAGCTTCATAAAGGGTGGGTTTCAGTCATCCCGAATTCGCCACCCGGGTCAAACCCGCGGTCGGTGGTTTCGAACGGGTTCAGGCAGATCCGGACGGCATCGGGCAGTCCGCATTGATCTCATGATGCCAGCGCCAGGTATCGGGTTCCTCCCATTGGCCAACCGCCAACTGCAAGGACAGCCGGTCACCGGAGGCAAGCGTCTCCTGAGGGGTGCGCAGGATTCGAAACCCCCAGTTCGTCGCCCGGTCCGGGTCCCTCGGGTCAGTCGTCAGCGAAAGATCGTCATCCACCCGGGTTCGAAAGTAGACCACAAAGCCGTCGAGCCGTCCCGGATCGGTGATCGTCCGGTCAAATCCGACGTCGTAGGGAATCTCCGCTTCATCCACGGTGTGCAGGTCCAATTTCAGAATCGGCCGGGGCGAGCAGAGAAAATGATCGATCAGGTCGAGGTCGCAGCTTGAGATCCGATAGTAACGCGGATGATTCGGTCGCTGATCCGCCAGGCAGGAATAGTCATAACCCTGGACTTCCATTTCCCAGATGAAGGGAAGAACGCGGTTGTCCTTCAATTGAACGGGCTCGCAGAAAAGCACAAAGACCCCGGGCCGGATCAGTCCACCGGGCTTGAGCAGTCGGTCCCGCATGTCGATGAGGTTCGCCACCATGCTCTCGTCAAAGAGACAATCACCCATCTGTTCGTGCAGGATCACGTCGACCGGCTCATCTGTCGTGAAAGCGGAACTGTGGGTCGCCACGAACGTGACGTTCCCGACCCGATTCGCCTTTGCCAACGTCTTGGCATGGGTCAGGATCTCGGAATGGTCGATCGCATAGACTTGGGCGGCGCCCTGACGGGCCGCCAGTGCGGCCAGGATGCCGGTCCCCGTTCCCAGATCGATCACCCGCGAGCCGGGTCGGATATGTCGGGAAATGGCGGCCTGATAAAATGCCATCCGGGGCTGGTCGGCCAGCATACGCTCCTGCTCGTGGAAATCGGCAAAAAGCAGGCCGTTGTGCTCCCGGTAGTCCGACTCCGGCGACCATGGGGGATAAAACCACCGAGCCAGGCGCGGTCGGGCCCGAATCCATCGGCCTATCGCCCTGAATACTCGTCGACCCGAAGAAAACAGACGGACACTGAAATCCTGAAGAACTTGAAGAAGCATAAGGTCCCGTTGCAACGGATGCTTCAGGAGCCGGACCATGTCACGCTTCCGCGTCGGGCGCAATCCGAAGAATTGGCTCCGGGATGATGCCCATAAACACAACCGCGGTATTGATTCCCGGAACCCGGCATCCTATTGTTCGGCCATCCTTCCCGAAATAATGAGGGAATGACCGGAACCCCAACCATGGCCAAATCAAGAGACGCCAAGAAAGAAACCAAGAAAGCTCCACAGAAGACCGCCAAGGAAAAGAGGGAAGCCAAGCGCGCCAAGAAGGGCTGACTTGATCCCCGTTCGAAAGGGACCGATGCAGATCGGTCCCTTTTTTTGTGGCCCGACCGGAAACGCCCGGGCCTGAACCGACCACCGCTCCCGTTCATCACCCATGACCGCCCCATCAAACCCACTGGCCGCCCTCGCCGGAAAATCCATCGAGGAAAAGGCCGCCCACATCCAGTCTTTCTACGAACGGACCGTCTTCCATGAGTGCGGAATCATGTACTCGATGATGAAGATCGACGGCGAAACCATCCGTCCCTTCGAGCCGCGGGATTTCGAGGGGATCGAATCTTTTGACTTTGCCGGATGGCGCCTCAAACCGAAGGGGCCCTGGGAATACCGGAACAACGAGAACTCAATCACCACTTCGGGAATCTACCTCGCCTCCCAATGCTACCGCTATCTGGCAACAGGGGACCCGGCAGCGATGACACGGGCCCTGAAGGCGTTTCATTCACTCGACCTCATCTACCGCTTCGGAGAGGATGACGGGCGCCCGGGTTGGATGGGCAAACCCTATGGATTCCGGCTCTCCGACCAGACGAGCGGCGACCAATACCTCGATGCGACCTGGGGTCTTTTCACCTTTCTGGAGATTGCCCCCCCGTTGGAACGTCGACGGGCCGAAGAGATGCTGATCGGGTTTGCCGACCATTGGCGCAAGATAGACTACACGATCTTCTACCTCAAACACACCTGGAGCAACAAGGAGGAGGAGCATTCCTACAATGCCATCTACATGGCGATCAATCAGATCGCCTGGCACCTGACGGGAAATCCGGTCTACAAGGCAGAATCCGACCGGTTCCAATCGATTTCACGCTGGAAGACCGAAACCAAAATCGGGGCGTTCCGACGAAAGATCCAGAGCGGCGAGATCGACGACTGGATGTTCAACAAGCTTGTCGAGGGCCATCTCGGACCCAACGAGTTCCTTTGCTGGGAAACGACCATTCACAGCAAGTTCACGGCGGTTGCGGCCGAGATCATCCACAGGCTCAACCCGGCCGTAGTCACCCGAAGCGAATTGATCGGGACCCTCGAGACCTGGTGGAAGACCTGGCCGATCGGCATGGGCGAGGATCTCATGCCGTTCTACTACTTCATCGTCGACGTGGAAAAGGACACTTGGCGGCCCGCTCCTCGAACCCGGCGCCTGCCCCGCGAGGAATGGCTCCTCGGCCAACCGGGTTTGTCCTACACCTCGCAGAAGCGGTGGATGGAACCCATCTGCCGATTCCTGGTCACTTCGGTCATCACGGCCGAATACTCTTCCGACCAGCGGTCTGCCGCCATCGAACTGGCCCAAAGGATCATGCAGAGCGTCGACGCCGTCCGCATCAAATGGCAGCATGATCCCGATGGGCAGCAGATTGTGGCCGACAACGCGGATGTCAAAGAGGCACTCAGCAGCGAGATGCCCGCCTCCTACCTCGCTACCTTCTGGCGTGGCCGCAAGCGTGGGTTCTGGTGAAGTGCGGTCAGACCGATCGGCAGCCTTCCAAAACTGCTCTCAATTTCTCGGGACCGCCCCCGACCCATCGTTCCGCGCCTCTGAAGGCGGATTCGCCGTCTTTCCATCCTGTTGATCCCTGCGCCTCAACACGAACCACCAGAAGAGAAGGATATGGCCCGCAACCATGAGCAGCGTCACCACCAGCGCGATCCAGACCAGATTATTCATTGCGGAAATGCCGGCTCAACGGTCAAGCGCGGGAATCATGGTCTCGGTCACCGGGTATCGCCGAGCCCTTCCGGCAAGATGGTTTTCATAATCGTCGATCAGCCAGTCGATGTTGCGCCGGACCGAACTGATGAGCCCTCCGGCCCGGTGGGGCGTCAGATAAGCATTGGGAAGCCTTCTCAACTCCGAATCGGCCGGCAGGGGCTCCGAATCAAAGACGTCCAGACAGGCGATCAGATCACCCATTTTCAGACGTTCCGCAAGGGCCGCGTAATCAACCAGCGCCGCCCGGGCGACATTGACCAGGATCGCGTCCTTGCGGAGAGCCGCGCACCGTCCCGCATCTATCAGGTGACGGGTGCCGTCATTGCTGGACGCACAAAGAACCACGATCTCACATTCCGCAATCATCGGATCGAGATCCATCCTGGTGGCCCCGTATTCGTCGAGGGTCGCTTGGCTGACATAGGGATCCACCACCTTCAGCTCCACCTCGAAGGCCCGCAGAAAACGCGCGAGGCGCCGGCCAACCTGGCCGAAACCGACGATTCCAATCCGCCGGCCGGTCAGTTGTCGCTCAAGCGGATCTATGTCCCGCGGAAAGACATCAACCCATTTCTCCATTCCACAACGCATCGCCGAGTGATAATCAGACAAATGCCGCAGGGCGTTCAGAATGAGGCCGAGGGCCATTTCCGCGACGGCCGGGGAAAAGCCGGCCCGTGAGGTCGAAACGGCAATTCCCCGGGAAAGCTCGGCCCTTGCCCCCGCCTGGGTGATATCGATATGACCGAGATAATCGACCGTTCCTATCCGGTCGAGAAGCGCTTCGTCGAGGACCGGCCACGACCACATGAGAACCGCATCGGCCCAGAGAAGGTCGGCGGCGATTTCATCGGCTGTGTTGTGGGACGTCTGACGGACTGTTCCCAAGCGAGCCAGTCGCTGAAAACTGGCGACCAGCTCCGGCTGGGTGAAAAACGCTGGCGGGAGGTTGACGAGAATGGCGGGTCTCACGGTGGGAGGTAAGTTGGAAGTTCCACCTTACATTCAGCGTCACCCGGACCGCTAATCAAGAAGAGACCAGCCGTCTCGTCGAATCGCAGGGGCCTCAGGGAAAGCCCCGTCCCGGAATCCGAAAGAAACCACCACCGCCCGTCCGGTCCCGGCCATGGGTAGCCCGAGGTGAAAGCGTGCCCTTCGGTCAGGATACTCTTCTGGTACGGTCCAATGACCGAACGGGCCACGGCATAACGACCACTCATCGGAGATTCCCCATCTCCCTCCGTCCAAAACAGATGATAGGATCCATTCTTCTTGACGATGGTCGCCTGGCTGCTGTCCGAACCTGTCAACACAACCCAATCCTTGATCAATCCGGGATTTCCGGGATCTATCGGAGTCATCCGGGCCCCGTCGACGACCAGATAGAGACTGCCGCCATCGTCTTCGAAAAGTGAGGGGTGCCCGCCCTCGGCCAGCGGTCGATCCGGGGTCAGAAGGTCCCAGGATCCATCCAGGTTGTCGGTCGATGCAAGACCGACTCCGGTGCCTCGCTGGAAGACCAGGAAGACCTTGCGCCGGACCGGATCGTAAAGAAGCCGGGGGGCGGAGAAAGGTCCCCTGCCCCAGTCGGGATGGGCCAACGACAAAGGGCCTCCTGCACTCCAGGAGACGAGGTCGGAGGAGGTCCAACGGGCGGGTATGCCCGCGGCATTGATCCCAACCATGGTGAATTGCCCGTCCGTGCAAATGATCGCGGCATCTATGAGCCCGCTCGGCAATCCCTGCAGGGGATTGAACCAGACCAGCATACGCGTGTCCGCATCGAATCCGATGTCGCTGGTCGCCACCGACGAGATATCGAACCGACCTTCATTCGCATGGTTGCCGTCTGTGACCAGAACGCCGTTGACGCGGAGGTTCTCGAAGCGGACGTTCTCAAACCCGAACTCGCCGTCCCAGGGAACCATGAAGCTGCGGGCAAAGGGGAATCCCGCCTCCAGCTGCAGCCGGATATTGCGGAAGGTGAAATTGCGGATGGTGTGCCGGCCGCCCCCCTCCCCCGCCTCCTTCCGCATCCGGATGTCGATCCCGGTCGCCACCGGGGTCTCGACGTTGATGTTCTCGAAAAGGAAATCCTCCTGCACGCCCGGCCCATCTGTACCCGGTGTGCTGATACGCAGATTGACCAGCCCGCTGTTGTTGCGCCGACGGTCGGTCCTCCATTCCCCATGAATCACGTCGATGTCGCGCACCGTGACATTCCGGGCCGACTTTGAACTCCAACCCAGTTGGAAACAGGCCCCATTGTCCCCCTGCCACATGACCAGGTCGTGGACAAGGAGGTTGTCATGGTAGAGCCAGACTGCGTCATCGTTGGCCCGGATGAAGCAATGACGGATCACTGAGTCGGCAAACCCCGGGATTCCATCGTTGTTCAGGCGCCACCCCATGGCCTTGACCCAGCTCCAGGTGTGATGGGTTCCGGATCCGCCGACCGTATGAAAGGGTGAATCGGCCAGAACGATGCCGTCCACGGTCAGATGGTCGCCTTCGACGATGAGGAGCTTGAGGTAATCCTTGCCGGGAGCGGGCAGTTCATACCAACCCGCCTCCTTCCCCGGGGCGGCCTTGGCATGCCAACCAAGGTGATGGGCCGAGAGAACCCCTCGCCCATTGAGAACAAATCCGTCCGCCCGATCGCGGATGCTCAGGCAGCCTTTCACAAACGCACCGGGAGCGAGATAGACCTGACGGATCCGTGAAGGGACAACCCACGGACCCAGTTCATGAACTCCCGGCTCGAGTCGAACCACGGTCGCCGATTCCGGGACGGCGGCGGCCGGCTTATCCGGAGTCAGGCTGAAGACCTCCGGAGCCGACTTCGATGGAACCGAATCGAGATCCTCCAGGGGATCGGCAAAGATCATGAGCCCATGCAGGGGCGTCCCGGACGGGTCCAGGTCGCGGTCGACAAATTCGACCGAATACTGTCCCGGTTGTCTGATCGTGAAACGGGCAATCCATCCGTCGAGTTCCGCCTCGATGGCAAAGCGTTCCGGACGCACCATCACCCCGGTTGGGGGCGGCGGATTGACCAGATCCGGTCTCCAGGCCATCGCCGGAATACCCGGTCGGACCCGGCCGACCTTGGTCACTTCAACGGTCACTTCGCCCGCAAAGGCGAATCCGGCATAGGACAAAGATTCAAAAAACTGCTTGTGACGCGAATAGGACTGCTCAGCCCAATCCGAGACACTCTGGTAAACGAACGCTTCCTGCGTCCGGTCACCCTGAGTCACCCGGACTTCGTAGATCGGACAGGCCAGAGCCGAATCGGCTCCCGGGTAAACCATCAGGTCATTCTCATGAAAGGGCGCCGCAATTGAACCGGAGGCAAGGATGGCGAGCGGAAATACAGGCTTCACGGGACAGCATGATAAACAACCCACCCGATTGGTTCACCCAAAGACGGCCCGACAGGTGGAATCTGAAGATGGACGGGTGTGGATGCTCCGATCAAAAACCACAAGGGCCGGTCAGCAAACGGCAAATGACGCCTCGCGCGCCGTCCTCGCCAGATGATCCGGCTTCAGGGGTCCTGACGACAGGGTCCCGAGACCGACTTCGTCCCGGTCAATCCGTGACCAACAGCGTGAAGGCCCGGCCTTGGGCCGAGTGATTGCCGGTACCCACCACAATCGTATTCGGAGAAAGAACAGCGAGATTGCTCGCTCCTCCGCTGGAATCTTCCGCGAGCTGAATCCACTCCGACCAGGAGTCTCCCGAGTCATCGGATATCATGACAACATGCCGGAAAATATCCCGGGTCTGGTCAGTCGCCGTCAGCAGCCAGAACGTGTCGCCCTCCCACTCGAATGAAGCGCACTGCCCGAGAAATCCTTTGGAAAAGAACTGATGCCCGGGGGTCCAGCTTTGCCCCCCGTCCGTGCTCTGAAAAAGCGTCGCGATGCCCGACGCGAGAACGAAAATCCGATCACCAATCCGAACGAAGTTCATGAGATCGCGAGCCTCGGGAAAGTCCGCCGTCTTCACCCAGCTCTTCCCCTCGTCCATTGACCTGTAGATCTTGCCCGAACCCTCGTAGCCGACTCCAGCCAGGACCTCCCTTCCTCCCCAATAGCCGAAACAGGTGACATTCTGCCGGGGCTCTTCGGTGCTCAAGGGAATCCAGTCGAACGAGGAGAAGGCGTCCTCCGATCTCACGATACTGGTCCAGCCGTTCTCCGAACGCCGGAGTCCCGCGAGCATGACCCCGCTTTGCAGTTCCACCAGACCCACGGTTCGGGAAGATCGGGGCCGGGCGAGGACGCTCCAGCTCTCACCCTCATCCATCGAACGGGCCACCAGCGCCGGCTCCGAGGTGGTGATGTAGAGGAAGCCGTCGGCGGCCCGGATGAAATTGCGCACATCCTGAATCTTCCAGGAATCCCCACCGTCCCAGACCTTCCGCCAGGTCATCCCCGCGTCTTCGGACTTGAAGATATCGCCGGTCTCCTCAGTCCCGATAAGCCCGACCCCCTCGGTCAGCTGAAAGGTCGAGCGCACGTTGGACTCCCCGGGTGGCTCAAAAACCCCGGCCACTTCAACCTTTGGGAAGCGGCATGAGCCGGCCACCACATTCGTGGTCCACGTTTCCCCGGCCGATGGTGAACACGCGACCACCAAAGTGGACATGAGGAGGAGCAAACCTCTGAAGGGGTCCGAAGAGGAGCAATTGGCCATTCCTACAGATGCCAGGAACACGGGAAGAAATCAAACCTGCGACGCCAACCGGTGAATCGGGCGGGAAAAACGCATCCCTCAACCCGGTTGCAGATCCACCTTTCGTCCGACCGCCGCGACATTTTCCCGGATCATATCCTCGTTCCACATATTGGAGATGACCGCCGAGACATTCGGGTTCTGCAGGACAAAGAGATAGGCCTTGACCGGTGCACTGTCCTCTCCCGGCACCAGGCGCTGAAGCTTCTCCTCGCGCCATGCCGGAAGCGGCTTGAACTGATCAAAGTGAGTCCGGACGGAGGCCGCCGCCTTCATCGCGACAAAACCCACGCCGTGCTTCGCCGCATGCGCAATGGAGGCTTCCATCGTCCCGTGATTGATCACGTTATAGGATGCCATCACAAGATCATAGGTCCCCAGATCCACTGCCTTTCGGGTGACCTGCTCGAAGGCCGTATGCGTGGAAACGGCGACAAAGCGACATTTGCCCTGCTTCTTCATCTCATCCAGCGTCTCCAGCATCTCGGGTTCCTCGAGCTGCTCGGGGGAAGAGCAACCATGAGGGCAGAAAAGGACATCGTAATGGTCCACGCCGGTTCGCTGCAGACTCTCGTCGAGGATCTCGAACATGCGTGCCCGGAACTTCCCGTTCCCGTCGATACGCTGCCCATAATCCTTCTGCATGGCAATGATCCGGTATTCCCAGTCCAATTCCCGCTCGTGGCCCGGGAAATAGGTGAAGAAGACTCCGGGTTTCCCGACCGACCGTTCTTCGACGATCTCGGCGGCACGCTTCTGGATGGCATTCTTCTTCTCCGAGGGCAGGCCCTCATAGAGATCCCGATACATCTGCGTCCGGAATCCGCCGAACGCGCTCAGTTTGGATGCGAGGAAAAGTCTGTCCCGGGCACCCGGGTTATCCTTGAAAAAGGCTCCCAGAGCTCTCTCGCTCTCACCGTCCTTCCCATAACCGGAGGCGGTATCGATATAGTTGATCCCAAGGTCCATCGCCAGGTGAATCATCGAGCGATTATCCCGGTTGATCGGGATCCCACCCATGACCAGTTCCGACACCATCATCCCGGTGGCGCCCATCCGGCGATAGGCCATGCCCACCTGCCGGTTTCGCCACTCTGGCGGATTCGCTGCCCGAACCCGCGGCAGGGCGGCCGTCTCGACCGGATTGGTATTTCCCCTGGCCGTAGGCACGGCCGCCGAAACCGCCGCCAGTGCCGAGGCCTTCAGAAATGAACGTCTGGATGTAGAGTCAGGTGGTTTCATCATGGATGCAGAGAACGCACCGAATCAGACCCGGCCCGGTGCGAATGTCAAACGACTGACTTGGTCTTCGGGGCCGCTGTCAGTTGCGAAACGAACCAGGAATCTGAAGCTCGCGCGGATGTGCCCGGACGCATCAATCGTCGAGGCCTCCACCATCCCGATCCCCGCCAGCCGCAGCGAATCACTCCGGCCGGGCAAACTTGGAGATCAGCTTCACAAACGCACTCTGGTAGTAGATGGCGGGCTCCGTGATTTCCCAGGAATTTTCGGGCCAACCGTCATTGAAATCCAGATAGGCCTTCTGGGGCGGATTTCCACGAATCCCCTCCCGACTGCCGCCATAGTTCTTGTTCGGGCCACCAGGCACATAACCGGGAGCAGGGTTGGCCTCCAACCCGCTTCCGTGAGAAAACCAGGAATGGTAGATGCGCACCGCGGATTTTTCGGCTCCAAAGGAACCCATATTCGTCAGGTAAACCAGCCCCATCGGATTGACCCCGCAGAGGGAATCCAGAATACCGGCGGCCCGCGTTCGCTGCAGATCCCGATTTGCCGCCGCGAATCCATGGAACTGCAACGACAGGCTGGCATTGCCTATATTGGACCTGACATTGTTGCTGCCCCAATGGTACTGGTCATCCGGCATGTGAGCCCGATAAAGGTCGGATTCGCCGTCCCAGCAGATGATCGGATCATCGCTCCGTCCGAGTTTCTCCACGCGTTCCCGGATGGAGGCAGTCATCGCGGAAGGAGCAAGAGCGCTGCCCGTGTAATGCAGAAACGCATCAGCCGCCACACCGTGGTAGACAAAGTAAGCTCCCTCGGCGAAGGGATCCACATCCATGTAGTGGTTACGCACATACTCTCCATAGGTCTCTTTCCCAGTGACCTGATGCAGATACATGGCCGCGACCACCGCGCCTTCATCCTGCCGGAAAAAGCTCCAATCCGCATCGCCCGCCTTGACCGTCCCGTCATCGCAGTTCTCGCTGCGCGGATTGGCAAAGTACCAATCCCAGGCACGCTCCGCCCTTGCTTCGAGTTCGGCCGCGAACGATTGCCACCCGGAAACCTCCCTGAAAACCAATGCCGCATGGGCGTACATCCCGGCCGCGGCGATGGCCGCAGATGAACAGGGCGGCACATAATACCGTCGATTCTCATCCGCACTCGGCGGTGTTGAGGAATCGTGGTTGATCGCACCCATCTTCAGGATGACCCCTCCGTCGGCTTCCTGCATTCGGGTCAGCCACTCCATTTCGAACCGGACCTCATCGAGAAGATCGGCAATGCCGTTCCCTGATTCGGGGATGCGCGTGTCATCCCTGAAGACTCCCGGATTCTCTTCGTAGGCCGAAAGCAGTTGGTGGATCGGACTCGTGGCGAAGGTTACGTATTTGTTGTAGTCGCCCGCGTCCATCCATCCGCCGCGAAGATCCCGCGCAGTTTCCGGATTGTCCGGATCCAGATAGGACCGGGCCTCGGTATCCTGACCCGGATGGATGAAGGCCGGGCCATCCGCCCAGTCGGGTCCCGCGAGGGCCGCCTCCTTGGCAAAGGCCAGTCGCTGATAGAAAAAGACCCTGACGGCCGTATCCAAAACCCGGTTGAAGACCGTCTCCGAAATCTCAAAACCGTAGGATCCGACCTCCCGATCCACATCCCAAAGGTAGAATTCGCCCGTTTCGTCAACTGCCGTGAAATTGAACCACCACCCCCGATCGCCCGATTGCTGGTGGACTTCACCATTCTTCCAGGCCGTGGGCGCCCCTTCAAAGACCACGGAATCGTCCCCCCGGCGACGGACCTGCATGGTGGCCCCCGCCGTGAATTCCAGATCCGCGTCGGGTCCGACCTGGGGGTCCGCGATCACGGCTACCTTCACTGCATCAGGTAGATAGCCAAACTGATTGACGCGAATCAAAGGCTGGATGACGGGCGGCCCGGCCACCAGGCGAATCGCCAGAGTCACAACGACGGAAAAACAGGCGAAAAGGAATCTGAAGGGAGAGAGAGTCATGAGCTTGCCCGGAAGTCTGCACCCGCCACGCCCATAGTTCAACCGGAATGGATCCCGCATTTCCACTAACGGGGGACTCATCACCAGCCTCCTGATGGATTGACAGAAGGCACTCCGGGCCCATCCTCACGACGCTCCCCCTGTTTCGGAATCCGGGACTATCCCCAATCCCCGCCCCCCCTTTCTTCCCCATTCAACCATTGCTGTCCTTTCCGCCTACGTTCGACGGATTGTCGAGGTCCCGTGTGAACGGACGCAACCTTCGCCCAATTTCGGCGCCCGACCAAAGATGAAGAACCGGCTGCTTTCATCCTCGCTCTTCGTCTGGTTTGTCACCCGGCTGGTCTCCTCCTACTCCCGGACGTTCCGCCTGACCGTCCAGAATGAGCAGACCTGGCGCGATCATCTCGAGCAGGGAGGGTCCGTCATCCTCTGTTCCTGGCACCAGCAATTCTTCTCCTTTGTCCGCCACTTCAGAGGCTACCGTCACTACCGGCCCGGCCTGATGATCAGTCGCAGCACCGACGGTAGCCTGATCGCCGGTGTGGCCCGGGGAATGGGTTGGATCACCGTCCGGGGATCCTCCTCCCGCGGCGGACTCGAGGCGATGCGCGGCATGATCCAACACATCAGGAAAAACCGTCTGGGGGCGCATATCGTCGACGGACCCAGGGGGCCGATCGGTGTGATCAAAAAGGGCATCATCCACATGGCCAGGGAAACCGACGCCGTCATCGTACCGGTCTACGCCACTCCGACAAATGCCTGGAGCTTCAGGAGCTGGGACCGGTTCTTCATCCCCAAGCCCTTCTCCCGCGTGTGTATCCAGTTTGGCGATCCATTCAGACTCCCGCCCCGTGACGACGATAAGTGCATCGAGGCCGAACGAGCCCGGCTTGAGGCCACCATGCGCCCTCGACTTTACGGGAGCCCTTGCGTTTGACCGTCTCCGCCACGAATCGATGAACACCGAATCCAGGGCCACTCGAGAAGAACAATCAACCGGGCAGCTGATAGGCGTCGGCGGACTTCGTTCCCGCTTCCGCACGCTGTTCGTCCTGCATGCGACCTGGATGGTGAACTCCCTCGCCCATCGCCAAGGCTACAGGAACCACCCGACCAGCGACGAAAGCCGCAACAACGCCATTGTCGGCCTTATCGCCCATGGGGAGGGTTGGCACAACAATCACCACCATTGCCAGAACTCGGTCAATCACGGGCACCGCTGGTGGGAAATCGATTTCACCTTCCTTGTCATCTATTTTCTCGGCATCTTCAGTTGGCCCATGACCTGGATTGGCTGGGGGCAGCATCGCCCGGTCCGCCACCTGAAATACTTCAGCCACCGCAGGCAGAAGATCACGACTCTCTTTCCCGAAAGGACCCGACCGGGCGCAATATCGGTCGCCGCGACCCCGCCTTCATCGGCCATCAGGCTATCTTCGCCACTCGGCGCAACTCTTCTATGAAGACCGCCAGGGGCTTCTCCGCCGACGTCTTCGAACGCCTACCCACCGCAATGCAAAGGGGAGGTGGCGGATCGGATACGGCCTTGAGAACAACGCGATTCGGAAACCGCTCTGCCACCTGCAGCACAACCATGGCAATCCCCAGGCCCGACTCGATGGCTGTCACCAGGCTTTCCCCGCCGTCATATTCCGCTTCAATCCGGGGACGCAATCGGTGCGCGCGCAGCCATTCGGCAAGAAGCTCCCAATACTCGGGATAATCGCGCTGAGCGAAGGCCAGCAGGGATTCACCTTCCAGATCCGCCGGTTCGATCGAGCGGCGTCCGGCCAACGGGTGGCCTCGGCCCATTGCCAATCGCCAGGGAGAACGGATCAGGGTCGTCCAGTCCACGCCGGCAGAAGTGTCCGCACCTTTCACCGTCACCACCGCGTCCAGTTCGCCACTTTTCAACCCGCTCAGCATCTCTTCCGTCGACCGGTCGAACAGATCCACCCGCGCATCGGGATGGGTCTGCCGAAAGCTCTCCACGGCAGGCGAGAGGAGCCCGGCCGCGAGGGTCGGAGCGTAGCCGATCCGCAAACGGATCTCCTTGCCCGCCGCCTTCACCCGCTCCAGGAGATGATCGGCCCGGGCGAGAAGCTCCTTTGCCTCCTGCAACATGGTCTCACCCGCGGGCGTGAGTTCGATCGAATGTGCCTTGCGCTCCAGAAGGCACTGACCGATCTCCTCCTCCAGCGCCTTGATCTGGCGGCTCAGGGCCGGCTGGGTCAGGAAGATCCGATCGGCAGCACGGCTGATCGTTCCGGCTTCCGCCACCGCGACGAAGTAACGCAACTGTCGGAGTTCCATCGGCGCAGACCCATAACAGAAAGGCAGTCTCAGGCAAACTTCCTTGCATTGGTCAGAAGCCGGTTTCTGTGCGATGATCACAACATGACAACCAGGACCCACTCACTCAAAGTCCGGAAAGCAGACGACCGGGGCCACGCGGACCACGGATGGCTCAAGACCAGCCATACCTTTTCATTCGCCGACTATTACGATCCCGCCCATATGGGATTCCGCACCCTCCGGGTGATCAACGACGACTGGGTCGCTCCCGGAATGGGCTTTCCCACCCACCCTCACCGCGATATGGAGATCTTCAGCTACGTTCTGGAGGGAGCCATCGGCCACAAGGACAGCATGGGCAATGGCCGTGAGCTGAAACCCGGACAGATTCAGCTGATGAGCGCGGGAAGCGGTGTCACTCACAGCGAATACAATCCGAGTGACTCCGAACCACTTCACCTGCTGCAGATCTGGATCCAGCCCAGGGAGCGCGGCCTGACTCCCAGCTACAACGAATGGCACCCGAAACCGGAGCATGAAGGAATGCCCAAAGTCCTCGTGATCTCGCCCGACGGAAGGGAAGACTCCGCCACCATTCAACAGGATGCCCTGGTCTACAGGGTGCTCCTCGGGCCCGGTCAGACGATAACCCATGACCTGGCCAAGGGACGCGGTATCTGGCTGCACACGGCCCGGGGAAAACTGGAGGTGGACGGCCTTTCCCTTGAAGAGGGAGACGCCATCGGCCGGGAATATCCCGGCGTCCTGACACTCAAAGCTCTTGAACCGGCCGAAGCCCTGCTCTTTGATCTGGGCTGACTCCCCAACCCCAGAATCTGGATCACTCCATCACCATGAAGCACCTCCCCACCATCGCCGCCGCCCTCCTCGGGCTTGCCTTTATCGTCTTCGGACTCAATTTCTTCCTGCAGTTCCTGCCGATGCCCATGCCGCCGGAGGGGTCCCCGCCCGCCATGTTCATGGGGGCCATGTATGTGACCGGCTACCTCGCCTTCGTCAAAGTACTGGAGATCGCCGGAGGCGTTTTCGTCCTCCTGCCCGCAACCCGTTCGATCGGACTCCTCATCCTCGGGCCGATCCTCATCAATATCCTCGCTTATCACCTCTACCTGATGGGCGGAGAGGGCCTGCTCGGCGTCCCCCTCGTTCTTGCCATCCTCGCGCTTTTCCTCCTCTGGACGAAACGGACCGCTTTCCTCGCTCTGGTCACGAAATAGGGCGGATCGACAACACCGGCCGTAACCCCAAAACGATCGGAGCTTTCCTGGAATCGGCGTCTTGCCCTTTCCATCGGTCTCGGATTGGTTGCGACCCTTGATCTTTCCCCCCACAGTCCAAGCCCGTCAGGCCCTGCCGCGGGGAGTCCGGGAAGGGCAGCCATTGACGGCCCTCGCTCCGATGCAGGACGTGACCGATCTTGCCTTCATGCGGGTGATTGATGGGTGCGGATGTCCGGACTACTTTTTCACCGAGTACTTTCGGGTCACCCAGACCTCAAAACTCGAGCGGCACATCCTGCGATCCATAGATGAAAACGCAACGGGGCGTCCGGTCTTCGCCCAGATGATCGGTGAAGATATCGATCACCTCAAGCGTACGGCCGGCGAACTGAAGACACACCCGGTTGCGGGCATCGACCTCAACATGGGATGCCCCGCTCCCAAGGTTTACCGGAAAAACGTCGGCGGCGGCCTGTTGCGGGATCCCGACAAGGTTGACTCCATTCTCGGTGCACTCCGGGAGTCAATTGATGGCCTCTTCACGGTCAAGATGCGGATCGGTTTCGAGACAACCGAACACTTCGAGCGACTCCTGACGCTGATCAACAAACACGAGGTCGACCTGCTCAGCCTGCATGGACGCACCGTCCGGGAAATGTACCGAAGTGAGGTTCACTACGACCGCATCCGGCAGGCCGTCGAAGCCGTCCACTGCCCCGTCCTGGCCAACGGAAACATCACGTCTGCCAGGAAAGCACAGGAGGTCCTTGAATCGACCGGGGCGGCCGGTGTCATGGTGGGACGATCCGCCATCCGCAATCCCTGGATCTTTGCCCAGATCCGGAAACACTTCTCCGGCGAACCGCTCCCGCCCATCCCGATGTCCGAGGTTCGGGCCTATGTCGATCGCCTCTTCCGGGCAACCGATGCCGCGGGCCTGCCGGAGAACGCACACGTCAGCCGGATGAAGAAGTTCCTCAATTTCGTCGGACAGGGCGTGGATCCCGATGGCCGTTTCCTCCACGAGATGCGGCGCACCCAGACGGAGTCCGCACTGTTCGAAGTCTGCGACCGGCATCTGCTCGACCCGGCCACTCCCTGGTTCGCGCCGGAACCGTTCCCGGGCGTCGTGGCCCGGCCGAGCCGCGAAGGGTCACCGGAACGGTAGGGAACCCGCTTCTGGCCTGACCGTTGGGGAGCGCCGGGGATTCTCCGGCAACCCGCTATTCGAGCCCCAGAATCCTGCGACCTTCGGTTGAGATCATCTGAGGGGTCCAGGCCGGGTCCCAGACAATGTCAACCGCGGCACTGTCGACCGCGGAGAGCGATTCGATCTTGGCCCGGGCGTCATTCGCAATGACCGGTCCCATCCCGCACCCGACCGCGGTCAAGGTCATCTTGACCTCGACCCGGTGTTTGCCGTCGGCAACCGGTTCCACCCGCAGATCATAAACAAGACCCAGATCAACGATATTGACCGGGATTTCCGGATCATAGCAGGTCTTGAGCGCCTCCCAGACCGCCGCTTCACTGAAGGCACCGTCCGCTTCTGCCTCGTCCTCTCGGGAAACCTCGAACCCGTCGCCAAGGGCGTCCGTGTCCATCGATTCAATCCGAAACAACCCTTCCGCCGTCCGAACCGTGGCGTTGCCCCCCAGTGTCTGGGTCACGTAAACAACCGTCCCCGCGGGAAGCGTCACCACGTTCCCGGCGGGAATGACAGTGGCCGGACAATCTCTGATCAATTCGAATTCCTGACTCATGGGCACCATCCTACCGCAACTGCATGGGACGCGTCACTCCTCAATCCGAACGATCGGCGACAGGGCATAGACCCCCCGCGGGTCGCTGAGTGAATCCAACATCTCGAGATCCTCGATCCGACCACGGACCCACTGGGAGAGGCGGCCTTCAAAGCGGGAGGCCAGAGGAGCTCCTCCACCACCGAGGCGCTTCAGGATTTCCTCCAGCCGGCTCCGCGGGGCCGGATAATCTTCGACCGCATAGTCCGTCAGGCCGGCCAGTTCCGCCGCATGCCGGATCGCATCCTCGAGCCCACCGATCTCATCGACCAGGCCCACTTCAAGGGCATCCTGCCCCGTCCAGACCCGACCTTCGGCTACCTCTCGCACCCGGGCCTCCTCCATTCCCCGCCCGTCGGCCACCAGCCTGATGAACTTGCTGTAAGCATCATCCACACCGGACTGAAGGATTGCCATTTCTTCGTCTGTCTTCGGACGCGAAAGTGTGAACATGTCGGCATGTCGGGCCGTTTTCACGCCGTCGAAAAAGATGCCGTGGTCATTGGCCAGCCGCTCGATATTGGGAATCATCCCGACCACCCCGATCGAACCGGTCAGGGTGTTGGATTCCGCAAATATCCGACTGCTGCGGCTTGAGATCCAATAACCGCCTGAAGCAGCGTAGGATCCCATCGAGACAACGACCGGTTTCACGGCCAAGGCCCGGGCCACTTCGTCCGCGATGATGTCCGCGGCGATGGCGGCACCTCCCGGACTGTTCACCCGCAGAACGATCGCCTTGGCCGTATCATCAGAAGTCATTTTCCGCAATTCCCGGGCCAACCGGTCGCTCCCGGCCTGATCCGCTCGGCCTTCCCCGCCCACAATGGTTCCTTCCACATAGAGGATGGCCACCTTGTCCCTGGACTCCAAGGGCGCGGCCGCCCAACCCACAGCGTGCACGTAGGCCGAGAGATCCACCTGCTTGAACGATTCGGAGGGATCAGCCACCCCGGTCGCCTCGCGCAGGCGGGCCAGAACATTGCCGAAATGTTCCACCTGATCGACCAGCCCGATTGAAAGGGCGATTTCCGGACTGATCTTGGCGTGTTCGTCGATCACGGACTGAAGCTTCGCCGCGCTGATGCCGCGGGACAGCGAAACCGTGTTCAGGTATTCAGACCAGAGCCCGTTCAGAAGGGCCCGGTTCTGCAGCCGGTCCTCTTCGCTCATGTCACTGCGGACATACGATTCACCGTAGGACTTGTAACGGCCGGCATGGGGGACCTGGACCCCGATTCCGTAACGCTCAAAGAAATCAGCCAGGTAGAAACGCTCGATCGCCAGGCCCGGGGTGATGATGTCCCCCATCGGATTCAGGGAAATCGAGTCGGCCGCGGAAGCAATGTAGAAGTCACGCGTATCCGGAAACCGAAGATAGGCCAGAACCGGTTTGCCACTCTCCTTGAAGCGGACGATCGCCGCCCGGACTTCCTTGAGGGCGGCGAAGCCGGATCCCATTCCAGATGGCAGGAAGGATCCATGGATATACAAACCCTTGATCCGGTCGTCTTTCGAGGCGGCCTCAAGCGCCGACAGCAGGCCGCGCAGATGAATGGAGGGTGGCTTGTCGCCGACAACCGCGTCACGGAGCATCGCGAGATCGTCGCTGGACTGGGGCATGTCCGTCACATTTACCGAAAGATCGAGGACCAGCATCGCCCCTTTCGGAATAGCGGGTTCATGCTCCCCCACGGAGACCAGGACCCCGACCAGGAGAACCAGAAAAACGCCGCCTGCGACCATCCACATGCCGAATGCGATGAAGCAGGCGGCCAACATTTTGAAGAAGTCCTTCATCGACAGGACTAAACGTCCGGGAAGGGCCACTCTCAAGCGGGAAACGCATTTTGCGCCGCCCGAACACCCCTTCAGCCGGGCGAATCTCCATCAAAAACCTCGAAATCCATCCGATACGCCTTCAACCTCGCCCCATGTTTGCCCCCCTGGTCGTCGCCACCTGCATCATTCTCTACATCGCCTACCGCCTCTACGGGACGTTTCTCGTCAAACACTGCGGCCTGGATGACTCCCGGCCGACCCCGGCGGAAACCATGAACGACGGGATCGACTACGTGCCCACCCGAGCCAGCGTGGTCTTTGGCCACCATTTCTCTTCGATCGCCGGAACCGGACCTATCGTCGGCCCGATCCTCGCCGCCATCTATTTCGGGTGGGGACCCGCCTGGATCTGGATCATCATCGGCTCGATTTTCATCGGCGGGGTCCATGACTTCGGGAGCATGTTCATGTCGATCCGCAACCGTGGACAGTCGATCGCCACGACCAGCCGGGACCTGGTGGGCCCGGTGACCGGCCGGCTCTTCATCATCTTCGTACTTTTCGCCCTCATCTACGTGCTGGTGGTCTTTGTTGATCTCACCGCCAACACCTTCACGACCTCGCCGGTCGTGGCCACGGCCTCCGGATGGTTCGTCTTCGTCGCACTTGCCTTCGGATTCCTCGTGGCCCGCACCCGGCTGACCTTCGCGACCGCCATCATCATCTTCGTCCCCCTGACCTTCCTCGGACTCGTGGTCGGCGAATACTTTCCCACGCCCGACCTGAGCAAGAATTTCTGGCTCGCCGCCGTCATGATCTACGCTGCCATCGCCGCAGTCATGCCGGTCCAGCTGCTGCTCCAGCCGCGTGATTTCCTCAGCTCCTTCTTCCTCTATGCGGTCCTCATCACGGGCATTCTCGGCGCACTCATCGGCCGACCCGCCATCGAAGCAGCCGCCTTCACCGGCTGGGTCAATGAATCCGCCTCTCCCGCCTACCTGATGCCCGCACTCTTCATCACCATCGCCTGCGGAGCCTGCAGTGGCTTCCACAGCATTGTCTCCAGCGGAACCACCTCAAAGCAGATCCGGAAGGAAACCGACATCCGGAAAGTCGGCTACGGCGGCATGCTGGTCGAGGGTCTCCTCGCAACCCTCTCCCTCGGGACGATTGCCGTGCTCTCGACCGCAGACCTGAATGCCATGGAGGCGCGGGACCCGATCAGCGTCTTTGCCGCCGGTCTTGGCAAGATCCTCATGCCCTTCGGCTTGGCCGGTTCGCTCGCACGGGATTTCGCCCTTCTTGCCGTCAGCACCTTCCTGCTCACCACGCTCGATACCTGCACCCGGCTGTGCCGCTTCCTGATCGAGGAGCTGTTCGATTGGCGCAACCGGACCAGCCGCTACCTCGGCACCGTTCTCGTCCTCATCCTTCCGGCCTTTTTTGTCTTCCAGACTTACGGAGGTCAGCCGGCATGGAAGGCGACCTGGCCGCTCTTCGGTTCCACCAATCAACTGCTGGCGGCACTCGCCCTCGTCACCTTCGCCGTTTTCCTTCGTTCGCAGAAAATCAGGGCCGGCTTTGTCATCGTCCCGGCCGTCGCCATGCTCGCCATGCCCCTGATGGCCCTTCTCTTCATGGCCCACGATCACGGATGGACCAGCTTCCTCGGCGTCACCAGCCTGATCATGTTTCTGCTCGGCGCCTTCGTCTCCTACCGGTCCTTCGGGCTGTTCTGGCGAAAGGATGGAACGATCCCTGCTGAAGCGGCTGCCGGCAGGTAGGGCCTGGACGGGGGCCGCTCGATCTCAAACGCAATCGACCCTCAGTTCCAGAATCCGAGTTCCATCTTCCGAAAACACGAATGCCTCCCGACACCGGCAGCCACCTTCTCACCACCAACCGCAAAGCGCTGACCATCAACCTTGATGCGCACCGCTACGGGACCTTTGCCGAGATCGGGGCCGGACAGGAGGTGGCCCGCGCCTTTTTCCGGGCCGGCGGCGCATCCGGTACGGTGGCCAAAACCATCTCAGCCTACGACATGGCGTTCAGCGATGCCATCTACGGCAAGAGTCGGCGCTACGTCTCCCGCGAGCGGCTCGAGACCATGCTCGACCATGAATACAGCCTGCTCCGTGAACGGCTGTGGGAATCGCGCTCCAAGACCACCTCATTCTTCGTCTTCGCCAATACCGTGGCCGCCCTCAACTATCGCGGTGACAATGAATGCCACGGCTGGCTTGGCCTCCGCTTCCAGGATCACCCCGAGGCCGAACCCAGCGATCTCATCATCCACGTCCGGATGTGGGACCGCGCCACCCTGCTCCAGCAGCAGGCCATCGGGATCACCGGGGTCAATCTCCTCTACGCTGCCTTCTACCAGTCCGGCGACCCCGAACGAGCCGTTCCCTCCCTGATCGAGAACTGCGGAGCGGAGCGGATCGAGGTCGATTCAATCGAGTTCAAGGGCCCCGCCTTCACCCGGGTCGACCATCGGCGCATCAACCTGCGCCTCGTTCAGAACGAGCTGACCAACGCCGTCCTTTTCGGTCCCGGCGGCAGCGTTGAGCTGGCTTCGGAGGTCTTTCACAAGAAGCCCGTCATCATCCAGCGGGGAAGCTTCCGCCCCGTCACGCGGGTCAATGAGGACATGATGCGCTGCGCGGGGCGGCTTTTCGAGGATACCCGGCCCGGCGGCCCCGCCCCCGTGACAACCTATGAACTGGCCATGATGCCCCAGCCGGAGGAGCGCGAGGTCGACTACGACGATTTCCTCGGCCGGATCGACACCCTGACCGCCCTCGGACACCAGGTCCTTGTGTCCAATTATTTCGAATACTTCCGGCTCTCCAGCTACTTCCGGCGGTTCACCAACGAACCGATCGGCATCGTCATGGGGATCAAGAACCTCCTCGATGTCTACCAGGAGGGCTATTACGACAAACTCGACGGAGGAATCCTCGAGGCGATGGGACGCCTCTTCAAGAACAAGGTCAGCCTTCTCGTCTACCCGAGACTCGCCGATACCGGCCGCGCGTTCGAGCAGGAAGCGGTGGACGCCGTCGCCAAGGGCCTGCGCGCTATCGAGGCGCCACGGGCTGATGACGGCGCCGCCGTCATCACCACCGCCAACCTCCAGGTGGAACCAACCCTGCGCCACCTTCACCACCACCTGCTCGCCCGCGGATACATCCGCAGCCTCGACACCTACGATCCTTCCGTGCTCGACACCTTTGCCGGCAATGTCCGCCGGCTGATCGAGACCGGCCAACCCGGCTGGGAATCCAGCGTGCCTGCCCCCGCCGTGGCCGCGATCAAGACCGGGAAGCTCTTCGGTTGGAACGGGTGATTGTACCCGTAAGATAGATACCTGGATTGCTCGATGGATATCCTCTTTGTCCTTGCCGGCCTGGCCCTCCTCTGTCTCGGAGCTGAATTCCTGATCCGCGGGGCGGTCGCCCTTGCCCTGAGAATGGGCATCACCCCGCTGGTGGTCGGCCTGACCGTGGTCGCCTTCGGAACCAGCAGCCCGGAAATCGTCGTCGGCATCAAGGCCGCGATTGACGGCAACGGAGGGATCGCGGTCGGCAGCGTGATCGGCTCGAATATCTGCAATATCGGCCTGATCCTCGCCATCGGGGCTCTCGTGCGGCCGATCTCCGTGCAGCTCAAACTGCTCCGGAAGGACCTGCCCATCCTTCTGGGAGCCACCCTGCTCATTCCGCTGACCATGATCGGTGGAACCATCAGCCGGATTGAAGGATCCCTACTCCTGGCGGCACTCGTCGCCTACCTGCTCTTCAATCTCCACGAAAGCCGGACGGCGCACAGTCCGGAAGCAGACCGGGAATATCAGGACGAACTGAACAGGTCGGCCTTCAGTCCTTGGAAAACCGGCTTTCATCTTCTGGGCGGACTGGTCGGGCTGATCGCCGGAGGCAGGCTTTTGCTTCTCGGGGGCGTCAACCTCGCAACCAGTGTCGGCGTCAGCGAAGCGGTCATCGGCCTGACCGTGGTTGCCTTCGGGACCAGCCTTCCGGAACTGGCCACCACCGTGATGGCCGCGCGGCGCGGTCATGGAGATATCGCCATCGGCAACGCCATCGGGTCCAATCTGATGAATCTGACCGCCGTTCTCGGGATCTCCGCCTTCGTCCGCCCCCTTGGCATGTCCGGGGTGGAACGCTTCGACATCGCGGTGATGATCGCCTTGACCGCCGTTCTCCTTCCGCTCATGCGCAGCGGGTTCGTTCTCAACCGTCTCGAAGGTGCCCTCTTGCTAGCCTGCTATGGTGGCTACATCGTCTCGACCGCCCTTGGCTGATTCCCCTCTGTTGTTTCGGCTGGCACCCCCCGCCTGCCCCGGAGTAATCTGGAATAACCGGTCCAGGTTCAAATGAACGCCCTCCGGGATATCACCCACCGAATCCTGAAACATGGCTGACTTCAAGAGGGACCCGGCACCCAAGACCAAAGCTCCCGGTCGCTATCCCGATTTGCTGACCGGGCTGATTCTCTTCGGTCTGACCGCGGCCGTCTTCCTTCCGGTTTTTCACTGGCTGGCGGAACAGACCGTTTCACGCGATCAGGTTCAGTACTCGATCCTCATTCTGGGCGCAGCCCTTGCCGTGACCCTCTGGCGCGAACGCCAGGCAATATCGCTCCGATTCAAACTGAGTCGGATAAGCCTCGCCTTTGTCGCCGCAGCCTACCTCATGGGCGCCCTCGCCATTCTCCTGCGAAGCCCCCTTCCTCTGCTCCTGGGATTCCTGATCGCCTTCATCGGAGGCGCCGTCTTCCTCGTCGGGGACGAACACCTCAGACTCTGCCTGAAACTGACCACCGGCTTCGCCGCGTTTCTGATCATCGTCGTTCTCTTTCCCCTCCTCGATCTTCCCCTGAGGAAACTCGCCGGGATCGGCGCGGGTCAGATTCTTCAGTCACTCCACTACGAAACCGCTCTTGGAATGATCGACGGCGGAAACGTGCCGCAGGTCATCCTCCTGGTTGACGGTACCCCCTTCAACGTCGCCACCGAATGCAACGGGTTCGGACTCCTCACGTCCTGCGCCCTTCTCGCTTTTCTCGTTGTCCTGACCAGTCGGGAACCCTGGTACTGGAGAATCGCCCTCGTCCTTTCCGGAGCCCTCATCGGCCTTCTCCTCAATCTGATCCGGATTGTCGCCATCTGCATGACCGCACCGCATTTCCCGGACCACTACACGCTTCTTCACGAGGTCATCGGAACCGTGGCCCTCTGGCTCGGCATCGGTTTGACCTGGTGGATCGTGTCTCCTTCCGGACCCGCCTTCCTGCGATCCGCCTTCAAACCCCGGTCTCGCGCCAGGTGAAGGCATGGCAAAGGGCCACGCCGACCGCGTCAGCCTCGTCGTAGGCAAGGGTGGCACCATGACCGAGCATGGCCATGACAGTCCGGGCCATCTGCTCCTTGCTCGCCCGCCCCACCCCGACGACCGCCTGCTTCACCCGGAGCGGCGGATACTCAAAAACGGCCTTCCCGGCCACCGCGGCCGCCGCAATGGCCGCCCCCCGGGCTGCCCCCAGAATCTGGGCGGTCTGAAAGTTCTGCACATAGATCGTCTGTTCCAGGGCAACGTGCTCAACCGAGTGGGTGTCAAGGGCCTCGGCGATTCCGCGGTAAATTCCCGCAAGGCACTCCGGCATCGAAACCGTCTTCTTCATCAACAACGTCCGGCAATGCAGCAGGAGCGGGGACGCGCCCGGGCGAAATTCCACCACCGCCAACCCCGTCCCCCGAAGGCTCGGATCCACCCCGAGAATTCTCCCGTTGAAGGGACGCCGGACGGCTGAAGGCAGATCGACCACCCGTCCCGGCATGGCCTTGCCCGCCAGCTTGGCCGCCCAGAGTTGGCGGGATGTCATCCGTGCCATGGCTAGAAAAGCAACTTGATCGAGGCCACAAAGGCCAGCCCGATTGCAAGATTCTGGAAGGCCTTCTGGTTGATCCGCTGGATGACAAGCCTTCCAAGCAGCGTACCCAGAAGGATGGCCGGGGCGAGGAGCAGGTTGATGGTCAGGCTGTCGAGCGTGATCATGTCGAGCCCGACCATGAAGGGTACCTTGAATACGTTGAGCGCGAGAAAGAAGATCGCACCTGTGCCCATGAATTCCATCTTCGGCAACCGCATGGCCAGAAGGTAGAGAATCATGACCGGTCCCGCGGCGTTGGCCACCTGGGTGGTGAAACCCGCGACGATCCCCATAAGAGGGGCGAACCAGACCGCATGATCGACCACCTCGCTCTCCAGCTTGCGACCGGCCTGTCCCCACTCTTTCACGACATGCAGACTGATCATCACGATCAGGATGATGCCGACCATGAGGCGCGCCTCCTGGTTGTCCACGTAGGCCAGGGCGACGGTCCCCAGAACAACCCCGGCCGCCGTCCAGGGGAAGAGCTTGATCACGTACTTGATCACCGCGTGACGACGGTAAAAGAACACCGCGACGACATCAGCCAGGATGAGCATCGGCAGGACCAGCCCGGTGGCCGTCTTCGCCGGCATGATATTGGCGAAAATGGCCACGAACATGATGCCCAGACCGGGTATGCCCGTTTTGGCCATCCCGATCGTGACTGCCCCCAGAACGAGCAGCGACCACTGCCAGGCTTCAAAACTCAAGACAGCTGATCCCCGGGCAACAAAGACAGACCGGCCGGTCCGGAAGTGTCGCATCCGTGCAGGCATCCCCCCACGCGCCTTCGGGGGTCACCGAAAGCCTTCACTTGAGCTTTCCGACCTCCCTGCGCCAGGCAGCGGCTATCAATTTGCGCAGGCGCTGGGCCTCCTCCCAACTGTTCGGGAGGCAATGGAAGTTGTAGCCACCCGCAACCGGGCCCATCTCGGGGCAGACCCAGAGCTGGTCCAGGCCGGGATTCCCCTTCAGCCAGATCCGGAAGATATCTCCGATGACCGGCAGACAGTCCTTCAGCTCCGGAGTCAGGCGACCCCGCCCATCAGTCACCGGAACCTGGCAATGATGCCCGTTGAAGGTGCGGAAATGAACCTGTCGGGCGTTCTCAACCAGATCCTTGCGCTCGAGCAGTCGGCTGCTGAAATTGGCCGGCGAGAGGTGCTTGACCACCGAAAAGTGGGAATAGTCGAGCGTCATCGGGAGGACTTCGCCCGTCCGTTTCCGATAACCGTCCGCCAGCGCATAGGTCTTCTCCGGTGTTTCCGTGCAGGTGTCGCGGTGGATCTCAACAGCCGGCTGCACTCCCAGTTTCCGGCCTTCTTTCATCAGGCGGACCGCCAGGTCGACCGCCCGATCAGTCGTGGTATCGTGATCCCCCAGCTGCACGTTGATGTCGTAGGCTCCCCCGTCGCGGTTTTTCTCAAGCTGGGGACGGAAGTCCTTCTTCCGCGAGGCCGACAGGAATCCGACCACCTTGAGTCCGTGCTTTGCAGCGAGTTTTCCAGACTCTTCGTTCAGGGCCGTGGTGACCCCGTCGAACCCGGCTTCGGCCACCGCGGCGAGCTTTCTCTCGAGCGACCACTCACGCTTCGCCGTCGGATAATGCACCAGTGACCAGAGATTCGCCACTTGATACAGTTTTGGGGTCTTTGTCTTTTTTTTCATGGTTTCGAAGGGAAGGAGGGTTGTTGGTCAGGGCTCTTCGGCGGGAGACCGGAGATCAGGTCTCGTGACGACCTTTGAAGGTCAATTCCGCAATGCCGGATTTGTCGAGTCCGCCCAGCCCGATCTGCACCATCTTCTCAAACTGCTCCTTCGTCACCCGGGCAAGCGGAAGTGTCAGCCCCGAGGTGACGGCCAGTTCGTACGCGATCCGGCTGTCCTTGGCCGCATGTTCGGCTGAGAAAAAGCACGCGAAATCGCGATTCTGCATGTCTTCTCCGTCCGTTCTGAGAACATTGGAATTGGCACCGGTCTCCGAGAATACCTCGCGCAGCATGGTCAGGTCCAGCCCAAGGGCATCACCGAGCCCCAAACCTTCGGCCAGGCCCGCCGTGTTGATGTTCATCACCATATTGACGAGGGCCTTGACCTTGGCCGCCTCACCGGTTCCGCCCACGTGCCGCATCGACGAAGAGAGCTTGGTCAGGATCGTCTCGATCCTCGCCACGTTCTCCTTCGACCCGCCAACCATCAGGTAGAGCGTGCCCTGGCGAGCCTGCGGGATACTCGAGGCCATGCAGGCCTCCATCGTCTGGGCACCGGCTCTATGCGCCGCCTGTTCGACCAGAATATGGGTGGCCGGGGATATCGTCGCACAATTCACAAAAAGTTTGCCCGCCGCGCCCACCAGGAGACTGTCCTCGCCACCGAAAATCTCCAGCATGGCCGCCTCGTCCGTGACCACCGTGAAGATGATGTCCGCCAAAGCGGTCACCTCCGGGAGAGCGGCACAGTGCTTCGCACCGATCTCCGCCGCCAGCTTGGCTGCAGACTCCGGAAACACGTCATAAACAGCGCTGATTTCGTAGCCACAATCCTTGAGACGGCGGGCCATGTTTGCGCCCATCCGTCCCACTCCGACAAATCCGATTTTTTCCGACATAGATGCGTTGGTGTCTTGTTTTGGGGTTGGTTGATTCAGATTCGGCCCGCAAAGAACGGGTTGTGCAACTTTTCCTGGGCGACCGTCGTGAGCGGACCATGTCCCGGCGCCAGGATGGTCGCATCCGGCAGGGTCAGGACCTTTTTGAGATTGTTCTGACGGCCCGTTTCGTAAGCAGTCATGCTCCCGCCCATCGACCCGGCGAAGAGCGAATCGCCTACGATGGCCAGCGGCTGATCGAGCCCCTTGACCAGGTAGGTCGTGCCTCCGGGGGAATGACCGTTCGTCAAGACAGACTCAATCGACAGACCGCTCACCGAGAAGGTCTTTCCGGCCTCAAAGGTGTGGGCGTTCCCGGGAAAATCCTCATCGCCGCTTTCCCGGGCATTGATCCAGACAGGAGGATTCCCGACCGCCTCGACCAGCCTGGGAAGGTCGATCACATGATCGGTGTGGGAATGAGTCAGCAGGATCAGCTTCACCGCCAGCCGGTTCGTCCGGACAACCTCGATCAAGGGCTCGGAATCCGCCCCCGAATCGAAGATGACCGCCTCGCGCGTCGCCGTGTCCCAGACCACATAGGCGTTGACCGTCATATCGTGAAAGGTGGTATTGGCCGAGGCGAACCCAACGGGTTTCTCCGGCTGATCCGGATACCAGGTCTTCCTGGCGCATACCACGAGCTGATCCGCACCAAGCTCAAGAACCGGAGCCACCTTGCGCAGGGCAGCCTCCAGTGGCTCCCCCCGCAGCAGTCCGCTCAACTCGTCGCCTGAGATGCCGGCATCACGACAGAGCTGGTCTTTCGAAATCCCCCGGCCACGCATCACCTTCCCGATGATGTCCTCGGAGTAATCTTCAAGAGGTATCATGGTCGCGGTTCTCGCGAACGGATTGCCCGGCGTCAAAGCAAAAGCAAACCGGCCGTCCTCGACCCCGAGAATCCGCCACCCCCGGGGATCCGTCGCCTCTGGAGGGGTCGTGCCCGAGGCGATGACCTGCGTATCCGGATCCAGATGACGCCAGAAACGTTCGCGGCGCACGGGATCCAGCTCGCCCAGGACATCGTCGGCCAGGACAATGGGAATGGCCCCCGTCCGGTCGCGGATGACCTGGATCTGCGCAAACCGGAGGGCCAGCACCAGGCCGCGCTGCTGTCCCTCCGAGGCGTAATCCTGCGCCTCGCGTCCGTTGATCAGCAATCGGAAATCGTCGCGCTGAGGGCCCCTCTGGGTCGATTTCATCTGCCGGTCCCGGGCTCGGCCATCGCCGAAGACCTTCAACCATGCCTCCTCGTCGTCCGTCCGGACATCGGGACGAAACTGAAACCGGGGATCCTCCGCCCCCCCGCACAAGCCCAGATAAAAGCGGCCCAATGCCTCCTCCAAAGAGGCCACCACCGCAGTCCTCGATCGGAAGACCTCCGCCGCCAACGGCGCCATGACCTGCTCAAACGCGGCCAACTGGCCATCGGCGGCGTCCTTTCTGAGCAACGCATTGCGCTCCCGCAGACTCCGGTGATACCGCGTGAGCGCACGCAGATAACCCGTGTCCAGACTGGAAAGGAAAAGATCGATCAGCCTCCGACGATTGGCCGGACCACCCCGAATGAGCTGAATGTCCTCCGAGGCAAAGACCACGGTGGGAAACTGGCCGATGACCTCCGCAAAGCGTCTGACCGGCTCCCCATCCAGTTCCACGCTCCGCCCCTGGGCCCGCAATCGAATGGTCAATTCCGTCCTCCCGCGCGTCCTGCTCTCCAACACGTAGGCGAGCGCAGCCTCCTCCTCACCGTGTCGAATCAGAGCCTTCTGTTCATGGGTGCGAAACGCCCGAAGTGCCGTCATGAACCCGATCGCCTCAATCAGGTTGCTCTTGCCCTGCCCGTTCGACCCGAGAAGAAATGTGTTGCCCGGCTCAAACTCGATCCCGGCCGCTGTGATATTGCGGAAGTCCTGAATGCCGAGGCGTCGCAGGATCATCAGGAAGCGGAATTCACGATTCGGATGACCGGACCCGCCGCCTGTTCCGCGGCCAGTTCCGCGATCAACACCGCCAGGTCCCGCCAGTCCTCGGGTCCCGTCGACCAGCCGCTGCTCAACCGCACCATCCTTCGGGCCTGATCCGGCGGGATATTCTGGGCCTTCATGACGTGTGAAGGGCCGGCCTCTCCCGTCGAACAGGCCGACCCGGTTCCCACCTGGAAGTCCTTCGCGTCCAGTTTCCGGGCCCACCAGGTGTTCTCACCGTGCGGCATGATGACAGACACCGTATTCCAGAGCCGTTCGGCATCTTCTGAAACAATGCAAACCCCCGGCACCTTCCCCTTCAGACTGGATTCGAAGTCGCGCCTCGTCTCCTCCCTTGCCGGGATGCCGCAGTCCCACTCCTCCTTCAGGTGTGAAAGCACCGCCGTCATCGCGGCGACCGAGGGGATGTTCTCGGTTCCGGCCCGATGCCCGTTCTCCTGCCTGCCCCCGCGTATCAGAGACGAGAACTGGCCCTCTTTCGGCAGCCGGAGGAAGCCGACCCCTTTCGGCCCGCCGAATTTGTGGGCCCCGCCAACCAGGAAGTCGGGGAGCCGCAGATTCTCCAGGGGTCGTTTCCCGATCCACTGAGTGGCGTCGCAAAGCATGAGCGATCCGTGCCGACGGCAAAGTTCCGCCAAACGCACCACCGGTGCCACCACACCCGTCTCGTTGTTCGCGGCCATGATGCACGTCAGCCGAGGTCTGAACCCGACCAGCACCTCCTCCAGATGCGCCTCGTCGATCCGCCCGGCTCCATCCACCCGAAGCCAAATCACCCGGTCGCCCCAAAAACGGTCGGCCGCTTCCAGCACCGCCGGATGCTCGGTTGGTGAGACGGCGATCCGATCATTCTGCCCGCTCACGGACGCGACACTCGCAATGACGGTATTGTCGGATTCCGTCGCACCGGAGGTGAAGACAATCCTCTCCGGCCCGCAGTCGAGCAACCCCGCCAGACATTCACGCGATTCCACCAGCCGGGCATGCGCCCGCGCACCGGCACGGTAGGGACTCCCCGGATTCTGCCAGGCGTCTGCCGATGTCTTGAGCCAGGTCTCCCGGGCTACCGGGTGCAGTGGTGCCGTGGCATTAAAATCAAAATAGGCCATCCGTTCTGCCACTCTCCCACATTCTCCCGAAGCTGCAAACCCGGAAAAAACACAACGCGGGGTTTGTCACTCATCGCGTCTCGGATTCGCGGCAATTCAACTGATTGATAATCCGACTGAAACAACCCATTTGTAACATAATACGTTACAAACTCTCGAGACGGTCTTTCGGATTCGACTTCGCCACTCCCCAAATCACACTCCCTTTCCGATGATGACTTTTGACCAGAGCCTGCAGAAATCTCTCGAGACACTCCACGCCCTCCGGACGATCCGTCCGGCCATCGACGCCGCCGGAGATCTCATCCTGGAGACCCTGAAAACCGGCAACAAACTGATCGCCTGCGGCAATGGCGGGAGTGCCGCCGAGGCCCAGCACCTGACCACCGAACTGGTGGGACGTTACCGGTCGAACCGGCGATCCCTGCCCGCCGTCGCCCTGACCAGCGACGGAACCCTCATGTCCTGTATTGGGAACGACTTCGGCTGGGACCAGGTTTTCGTCCGCCAATTTGAAGGAATCGCCACTGAGGGCGACCTGCTTGTCTGTCTGAGTTCCAGTGGTCAATCCCGGGACCTGGTCACCGTTCTCGAAACGGCCAGAAAGCACGGCATCCACAGTCTTGCTCTTCTCGGCAAGGGGGGCGGGGCTTGTCAGGGCCTGGCGACGATCGAAGTGATCATCCCGTCGGATCAGACCGCATCTGTCCAGGAGGCCCACCTCTTCCTCATTCACCATTTCTGCGAGCGGATCGAAGGCGCCTTTCCCGCCTAGACGGTGTTGTGCACTCGGGGATTCCCTTCTGAGACGCTCTTCGAAACTGCGCACATGGAGTGCGCCTTCGCAAAGTCAGTCTTGGGGACCGGATGAGCGGTGAATGGTCACGGACAAGCCACGTCCCACATTCGAGTCACTCGTTAAGCCACGTGAACCTGATTGGCAGGAACTACATCGCAGGAGCTGGGCGGCTTGAATAACAGCGGCGCCGGTCCTGCACCGGGAATCGTTCACTGCCCCCTGTGGGCGACTCCCTCCTCCCGGATCTCGTAGACCCGACCATCCATCACGATCGCGGCGATCGCATCGGATTCCCGACCGGCCACATCCATGCGTTCCTCCTGGTTGACCCACAGGCTGAACCCGTCGATCTCGGCCACTTCGGCAGTCCCCCTCCGCTCCCGCCTGATCTCGGGCTTGCGAAACCCCGGGTAATCCGGGCGAAGCACGACACCCAGGTTGCGTTTCTCGGCCAGAACCGCGGGCGTGAAGCGCAGGTGGTATTGATTATGCCATTGATCGGAATTCTTCCCGGTTCCCGGCGGCGGGTCCCATCCTTCCCGAAGCGATACAAACGACTCATGGGAAAAGAGAAACGAACCGTGCAATCCGCTCTCGCCGCGCTGCAGATGAAAGCCCTTCCCGTCAGGATCCACCGCGAAGGGACTCCAGGAATGGATGTTCCACTGGACTGAAGATGTGATGCCCGGTTGAGCCTCAAAGGTATCCACCAGGAAAAAACACCCCACGTCTTTCAGATAAGCCACATGCCGGCGGCATCGTCTGGCCTGCAGACGATAGCTCGCATCGGCGTTGCCACAGAAATACGCGATCCGCTCGTCCTCAAATCCGTTGATGACATAGCCTTGGGATTCGTGGGACCGCATCAGCTGCGGCGCGTCCGATAGGGTGATACAATTGTTCGCCTTGGTATGCCAGACCCAATGGGCGTGATGCTTCGAACCATATCCGGCGTAGTATCCCGAAGGCATCGCCATGATCCGACCGCCGACATGGACGATGAAATCATTGTTGTTCGAGTGGGAATGACTGAACGCTCCGAATCGGGAACTCCGGAAGAGAAACGCCACATCGTCGCTTCCCCCGGCCAACCCGGTACGGATGGCCGCCCAGCCCGCGTAGGGAAAAACGGCGCTGACCCGGCCCCCTGGACGATCCGCAGCCTCCCGCCCCGGTTCAGCCTCGAGGGGTGGCGCCAAAAGCAGGGTCGGATTGGTGGCTGGCAGGGCGCGGCCGGCCGGCGCCGCCTCCATCCCGTCTATCTCCCGACGGAAGGCCGCCACGTAGGGCAGAAACTCCGGGCTGCCTGTTTCCCGTGCAATCAGCTCGACGATGTCGGCTGTGGCCGTCCATCCGTCTCTCCAACGCTCGGAATGGTCGCCGAATCCGGTCCATTCCGCGTAGGGCGGCTGAACCCACCGCTTCCACTTGCAGAAGTTTTTCCAGAACGGTCTCCGGTAGAGATCGATGCCGGCGCCATGCTTGAGAATCGAAACGAACCGGCTCATGATGGTGACGTACGGATTGGCGTAGGAAACACCTTCCGACCATGCGCCATCATCGCCCGCCCAAACCGGCCAGATGCCTCCCAGGACCGGACGCAACCAGCGCAACCATTCGCGTGCCTCTGGGATTTCCTGGTGAAAAACCAGGGCCATCTGTGCCAGGAAGACAATCTCGCGACCGGCATGGGAATCAAAGCGGTTCACCCCGTAACAGCCCTGATCATGCATGTGATGAAAGGTGATTTCGCCCCTGCGCCGGTATTGCTCGATCACACGGGTGCGCTCCTCTTCGGTGAACAGATTCCAGACCCAATCACAGGCAATCGGGCCATTCCAGATGACGCTCATATGAGCTTCGTCATTGTGCCCCAGGTAGGTGGAGCCCTCCGGGTCCCAACGCGCGACACTGTCCAGTCGCTGACAGGCCGCACGACCGTATTCCGAAATGCCGGTCACCAGGTAGGCGAAGGCTAGCACCTCGGCCCCTTTGACAAAGCGCCGGGTGCCCCACATGGTCGGATACCAGATCGCCCAGAAGGCCTCGTAATCCACCTCGCGGTCCGGGAGCCGCTCAGGCTCGGGGTAGTGATGGGCTTCCTTCAGAATCGCATCCGCTTCGGCAATCATGGCGGCACGCTCGGAGGGCCGATCCCGCTCCAGCCGTGAGCGCAGTTGCGGCAGGTCTCCCGCCGAGACCTGAACCCGGGGATGTGGTCCTGAGAATGCCTCGAGCCAGGTCTCGGCCGGAGGCACCTCGAGCCGGACGGCGTCCTGGGGAATCGTGAACGAGAATACCTCCGAAACAGCCTCGCCCGACGACCACCGCCAGAAATACCCGCCGGCCGGCAACGCCTTCTCGGGCAGATGGACCGGATCCACCAGCCCTGGAAGATCGATCACCTTGTCGGCGAAATCGAGATCCCGGGCCACCTCAAGACGGTAGCCATCTTTGGACTCGACCAGGACACTCGTGTAGACCGGAGGATGCGTGCCTGAAATCCGGACCCTGACCTCGCCCGCCGGAGGCTTCCAGGCAAAGACCGGCGGATTTGTCCCGAGCCGGTCATTGTTTCTCGGCTGTCGGGGGTCAACATGAGGATGGGGATGGCGGCTTTCTTTCATGGACTGGTGATCCTTGTCAGGCGACTCGGGACTCAAGGTTTGGATGCGGAGGGTGACGGCCGAAACGACTGTCTTTGATGAAAACCCATCACCGGCCAAGGGCAAGGGTGTCGAACCCGTCCGGATGGCTTGTCTTAAGGCCCCGGATCGTCTGTTGTCCATCCCATGAAACCGATCGTGCAGATCTCTCTCGACCTGACCCGGCTGGACGAAGCGATCGAGACCGCGACCATGGCGCTTCGTGCGGGCGTCGACTGGCTGGAAGCCGGGACACCCCTCATCCTCGCCGAGGGCCTCAGGGCGGTCAGCGGCTTGAGGGAGCGTTTTCCCGACGTGCCGATCGTCGCTGACCTGAAGACGATGGACGGAGGCTACCTCGAAGCGGAGATGATGGCCAAAGCCGGGGCGACTCATGTCGTCGTGATGGAGCGGGCCCACCCCGAAACCATCAAGTGCGTCGTCCAGGCCGGGCGGGATTTCAATGTCAAGGTCATGGGTGACAATCTGGCCGCGCCCGACATGGTGGCATCGGCAAGGCGGTTGGAAGATCTCGGCTGCGATTTTATCGTCCATCACGTCGGCTACGACGAACGGCGGGGCATCGCCGCCCGTGGGGAACGCATGCCCAGCCCGCTCGATCAGCTGCGGGCGGTCGTCGAGGCCGTGTCCATCCCGGTTCAAGCCGTCGGGGGCCTCAGCATCGAACAGGCCATCCAGTGCCCCGGCTACGGAGCCCCACTCGTTGTGCTTGGTGCGCCCCTCACCATCGATGCGGATGCATTCCGCACCGCCGGCGGGGACCTCGAGGGCTCTCTCCGATTGATCTGCGAGGCCGTCCACCGGCAGTCCTGAATCCCCCAGGCTTCTCCCAGTTCCCATGAATTCCACACCCGGCGTCGTCAATTTTTCCAAAACCCCTTTTTCCGTCGAACTCCGCGACATCCCGCGCCCGACTCCCGACGACGGTGAAGTGTTGGTCAGGGTCCTGGCCGTCGGAGTCTGCGGGAGTGATCTCCACCAATGGACCGGGCAGCAGGGATGGTCGGTCAACTACCCGGTTGTTCTCGGTCATGAATTCTGCGGAGTGATCGAGGAAATGCCGGGAAAAAACTCTTCCTGGAGGGAGGGCGACCGGATCGTTTCAGAAACCGCGGCCGTCATCAATCCCGACAGCCCCATGACCCGTCGGGGTCTCTACAACCTCGACCCCGATCGCAAGGGTTTCGGCTATGGGGTGGATGGGGCGATGACCACCTTTGTTCGGGTCCCCGAACGCTGCCTGCACCGGGTGCCTGAAAGCTTGAAGTCGGAACACGCCGCCCTGACCGAGCCCTGCTGCGTGGCCTACAACGCGGTCATGAACAACAGCCGGATCACTCCGGGATGCCGGGTGCTCGTCATCGGCCCCGGACCGATCGGGCTTCTCTGCGCGAGCATCGCCCGATTGGCGGGGGCCGACGTCGCCGTGACCGGGTTGCCGGCCGACCAGATCCGGCTTGATACCGCGGAATTGATCGGGTGTCACCCCATTGTCGGCGATCCGACGGAATGGGCACGGCAAGGTGACGGCCTGGGCGTCGATGTCGTCATCGATGCTGCCGGTATTTCCGCCACCCTGAAGACCGCGCTCGATCTCGTCCGGCCCGCCGGCTGGATCACGAAGGTCGGCTGGGGACCGCAACCACTTGGATTCTCGCTGGATCCGCTCGTCCAGAAAAACGTCACCTTGCAGGGTTCCTTTTCTCACAACTGGCCGGTCTGGGAACGTGTGCTCGAACTCCTCGGATCCGGCCGTCTCAACCTCTCCCCGATCCTCGGTGGTATCTGGCCACTCCACAAGTGGCATGACGCGTTTGAAGCCATGCATTCGGGCGCCATCGTCAAAGCTGTCTTGAAACCGGAAAACTGAGGCGCGCTTCAACCGTTTCTCTTTCCATGCGACTCGAGGACAAAGTCATTATCGTGACCGGATCAACCACCGGCATCGGGAAGGCCATTGCCAGGAAATGCCTCGAGGAAGGGGCCCGGGTCCTCATCCACGGTCTTGAGGCGGAACTCGGTGCCGCCGTCCGGACGGAGCTCGACCCCGGTGGAGAAAAGACGGCGTTGCGGGTCGCCGACCTGACTGCTCCAGGTTCTTCCGCCGCCGTTGTCGACCACGCCATTCAGTCGTTCGGGCAATTGGACGGGCTGGTCAACAATGCCGCTCTGGTCGGCAACGGGACCATCCAGAATACCGATGAGGCACTCTTCGACCGCTTCATCTCGACCAACCTGCGGGCGCCCTTCTTCCTTATCCAGGCCGCCCTGCCCCACCTGACCCGGACCCGCGGATCGGTGGTCAATATCGGTTCGGTCAACGCCCACGCAGGTGAAGGCCACATGGTCCCGTATTCCATCTCCAAGGGAGGCCTCATGACCCTGACCCGGAATCTTGGTGATACCCTCACCCGCGAATCCGGTGTCCGCATAAACCAGATCAACCCAGGCTGGGTCCTGACTGAAGGGGAATACCAGCGCTACCGGGATCAGGGACGTCCCGACAACTGGCCGTCCCACCTCTCAAGATTCTTCACGCCGTCCGGGCGCCTCTTCACCCCCGAGGAGATCGCCGCCGCCGCCATTTACTTCCTCAGCGATGAGTCCGGACCGGTCAGTGGTTCCGTCCTCGACATTGAACAACACACCTTTCTCGGGCGCAATCTTCCGAAATTCTGAAATTCGTGACACCGCCGGATTTCTATGAACACTGAGCGGCATGGACGTCAGCGTCGGTGAACTCATTACCCTCATAAACGGGACGCTTCTCTCCGGAAGTCCGGACCATCGAATCGTTGGTTTCGCGTCCCTCAAGGAAGCCAAGCCGGGCGACCTGACCTTCTTTTACGATTCCCGTTACCACAAGCAGCTCATGGAGACTGCGGCCACCGCGGCGCTTGTCCCCTCGGAAACGACACAATTCCCGGACAAGCTGACCTGCATCGGAGTCGCCAACCCGTCCCAAGCCTTCGAAATCATCGTCGAGAAGTTCGGCCTTCAACCCATCCCTTTCAAGGCCGGCATTCATCCGTCCGCCACAATCGGAAAAGATGTCGTGATCAATCCCGGACTCGTCTGTGTCGGACCCGGAGCCGTCATCGATGAACGGGCCTGGATCGGTGACGGCGTGACCATCGGCGCAAATGCCTACGTGGGGCCCGATGTCCGGATCGGCAAGGATTCCTTTCTCCATCCCAACGCCACCGTCCTTCAGGCCTGCCTGCTCGGCGAACGCGTCATCATTCATTCGTCCGCCGTTATCGGCGCGGATGGATTCGGCTATGTTCTGGAAAAGGGACGTCACCGGAAGATTCGTCAGGCCGGCATTGTCCAGATCGACAACGATGTGGAAGTTGGTGCGGCAACGACCATCGACCGGGCCCGTTTTGGACGGACCTGGATCGGCGAAGGCACCAAGATCGACAACCTCGTCCAGATCGCCCACAACGTCATCGTCGGCAAACACTGCATTATCGTATCCCAGACCGGAATCGCCGGGAGTTCCATACTGGAGGATTACGTCGTCGCCGCGGCGCAGGTCGGCATCGCCGGCCACGTCACCATCGGCCGGCAATCCACCCTCGCGGCACGAGCCGGCGTCCTCAAGGACCTTCCCGGCGGTCATACCTACCTCGGCTATCCCGCGGTCCCGATTCAGGAGGAACAGCGCCTGCGGGTTCACATTCGGCGCCTGCCCAAAACACTCGAACGGATCAAGGAACTCGAAAATCGACTGGCCGCACTCGAGTCGCAAAGTAGTGTCGGTCATTGAGTGCGGATACGTTCGAATATCCCGCCATAGGCGAATTCGCCGGCGATGCCCGCTTGCCTCGAGTCGGTGTCACCCTCACTATCAATTAAGGCATAGTCGCCTTTTCCGATGACTCCGCTCGAGCGCATCCACGCCACCCTCGCCGGCAAGCCGGTTGACTCCCTCGCCGCCCAACCCATGGTAATGATGTTCGCCGCCCGGCACGCCGGGATGCCCTTCATCGACTACACCCGCGATGGCCTCAAAATGGCCCAGGCCCAGCTCAAAACGGCGGAGGATTTCGACATCGATTGCCTCCTGACCTGCTCCGATCCGGCCCGCGAAGTCATCGATATCGCAGGCGAGGGCAGCGTCGAGTGGTTTGAGGATCAGGGTCCCGCCATCAACGAAGACCGGGCTGCCCTGCTTGACATGTCACGGTTGAAGACGTTCCGGATTCCCGATCCGCTCGGAGGCGGCCGGATGCACGACCGGATCCGGGGAATCGAGATGATGTATCGGGAGGTCGGGGGTTACCGCTCCATCGTCGGCTGGGTCGAAGGACCGCTCGCCCTCGCCCAGGAATTGCGTGGGCTGAATCACGTCATGATGGATTTCTTGGAAAACCCGTCGTTTGTCGACGATCTGCTGGAGTTCTCGGCCGACGTGGCGATCCCCTATGCCATGGCCCAGATCGCCGCCGGAGTGGACACCATCGGCATGAGCGATGCCGCAGCCAGTCTGATCGGCCCCGGCCACTACCGGCGTTTCGTCCAGCCCAGACAGAAGCGGGTCCTCGAAGCGATCAAGGCCGCCCATCCGAACATCATCACCCGTCTGCACATGTGCGGCCAGACCGAGTCGCTGCTTCCCGCCATGGCGGAGCTGCCCGCCGACATTTTCGAACTGGATTTCCCGGTTGACCTGAACCTCGCGCGCAAACACCTCGGACCCGGACGGGTGATCAGCGGAAATGTCTCCACCGTATCCACTCTTCTGACCGGCTCGACCGAGTCCGTTTACCAGGAGGCTGCCCGCTGCCACCGCATTTCCGGCTCCAACCACATCGTGAATTCCGGGTGCGAGGTCTCACCCATGACCCCTCCGGAAAACCTTCGAGCCCTGATCCGCTACGCCCGCGAGCACACCCCGTGAAGCGGGGGCCGATTCCCGAATCATGGATCACCCGGGGTCGACTCGACCCCACCCGCCCCGGAGGCGCGCACGGTCGATGCCGTCACGTCGACTGCCGTTCCGGCCACCTTTCCGGTCGTCCGCACCGCAGTCGCTCCCACCGATAGGCCGGCCCCGCCGACGCTGACAACGGCGCAGCCGCCGAGGGCCGGCAGAGCGGTCAGGATGACCATCGACACCAGACGGCGGATGCGAGATATGGCCGATCGTTTCATCGTGATTGGGCTTTCCGGGGCAGACTGCTGGATTTGCAGAGACGAAACCAGTTCATTCACGCTGGTCGCGGTTCATTAATCGGTTGCCGGGGGACGGCGCTTGACGAAAATCCTTCAAACCGGGTCGACAGGACTGAAGAAACGCATAGGATCCTAATTGACCGTTCCGGAAACCCAATCCTCCATCCTGCCCCGATGAATCGATTCCCTATTGCCGGCTCTGCCCTGATCTCAACGCTCTTCACCTGCGCCCTTTTCAGTCAAGCGACCGTCCAGGAGGAGATCGCGGATCAGGCGATCGAAAAAGGGCGTTACCTCGCTTTCGGTGTCGCCATGTGCGTCGACTGCCACACCCCGAAAATGAGCAACGACTTGCTCGACTCCACCCGGCTCTTGATGGGGACTGAGATCCGTACGACACCGCTCGAGCCGGTTGCCGATTGGGCCGCCTACGCCCCGGCGATTGCCGGCCTGCCCAACTATTCGGTGGACGAGGTGGTTGAAGTCCTGACCACAGGGACCATCGGTAATACCTATCTCCGCCCGCCCATGCCGGTCTATCGGATGAACGAAGAGGACGCCCGCGCCATCGCTCTCTATCTCAAGTCGCTGGCCCCGGGTCAGGAAGAGCTGAATTGACGCCCTCTCACCCCGGACGGCCACCCGCGGACAACCACCCGGGACTCCGCCGGCAACAACTCCCGCAGGGACTGCCGTTCTGCGACGATCTCCGCCCAAATGGCGCGAGTCGGTTGACACCCCCGAAGGGATGACGCAAATACTCGACTTCTTCCGAACCTTTTTCCGAACTCATCCCAAAGAATGGCCCCGACAATCCCAGACGCCCTCGAAGCCTGGTTTTCAGAATTGAAGGGATCCCTGACCGCCTTCTCCGGCGGAGTCGACTCAGCCCTTGTCCTTTTCCTTTCCCGGGAATTTCTCGGGGATCGCGGGATCGGTGTTATCGCGGATTCGCCCAGTCTCAAACGCGAAGATCTTGCGATAGCCCATCAATTCTGCCGGAGCCACGATATCACTCTGAGGGTGATCCATCCCCGGGAAATCGATGATCCCAATTACGCGGCCAACCCGGTGGATCGCTGCTTTCACTGCAAGAGCAACCTCTACACGGAACTCCATCATATCCGATCCGAGTATCCCGGCTACACCCTGCTCAACGGGACCAACGCCGATGATATCGGGGATTACCGGCCGGGCCTTAAAGCCGCCGAAGAGAACGCCATCCGTTCGCCCCTGGCGGACTGCGGTCTCACCAAGGCCGCCGTGCGCGAACTGGCCCGGGCACTCGGTCTGGAGGTCTGGGACAAACCGGCCAGCCCCTGCCTCAGTTCCCGAATCCCCTACGGCCAGCCCGTCACGGTGGAGAAACTGACGCGCATCGAGAACGCGGAAACGATTCTCGCCGGACTGGGCTTCAAACAGGTTCGTGTCCGGCACTTTGATTCGACCGCCCGGATCGAGGTGCCCGCGGTTGATCTCCATCGGCTGGAAGAAGCCCTGCCGCAGATCACTTCCGCCTTCGCAGACCTCGGTTTCACCGCAGTCGAAATGGACGCCGAAGGACTCGTCTCGGGCAAACTCAATCGGGCCATCGGCCGGGCCTGACCGACCTCCACCAGAAGCATTCCGCATGGAAAATCTGAATCTGGACTTTGACCGCGAGAGCCGACTCGGCTTCCCCGAGGTTGTTTACGGCGCGTCCAAGTCGCTGGAGACCCTCGAGGTGATCCTGCGACAACATGCCGAAGTCGAAAAAAACGCCTTCGTCACCCGGCTTCAGCCGGAAAAGGCCTCCGCCCTCATGGAGTCCTTCTCCGGTTCCACCTACGATCCGGTCTCAGGCGCCTTCCTCCTCCACCAGCATGATCTCTCCTCCCGGAAGAAATCCGTCGGCATCATCTCCGCCGGCACCTCGGATGAGTTTGTCGTCAATGAGGCCTACTACACACTGAACTACCTGGGAGTGGCGGCCGCCCGCATCAACGACATCGGGGTGGCCGGTATCCATAGACTGATGACACGCCTTAAGGAACTGCGGACCTTCCGCGTCCTCATCGTCGCGGCCGGTTTCGAAGGCGCCCTGCCCAGCGTGATCGGCGGGCTGCTTGCACAGCCGATCATCGCAGTGCCGACCAGCATAGGCTACGGCGTCGCCTCCGACGGACGAACCGCCCTTCACGCCATGCTCGCCAGCTGCGCCAACGGGATCACCGTGACCAATATCGACAACGGCTACGGTGCGGCCATCGCTGCCTTCCGCATCCTCCGACTCCTCAAATGAGCACTCTCTACCTCGAACCCTTTTCCGGCGCCTCCGGCGACATGTTTCTCGGGGCCCTCGCGTCGCTGACCGATGCCCATGACGAACTCCTGAGCCTGCCGGACAAGCTTCACCTTCCTGACGGCAAGGTGGAAATCCGCGACGTCATCAAGAACGGGATTTCCTGCCGCCAGGTCAGGGTGATCGACCTCAGCCAGACCCCCAAGAGCACCGCAGAAGACGAAAAGGACCACCATCACCACCAGCACGATCACGGTGAGGGTCACAGCCATGACCACGATCATGACCACGAAGGGGAACGCGGGCATCATCATGGGCACTCCCACGATCACGATCACGAACATGGGCATTCTCACGAGCATGGGGCGCATCGGCATCTTTCCGACATTCTCGAACTGATCGATCACGCCCACATCAGCAAACGGGCCAAGACGATCGCTCACGACATCTTTCACCTGATCGGCGAAGCGGAGGCCCACATCCACGATATACCGATCGAGACCATTCACTTCCACGAGATCAGCGGAGTGGATTCCATAATCGACATTGTCGGGACCGCCGTCCTCCTCGATCGCCTCGGCGTCACCAGGACCTACTGCGATCCGATCTGCACCGGATTCGGAATGGTCCGGACCCAGCACGGCATCCTCCCGGTTCCCGCCCCCGCCACCGCCGAATTGCTGAGCGGAATGCCCTCCTACAAAGGAAGGGAGGAAGGCGAGCGGATCACCCCCACCGGAGCGGCCATCATTCGCTACCTCGACCCGGACTTCAATCCACCCGCCCTCACCGTTGATACAATTGCCTACGGTTGCGGGGAAAAGGATTTTCAGAGCGCCAACGTTATTCGGGTATCGTTGGTCACCGAGCAACCCGGGAGCGAACGCCTTTTCGTGGTCGAAACCAATGTCGACGACACCCCGGCAGAATATCTGGGAGACCGGTTCCAGGCCGATCTAATGGCCGCCGGCGCCATCGATTTCCAGCTGGCCCCGGTCCAGATGAAAAAGGGCCGGGCCGGAGTCTGCCTCTCCGTCCTCGTGACCGAAGAGAAGCTCAATGTGGTGAGCGACTTTCTCCTCGAGGAGACCACCACGATCGGGGTCCGCTACCACCCGGTGGAGCGTCGGATCCTTCCGAGAAGGGCGGTCCAGATCGACACCGACCACGGTCCGGTTCCTGCCAAGGAAGTCACCACCCCGTCCGGAGCCAGACGATGGAAGTTCGAGTACGACGCCCTCTACGAATACAGTCGGAAAGCCGGCCGGTCCGTTGAGCAGGCCCGAAGCGATCTTGTGCAACGTCCAGAGGTCCAGTCTATTGCAGATTCGCATCTGCCCTGAGATTGTCTGGTGATCCGCCGCCGGATTGCTTCGACGCATTGCCCTGGGAATCAAAGAGGCCAATGAAGTCGGCACAGTGTTCGTTCTAGGGCGAACGGATTCAATGCCGTTCGCCGGATCACGGTCAGTTCCTGCTTTGCTCTCGGGCCCGCTTCGGCCATCATGGCCGGATGACACGACACGAGCGTTGTCTGGCCGCGATCGAGGGACGTCAGGTCGACCGGCCGCCCCGCTATATTCCGGCCATCGCCTGCGAGGTTTCCTCGCGGATTCTCGGTCGGCCGGTTCATACCGGGACCGGGTCTCTCCACTACGCCGAGACCCTGGCCCTGGCAAGAGGGGGTGCCGCCCACGCCGACTTCGTCGACGCCCTCTTCCACGATCTGGCAGAGCTCGGCCGGGCCCTCGATATCGATGTCTACCGGATGCCCTGGCGCCAGACGGTCAAACCGACCCGCCAGCTCGCCGAACATTCGTTTCTGTTTGGCGACCCGGACGGCGATCACGAGATTCACGCCTACATGCCGGAGACCGGTGACTTCGGGATCGCCAGATCCATTCGCGCCAATCCCCTCGCCGACCCGATCGAAACGCTAAGGGCCAAGGTCGAAGCCGGCGAAGCCCGCCTCGCCGATGGCGAACTCGCCAGAGTGGAATTGAATCCCGATCATCGCCGCATCTGCGAAGCCTATGGAGATGAGTTCTTCATCCCCTGCAACGGAGGTGAGATCTCCGTCGGGTATGATGAAGACATGCTCATGGCCATGATCACCCATCCCGACCTCGTGCGTCGCTACCTCATGCTTCAGGCCGAAAGAGGCCTGGCCCTGGGTCGGGCTCTGGCCAATTCACCCTACCCCAAGGTTCTCCTCGGTGGCGGTGACATGGCGGGGAACGACGGTCCTTTCTTTTCACCCGAGTCATTTCGGCAGGTCCACCTACCGGCCCTCAAATACATGGTGGATGGTCTCACCGATCTGGGCATCCACTATGTCTTTCGAACCGACGGCAACCTCTGGTCGGTCGCCGACATGATTTTCCGCGAGGCGGCCTGCCCGGGTTACGGCGAAGTTGATCGCGACGCCGGCATGACCACCATTAAGGTGCGGCAGGCCTATCCGGACCTTGTTCTCTGGAACAACCTGTCCTGCCCCAGGATCCAACTGAATTCCCCCGAGTGGGTCCGCGAGGAATCGCGGCGCTGTATTGCGGAATCCGGAGGCACCCGCTATTTTCATGGCAGTTCCAATGCCCTTATCATGGGCACACCCGTCGCCAACGTCGAGGCACTGTTCTCGGACTGAGGATCCCCGGCGGGAATCGACCGGAAGACGGTCCCAAGCGGATATCACGATTCAGATACGACCGCTATTTCGATTGACCCGGATGACCGACGAATCGACCGTCATGCCATCGCCCCCAAAGGGCTCTTCGGTCAATTGTCGCCCGTCTGATCACCCATGAATACCCTCATCAGCCTGCTCGGCATGGTTGTTCTCCTCGGCATCGGCTTTGCCTTTTCACGAAACCGCGGCTCGATCCGGATCCGCACCGTCCTGGGCGCCTTCCTCATCCAATTCCTCATCGGCGGCATCGTCCTCTTTGTCCCCGTCGGCAAGACCGCCCTCGCTTTCCTTTCCGCAGGTGTTCAAAAAGTGATCGATTCGTCCAACGCCGGCATATCCTTCATGCTGGGAGGCCTGGTCAGCGACACCATGTATGAAGTCTTCGGGGGATTCGGCTTCGTATTCGCGTTCAGGGTACTCCCGATCATCATCTTCTTTTCCTCGCTCATCGCGGTCCTCTACCACCTCAGGGTGATGCAATGGGTGGTCCGGACGATCGGCGGCGCCCTCCATTTCACGCTTGGCACCAGCCGGACAGAATCCCTCTCGGCCGCCGCCAATATCTTCGTCGGCCAGACCGAGGCTCCGCTCGTGGTGCGGCCCTATATTCCCAGCATGACCCAGTCCGAACTCTTTGCGGTCATGTGCGGCGGACTCGCCTCGATCGCGGGTTCGGTCATGGCCGGCTACGCCGGGATGGGCGTCGAGTTGCGCTTCCTCCTCGCCGCTTCCTTCATGGCCGCCCCCGGCGGGCTGCTCTTCGCCAAGCTGATGCATCCGGAGACCGGCCGGCCCGAAGACGGCACCATCAACAGGACGGACGATGACGACAAACCGGTCAATATCTTCGATGCCGCCGCGACCGGCGCGGCCAGCGGACTTAAGTTGGCGGCCAACGTCGGCGCCATGCTTCTCGCCTTCATCAGCCTGATCGCGTTGATCAACCTGATGATCGGAGGTGTCGGGGGATGGCTCGGACTGCCCGAACTCAGCCTCCAGCAGATTCTCGGAGTCCTTTTTGCCCCGCTTTCCTGGATCATCGGCGTTCCCTGGCATGAAGCCATCGATGCCGGGCGTCTGGTCGGCCAGAAGGTCATTCTCAACGAGTTCGTCGCCTACGCCGACTTTGTGCAGATCAAGGATGCCCTGACCCCGCGCACCCAGGCCATCATGACCTTCGCGCTCTGCGGCTTCGCCAATCTTTCCTCCATTGCCATCCTTCTCGGAGGTCTCGGAGGGATGGCCCCGAACCGGCGCCACGACATCGCGCGCATGGGCCTGAAAGCGGTCCTCGCCGCCTCTCTTTCCAACCTCATGAGTGCCACCATCGCCGGGTTCTTTCTCTCTCTGGCCAATTGACCCGCATGACTTTCCTGCCCCAAGAAATCATCCGGAAAAAAAGGGACCGGCTGACGCTGACCAACGACGAAATCCGCCAGTTCGCCTTCGGTATCGCCGACGGCTCGGTCACCGACGGCCAGGTAGCCGCGTTCGGCATGGCCGTTCTCTTCAACGGCATGACCCTTGACGAGCGGATATCCCTGACTCTCGCCATGCGCGACTCCGGCGATGTCCTCGATTGGAGCGACCTCGACCTGCCCGGACCCATCCTCGACAAGCACTCGACCGGAGGCGTCGGCGACACCGTCTCCCTCATGCTGGGACCCATGATCGCCGCCTGCGGCGGCTTTGTCCCCATGATTTCCGGACGGCGCCTGGGCCACACCGGCGGAACCCTCGACAAATTCGAGTCCATTCCCGGATACAACTCGCGACCGTCCAACAAGGTGTTCCGCGAAACCGTCCGCTCCGTCGGGGTCGCCATCATCGGTCAGACCAACCGCCTGACCCCGGCCGATCGGCGATTCTACGCCATTCGCGACGTGACCGCGACCGTCGAATCCATCGACCTGATCACCGCCTCAATCCTCGCGAAGAAACTGGCCGCCGGCCTCGATGCCCTCGTCATGGACGTGAAATCCGGCAACGGCGCATTCATGCCCACCCCGGAATCGTCCCGCGAGCTGGCTGAATGCATCGCCCGCGTGGCCAACGGCGCAGGAACCCGCACATCTTCGCTGCTCACCGACATGAACCAGTCCCTCGCCCCGTCCGCGGGCAATGCCCTTGAGGTCCAGGTGGCCATCGACTACCTAACCGGAAAGGACCGGCCCGAGCGACTCGATCGGGTTGTCCGCGCCCTCGGATCCGAGCTCCTGATCCTCGGCCGCCTGGCCTCCACCGTTGAGCAGGCCGAAAAGAAGCTCGCGACCGCCCTGACTTCGGGAAAGGCAGCCGAGATTTTCGGGCGGATGGTGGCCGCCCTGGGCGGCCCAACCGACCTCGTGGAGAATCCAACAAGACACCTGCCCCAGGCGCGGATCGTCCATCCGGTGTATCCGGAAGTGGGTGGTTTCGTCACCGGAATGAATACCCGGGAAGTCGGACTGATCGTGCTTCGCCTCGGTGGCACCCGACCCAACGCCATTGTCAGCATCGATCACTCCGTCGGCCTGTCCCGGATCGCCCGGATCGGCGACGCCGTCGGACCCGACCGCCCCGTTGCCCTCATCCATGCCTCCAATGAAGACGACGCAGCCGGCGCGGCGGCCGCCCTTCGCACCGCCATCGCCGTCGGCCCCGATCAACCACCCGACAGCGCAGTGGTCATTGACCGGATCACCGGCGCCCAACCTTGACGGCCGCGACCTCACCGCCTCTCTCTGCCCTGCCATGATTTCCCATTCCGACCGAGCTCGCCTCCTGATGGCGGCCGCCGAAGCCCGCGCGAGAGCCTACGCACCCTACTCCGATTTCCGCGTGGGTGCATCCGTGTTCACTGATAACGGACAGCTGTTCACGGGCTGCAATATTGAAAATGCCTCCTACGGGTTGACGATCTGCGCCGAAAGGACCGCCATCTTCAAAGCCGTATCGGAAGGCTGCACCACAATCACCGCCTTGGCCGTCTGCCTCGAAGGCGGCGGCAGTCCCTGCGGCGCCTGCCGACAGGTCATTCACGAGTTCGCCCCGGGAATCCCTGTCTTCATCGGGGACCCCGATGGAAATCTGGTTTCAGAAACGACCCTCGACCAGCTCCTCCCCGACGCCTTCGGCCCGAAGAACCTGGGACGGTAACCCCGGCCGGTCCGTCCACTATCATCCGCCCGCCGCCTATCGTCCTCTCTGCCGCATCGCGGCACGCTTCACCCCCAAAGCCTCCCGGGATATTTCCCGCAAGCGATCAAGGCACTGATCGCAGTCTTTGTCGCTTCAAGATCCTCCCGGTAGGTGACTCCGAACCAGGTCTCATCGGTCGGTAGAACGCGGACCGTCGCCTCGCCCGTCGAAACCAGATCGTTGATGGCCTCCGGGAGATAGAACTCACCATTGTTCGCCCCACGACCCGCGTCCAGAAAGGATCGGAAACGTTCCTCGAGTCGCGCAAAAACGTCGGGTCCAAAGCCCCACATGTTCATCGAGACGATTTCGTCTCCGGATAACGGATGCACACCTCCGGCGGCATCTTCATAGCCGATGCCCTTCGATCCTCCCCTAATACTGGTCCGCTCCGTCACCGTCTGCAGGAATCCCCCGGAATCCACAGCACAAACCCCCCGGGACACGGCACCGGCCTCGGATAGAGTCCGCCGCAAGGGGAAACCCACCAGGGCATAGACTCCCGGAAACCCATCGGACTTCCCCAGAAAACCCCCGAGTGCCGCGAACGACCCGGCACCGTAGAAATCATCAGCATTGATCACCGCGAACGGACCGGACACCTTCCCGGAGGCCGCCAGTGCTGCATGGCCCGTTCCCCAGGGCTTGGTTCGATTGGCCGGAACGGAATGTCCATCCGGCAATCTATCGAGACTCTGGTAGGCATAAGCCACCGGCAGGTGCCGGGCCAGGCGATCTCCGATTGCCCGGCGAAACTCGGATTCATTTTCCTCCCGGATCACGATGACAAGGCGGCTGAAGCCCGCCCGAATGGCATCAAAAACCGAATAGTCGATGATCAGCTCCCCGCTGGGCCCCACCGGCTGGACCTGTTTGAGTCCCCCAAACCGGCTGCCCATCCCGGCCGCAAGGATCACGAGTGTCAGTTCGTTCGCCATATCCAGTGGCCATAATTGGGGAGTTCCGAACGGCGACGAGGAAAAAGAACCCCGATTGTTCGACTAAACGATTGTTACGTCTCGGTGACGCCTATCCGGATGGCTTTACTTCCATCGGCGTCAGGTCTCTATGCCCCACTGTAGGCTGTCCTCATGTGATGAAAGTCGTCGTTCAGTCAAACCAATCCACTCCCCGCCCAACAGCACTAATCCATCTCTGCGACATGCTTCAGCACCCTTAAGACAGCGTCTTCGGCATGCATGCCATCCTGACCTCCCACGGCTCGACCGGCGATATCTATCCCATGATCGGGCTCGGTGTGGCCCTTCAGAATGCGGGTCACCAAGCCAGCTTCGCCACCAGCCCTCCCTTCAGAGCCGAAATCGAGGCCGCGGGCCTCAACTACCTCCAGATCCCTCCGCTCTGGAGCCAGGCCAACCTCGCCTACTGGATGGGTGTTCTTCAAAGTCACTCCACCCCCCTGATGCAGTTGCGCGCGCTCTACCGGGCGGCCCGGCCCCACATTTCCTCCCTGATCGACGAGATGGACCGCCATCTGCAGACTGCCGACGCTCTCATTTCCTCCTATCTCTTCCCGATGAACCGGGCCCTGGCCGAAAGGCACGGCCTCCCCTTTGCCACCTTCGCCTTTGCCCACAACACGGTGCCCTCCCGCTACCATCCGCCCGAGGGCCTGCCGCGACTCCGGTTCATGCCGGGTCCGATCCAACAGTCGTGGAACCGGACCTGCTGGCGACTGGGCAATCTCCTTGTCGATACCGTCATCAATCAGACCATCGCCCGCGAGCTCAAGGCACGGGGTCTGCCCCAGGTCCGGGATTTCTTCAGCAAGCCGGCCGACCTCGTCCTTCTCGGTGTATCCAAGGGGTTGATGCACCCTCCGTTCAAACTGAATCCACGGTTCCGCTTTGTCGGTTACTCCCGCTGGCAAGCATCGCACAGTGGTAAGCTGGAGTCGGAAATCCTGGCTTTCACCCGAGGGGGAAAGGTCCCGATTCTGACCTTCGGAAGCATGGTCTACGATCGCCCGGGGCGATGGATGGGAAGACTCGTGAACAACTGGCCGAGCGAGCGCAAACTGATCATCCAGGAGGGATGGGGTCGATTGAAGCCGCCCCCCGGCCACCCCAACCTCTTTTCCATCGGACCCTGCTCCCACGATCAACTCTTCTCCCATGCCTCCGTCGTCATCCATCACGGCGGAGCCGGCACCACCGCCTCCGTCCTCCATGCCGGCCGCCCGCATATCGTGGTCCCTCACATCGCCGATCAGCATTTCTTCTCCGGTGAGGTAAAACGACTCGGTGTGGGCCACCGGATACGAAAATCGCGGTGGCCCGAGTTGCTCCACCAGACCGTTCAGCAGATCGAGCAGGATCCTTCGCTGGCGGAACGTGTCGCCGACGCCCGCCGAATCCTCCAGAACGAGGATGGCCCCGGCGAAGCGGTCAGGGAAATCGAGGCATTCGTCGCGCGTCAGTCCTCCGGTGATTCGCCGGCGGCATCCAGGCGCTTCTTCGCTTCGACATAGACATCCGGCGCGAGCGCGCCCTTTGAGGCTATCCGGACATTCTCGGTCAGATGCTCCGGCTTCATCGTCCCGACGATCGTCGTATGGCAATGGGGATGGCTCAGCGTGAACCGAAGCAGAAACGCCGTCCGGCTTTCTCCTTCGCCGCGCAGTTCATCCAGACCTGCCTTTTCAAACGTCACCCACTTGTCCGCGCCACCCAGACCCGCTCCCGGTTCGCCCCTCGCCACACCCCCGCGGATGATGACTCCCGCTCCGGCCTCCCCGGCCTTCGTGATCAGGTTTTCATGCCGGCGCTCAAACGCCGAGTAGGGGATCTGAAACACGTCGAACGCCCCCCAGGAAATATAGGTGCCCAGGTGAGGCGAAGTCGACGAGCATCCGATATGTCGAACCACACCCGCGGCCTTGAGCTCCTTCAGGATGTCGACCAGCCCCTCCTCTTCGCAGGTCTCCACGTCGGGATTGTGCAACTGAAGGACATCCACGTAATCCGTCCTCATCTTCTGCAGCGATTCGGAGATGTTCCGCATCAGGTTGCTCCGTGTGAAGAAATGCGGCGTTTCATCGTGGTCACCGGCAAACTGCACATGGCACCCGCACTTGGTCGCCAGGTAAAAACGATCCCGCAGATCCTTCAGGTGCAGTCCGATGTAGAGCTCGCTCAAACCATAGTCGTTGGCCGTATCGATGAAATTGATCCCCGATTCGACCACCGCCCGAAGAATCGTCCGGGCCTGATCATCCGAGCAGGGCCTGCCGCCCCAGATGCGGGTGCCCCGCACCTCCATTGCACCATAGCCGAGTTGAGTGACTTCGAGGCCGGTCCGGCCGAGGATTTTCCTGGGAAGCGTGTTCATGACGAACAGACTTACCCGAGTAACACCAAGTGTTCAAGCCATTGAATGGAGTTCCAAGCCCGGCCCTTCCAAATAGGTCGTATCGGACGCCGTCAGGCCGTCCACATCAAGACCCGTCCGGAACCGATCAACCATCTGGCCCGCCTTGCCCATTCCTCCGGGAAATTGCAGAACCCAACCCGCGCCGACCCTCCCGGATTTTGTAACGTATTATGTTACAAACAGGCGGAGCCCACCGGACGGGATCGCCGACTCCGCAGGTGGACCTTCCTCTTGCTTCGTGTTCCTTAGTGTTCCTTCGCGCCCTTCGGGGATCCAGAGCCCCTTGCTGCGCAGATGTTCTCCGCAGGGTTCGAGTCGACTCTGCCGATGGGAACGGATTCGACGGTTGACCGCAGTCGGCGGTTGAGTCGGCCCGGGCCTTGCACCATTGTTTGGGCATCATGACCAAGCGTGAGGTCATCAAGACCGTCCTTGCCGGGAACCCTCCCCCCTATGTGCCCTGGTCGTTTGGCTTCACCCGGGAAGCCCACCAGCGTCTGGTCGGTCACTATGGCACCGATGATCTGGAACCGGTTCTCCACAACCACCTTCTCGGGCTCGGCAACGGGATCGGTTTCTTCAAGGACATCGGCCATGACCGGGTCGAGGACGTCTTCGGCGTGGTCTGGGACCGGACGATCGACAAGGACATCGGCAACGTGGAGAACCCGCAACTGACGGAACCCACCCTGGCGGGCTATTCGTTCCCCGATCCCCATTCACCGATCTTTTTCAGTGACATTCCCGACAAGCTTGCCCGATACCCGGACCGCTTCCGGGTCTTCAATATCGGCTTCTCCCTCTACGAACGGGCTTGGACCCTGCGGGGGATGGAGAACCTGATGATGGACTTCATCGAAAACCCTGGGTTCGTTCACAACCTGCTTCACGCCATCACCGACTACAATATCGCGCAGGTTGAAAAGGCCCTCGAATACGATATCGACGCCGTCTACTTCGGTGATGACTGGGGCCAGCAACACGGACTGCAGATGGGACCGGCACTCTGGACCGAGTTTATCCGACCGCATCTCCAGCGCATGTACGGCCGCGTCCGGGAGTCTGGAAAGTATGTCTTCATTCACTCCTGCGGGGATGTCGACGAACTCTTTGACGACCTGATCGAACTCGGAGTGAACTGCTTCAACCCATTCCAGCCTGAGGTCATGGACGTACCCGCACTGATGCGGCAATACCGGGGCCGTCTGACCTTTCATGGCGGTCTTTCCACCCAGCACACCCTGCCCTATGGAACTCCCGACGAGGTCCGGGCGGAGACGCAACGGCTGATTGATCTCGGCCGATCGGGTAACTATATCCTCTCTCCGGCCCACGCGGTTGAGGGTGATGTGCCGCTGGAGAACATGCTCGCCTTCATTGAAGAAGCGCTGAACCAGCCGGGAAGCCCCCATGCGTCCCCGGTGGCCGCTTTCCGGCACCAGGCATAGGAGGCATGATTTGAGTCACGAATCCGGCGATCGCCCATCGATCCACTCATGGAGTCGGCATCGGATCGCCCGGACAACGGAGGCTGTCCTGTCTTCGGCCCTGAACCGATACCCACGCGAAGCTCGCGGTCTGGCAGAGATTCATCTCGGACTGCGAGCCGACCTGCCCGATCCGAATTCATTGACTCCACAAGTCCGGAGCCAGCTGCACACCGTGAGAGATGCCCGCGATGCCTTTGAGGGATTCCGCGATGGGGACCGCGTCACGTTGATCGGGAACACACCACGCGGTCTGCTCCACGCGGCTTACGCATTCGAGGAGCAGCTCGAATTCGAAAAGACGATTCCCGCCAACTGGCACCAGCACGGACGTTTCCAGGTCAATCAACGGTTCTTTCATCCCCGATTCGACGCCTGGCCGGGCGAGCGGGCCGACATCGGCTTTATCAGTCGGCTTGGCGCGTCCCATTGTCTGATCAGTCACGACTGGCAGGGCAGCCGCCGCCACCTCCAGGGTTACGTGACCAGCCCGATTTTCCCCGACGCGATTGACCCCCATGAAGTCGCTGAGAACCAGGCAGGACTGCGCCGCCTGGTTGAAGACTGCCGGGATCATGGGCTCGATTGCGCCCTATGGCTTACCGAACTTCCCTGCCAGGGTGGCCCCTGGGTAGCCGACGCGGATCGGCAGGTCTGGCTGGAGAGATACCCGGCCGAAGTCCTCAGCGATTCCGGGACCTACCAGGGCAAGGTCCTTTGCTTCTCCCATCCCCGGGTGCAGGCCTTCTACCGCGACCTGATCGAGCGATTCTTTTCCACATTTCCGGAGATCGAGACACTCTTCCTCTTCGGGATGGATTCCGGAGGAGCCTTCTGTGACCCGGAGCGCTGTCCGCGTTGCCGCGGCCTGAGTCGGTTCGACCAGCGTGACCGTCTGATCCGGTTTCTCATCGACGAAGGAAACCGCGTCCGGCCCGGCCTGCGGATCCTGACCACCGGATGGCACTGGGAGCGCTACCCCGAGGAATTCCTCGAGCGCCAGGCCCGACTGCCCGCGGCCAGCGGCGTTTTCCTGGCCGCCGAGTGTGACGGCTGGCAGGCCGAGCGGCAGAACCACGGTTTCCTGCGTTCGGTCCGCGACGTCTGCCGCGAACGGGGCCAACTCTTCATCGGCTACGACAATTTCCATCTCGGCGATGACGCAACCCATCTCTGGGGCATCGATATTCAGGACTTTCCCCTCGGTATCGGAGCCAAGATGGCCCGATGGCACGATCTGGAGGTCGACGGCGTATTCGACCACTGGGGCACCTGCAACCGGATGATTCCGGCCAACTCGATCGCCTGCCGCGAATTCTTTCTCGATCCCCGGGCGAACCCGGAGCAAGTCGGCCAGCGGATCGCCATCCGGCAGTATGGTCCCGAAGCGGGCCGTCTCGCGTTTCAAGCCTGGAAAGCCATCGAGGAGGCACACCGGATTCTGTCGGACAGCTGCACCTGGTGCCCCGGTCAATGGCCGGGCTGGTATGCCGGCAAAGGCGACGCCCCCCTCCCCGATTTTCTGTCCGGGCAATCCGGGATACTCGAAGCAACTCGCCTCGTGCCCAAGACAACCGTCGGATTCACCTACAACGAAGGAACACTGGCCGATTGCCTGGAACGGGTCGGCAATGGATGGCACCTCGCGGTGCCTCACCTAGCCGAGGCGTGCCGCCAGCTCGATGCGGCCATGGCGGTGGCGGACCCGGAGGTCCCGGTTGGATACGCCTTCTGGTGGACAGGTGAAGCGGCTTCCCCAAGGCGGCGGGAACACCTTGCCCGGCACAAGCTCTACGTGGAATTCACGATGACCCTGGGCCGGGAAATCGGTATCCATTTTTCCCTGCACGCCGCGTTCGAGCGTCTGGGACGGGATGCGAATGCCTACCTCGCCAATGCCACCCGGCACCTCCAGGACGACCTGGACGCCTGCCGCGCAGTCGTTGCGCTCATTGAAGAGTCGATGGCCGGCTTTCCCGAAATGACAGAGTCCCCGCCTGCAAGATGGCGCGAGGCCTATCTGCGCAAGATCCGCCGGCTCGAGGAAAGGTGCTTGGTTGACGGACTCGAAGGGTAACCATTCGGGCTTCGGTTGTACTTCCCGACACCAACGTGATGGGCCGGGACAGGTCGAAGGCGCGCCAACGTGGATTCGCGGCAAGAGACTGCCGCGGCTACATCCCGTGATTCATCCTGAACACCTCTTGTCATTGCCGTTCGGGCTAAGCCTCATTCTCAGCTCGAGAAATCCATCCCGTCGACGCACTCATGACACCGTCCGTCGACCGGTGATTCATCCGGGCTAACGGAAAAGCAGAACCGGGATGTGACAGGTGCGGATGAGCGAAGTGGTCGTGCTCCCGATGATCAATCGGCGAATGACCGAGTGGCCGTAGGCGCCCATGACCAGCAGGTCGATCTTCAGCGCCTCGACCCGTTCCCGGATGACGTCGTCTGCATCACCCGGCCGGAGATCCGCGGTCACGGTGAAGCCGGCGCCGCGAAGTCCGGTGGCAGCATGCTCGAGGTCCCGGGCGAGCGGGCTTCCCGGTTTGCCTGCGGCGACCAGATGAGCGTCCGCCCCCTTAAGCAGCGGCGTCGAGGCGGCGTAATGCACGGCCTTGAGGGCACTGGGCCCGCCGTCAAAGGCGATCATGAAGCGCTCGACCGGCTTGAATTCCCGCGAAGCGACCAGCAGGGGAATCCGCGCGCTCCGGACCACCCGTTCGAGATTGCTCCCCAGATGGCCCTTGGCCAGGCCCGAGTTTTCGCCCCGCTTCCCGATCACGACAAGAGCTGCATTCGCCTCGAACTCATCGAGCGTCTCGACAAGGGAACCGTGCCGCTGGGTGGTCGAAATGCGGGAAACCCCGGCTGCCTTGAGTTGTCCGACCGCATCCTCCAGGACGGCCTTGCCCCTGAGGCGTGCCACCCGGGCGTGAGCCTCGTCAAGACGGACCAGCTCCTCCATCAGCTCAACGCTGGCATCGAAGCCCAGCTTGCCGGTCAGATCGGCCGGCGGACCGGCTTCCTCTCTTTCGATGACGTGCAGGACGAGGACCTGGGCATCTGTCCGGGTCGCGACCCAGGCCGCATACTGATAGATGCTGTTGGCGTAGGGCGAACCGTCGGTGCAGGCAAGAATGGTCGACATGGTATTCAGATGGGTCGGGTGTAGCTCAGGGCCTCAAGGTCAATGCTCCAACATCCGCTCGAGAGCATCAGGTTTATCGTGCACGCCGAGACGGTCGACGATAGTGGCGGTGGCTTCGTTCATTCCCAGAACCTCGACTTCAGCACCTTCACGGCGGAACTTCAGGACGACCTTGTCCAGCGCGCCCACCGAAGTGAGATCCCAGAAGTGGGCGTGGGACACGTCGATGACCACTTTGGAAAGTACCTCGCGGAAGTCAAACGCAGCCACGAAGGAGGCGGACGAAACAAAAAAGACCTGACCGTGGGCCGTGTAGGTGCGGCACTCGCCGGATGGATCGAGGGTGCTGGTCACCCGTATGACCTGAGCCACCTTCCGGGCAAAGAAGAGGGAACTGAGCAAAACGCCCACACAGACGCCAATCGCCAGGTTGTGCGTCCAGACCACCACGGCAACCGTCGCGATCATGACCAGGCTGGTTGTTCTGGGATGAACCCGCAGGTTGCGAAAGGAGGCCCAGTTGAAGGTCCCGATCGAGACCATGACCATGACCGCCACCAGGGCGGGCATCGGGATCTGTTTGACCCAGGGCCCGAAGACCACGCAGAGGACGATCAGGACGACCCCCGCGATCAAGGTCGAAAGGCGCGTGCGTCCACCGGATTTCACATTGATGACGGACTGGCCGATCATCGCGCAACCCGCCATGCCGCCGAAAAGACCGGATACGATATTGGCGATACCCTGTCCCCCGGCCTCCCGGTTCTTCTCGCTGCCGGTGTCGGTAAGGTCATCAACAATCTGTGCGGTCAGGAGGGATTCCAGTAACCCGACAACAGCGAGACTCAGCGAAGTCGGGAAGATGATGGCGAGGGTCTCCAGATTGAGCGGCACCGTGGGCCAACCAAACGTCGGTAGAGCCGAGGGCAGTTCGCCGAGGTCACCCACCCGCCGGACATCCAGATTGAACACCATCGCCACGGCCGTCAGCACGAGGATGCAGATCAGCGGTGAGGGAACCACCCGGGTCAGCCTCGGCAGGAGGTAGATGATGGCCAGACCGGCACCAAGGAGGGCAAAACTGATCCAACTCACCCCTTCCACCCGCCAATCGAGTTCGGGCAACTGGGCCAGAAAGATGAGGATGGCGAGGGCGTTGACGAAGCCGGTGAGAACCGACTTCGAAACAAACCGCATGATATCGCCCACCTTCAACAGACTGAGTCCGATCTGGATCACGCCGGTCAGGAGGGTGGCTGCAAAGAGGTACTGCAGCCCGTGATCCCGTACCAGGTTGACCATGACGAGAGCCATCGCCCCGGTCGCGGCAGAGATCATCCCGGGCCGTCCTCCGACAAAGGCAATGACCACCGCAATGATGAATGAGGCGTAGAGCCCCACCTTTGGATCGACTCCCGCGATGATGGAAAAGGCGATGGCCTCCGGGATGAGGGCGAGAGCGACCACGAGGCCGGCGAGGATGTCTCCACGTGGATTGGCAAACCACTGGGAGAATAGATTCTTTGAAATCACAGTTACAGGAGGACGTAATTGGGCGGTTGACCGAAGGCTGCGGCCGAGCGCAGTCCGGGCGACATAACCCGAAGTGTCGAGGTTTTATCCCATCCCGTCGAATCCGGCCCGTTTGCGGGTGTAGCCACTTCGCTGTGTCGAAGTGTTGCGCCAAACCGGGTGAACGCCGGCACAGCAGCGTTGCGACACTGTCCTGCCCGGGTCCGCCTAAATCTGCTCGGTGTGACCCGTCGATTCCGACGGGGGCTGCAGGGGAGCCGGTCCATCGCGCAACTCCGGATGCCTGATCCGGCCTCCGGCGTATCCGATCCACGCACCGCCTGCAATCGAGAGACAGGCCAGGGCCAGGGTCGCCCAGGTGGCGCCACGAGCGAATCCCGGGACGATCGGCCGCATGACCATGGCGACCACCGCGACAAACGCCGTCACGTAATACAGGTAGATCGGCACCTCGGCGCGCGATTCGTGTTCCTTCAGCCAGGCCCTGCTTTCCTTGTCCAGGGCGTCCTCCAGCCGGTGTTCGGCGCCCTCTCCCGATTCGTAGACGAAATAGGCCGAGCCCGAGGTCAGCGCAATCAGCAGCAACCCGATGGTCACGCTGCCCTGGCCCTTGAAGATGAGCCCGAGGACAAGAGCAACAACGGCCACTGCCAATCCGAGGATCGGCAGGGAATGCAGAAACACATGAACGTATTCCGGCTGGTCAAGGATCGACATGATTGTCCCATAATCGACCTTGGGCGCCCGCTGTAAAGCCCCGCAAATGGTCGGTAATGAGATAGTTCCTGTTTCCGGCCTCGCACCGGGGACCCAAATGAGTCACCTTGACGAAACATCACATTTGACGGAATCAGATCCGAAATCGAGCCATGACCCCGAAATTCAAAGAACATCTGGAAAAGGAACTGGCAGGAATCCGCGAGGCCGGTCTGTTCAAGGTCGAGCGTCTGATCGACTCTCCCCAGCAGGCCCATATCCGTCTCAAAGACGGGCGCCGCGTCCTTAATTTCTGCGCCAACAACTACCTGGGCCTGGCTGATCACCCTGAAGTGGTCGCGGCCGCGCGCCAAGCCCTCGATCGCTGGGGCTACGGCATGGCGTCGGTCCGGTTCATCTGCGGCACCCAGACCCTCCACAAGGAACTCGAGGCGAGATTGTCCCGCTTTCTGGGAACCGGGGACACGATTCTCTACCCTTCCTGCTTTGATGCCAACGGGGGGCTGTTTGAGACCCTCCTTGGCCCGGAAGACGCCGTCATCAGCGACGAATTGAATCACGCCAGTATCATCGACGGCATTCGACTCTGCCGGGCCCAACGCCACCGCTACCGGAACAACGATATGGCCGACCTCGAAGCTCGCCTCAGGGAGACCTCAGGCGCCCGCCACCGCCTGATCGCCACCGACGGCGTCTTCTCAATGGACGGCACCATCGCCAACCTCAAGGGCATCTGCGACCTGGCTGACAAATACGGCGCCCAGGTCATGGTCGACGACTGTCACGCCGCCGGTTTTCTCGGTGAACGGGGTCGCGGCACCCCGGAATACTGTGGTGTGCAGGGACGGGTCGATATCCTGACCGGCACCCTCGGCAAGGCTCTCGGCGGCGCCAGTGGCGGCTATACCAGCGGAGCACAACCGATCATCGACCTGCTCCGGCAACGTTCACGCCCCTACCTCTTTTCCAACACCGTCGCTCCAACCATCGTGGCGGCGTCCATCAAGACTCTCGATCTCCTTGAAGCCTCGACTGAACTGCGGGACCGGCTGGCCGACAATACGGTGTTCTACCGCGAGGAGCTGGCAAAGTCGGGGCTGACGATCAAACCCGGCACCCACCCGATCGTCGCCATCATGATCGGCGATGCCGTCCGGGCGCAGGAGATGGCCCGACGACTCCTTGACGAAGGCATCTACGTCACCGGGTTCTTCTTCCCGGTCGTGCCGCAGGGTACCGCCCGAATCCGCACCCAGGTCTCGGCCGCCCACACCCGGGAGGATCTCACCCATGCCGTGGGTGCTTTCACCAAGGTCGGCCGGGAACTTGGCTTGGTCACCTGAATCGTCAGGCCCTTCAGGTTCTGCCCTGTTGCCGCCACGCTCCCTGTCCCGGCATAGCTCCGTGTAGACGGACGTCGCGTCTTCCAACCCGCGGAAAACGCGCCGAAAAAGCGGCGCGGCGGCTACTCCCCGGGGGGATTTGTGCCATCGACCATCCCCCTTTTCTGCTCGATTCCCTGGAAGAATTGGGGAAACTCGCCCCAGATGACCGACCGGGATCCCCCCTCCTTCTTTTCGCCGGCCCAGCGCAAATTGATCGGTTTTGCCGCGGGCATGGCCGCGTTCCTCGCGATCGCCGCTCTGCTGGTCTTCATTTTCATGGTCCTCTCACGGCTGGTCGGACTCTTCTCCGGTGTGCTCTGGCCGCTGGCGGTGGCTGGCATTGTCGCCATGATTTTGCGTCCCCTGGCCGGGTTCTTTGAACGAAAACTGCGGATCAGCCGGGTGATGAGCGTGATCATCCTCTATTTCCTGATCACGATCGTTCTCGGAGGCGTTCTTCTGGCCATTGTTCCCGCCATGGTCAGTCAGATCATCGATCTGATCCAATCCCTGCCGGAGATGTGGCGCTCGGCCTCGGATTTCTTCGTCCTCCATTACCCGGCATGGGCCGAGTCGTTCCAGCACCAGATGGAGAATGAGACGATCCGCAACATCGTCGATGGAGCCTTTGAGAAGGTCCGGGAAGTGGCCCTGGCCTCGCTCCCACGCCTCCTTGCCGCCGGCGGTCAGGTTCTCGGCGTCTTCGGTGCGGCCGCCGGGCTCGCCATCATTCCCGTTTACCTCTTCTTCTTCCTCCAATCCGACGAGGATCCCACCAAGGATCTCGCGGATTATCTGCCCTTCCTCAAAGAGAGCACCCGGGAAGATGTGGTTTTCCTCGTGCGTGAATTCATCGGCATCGTGGTTTCCTTTTTCCGCGGTCAACTCCTCATCGGCTTTATCATGGGAGTGCTGCTGGCCCTCGGCTTCACCCTCGCCGGACTCAAGTTCGGCATCCTGATGGGCATGATCATCGGAATCCTCAATATCATCCCCTATCTCGGCACCATCCTCGGCCTCTCCGCCGCCCTGCCGACAGCCTTCTTCCAACCCGGCGGCAGCCTGGTCCTGGTCGGGATCACCCTCGGTGTCTTTGTCATCGTCCAGATCATCGAAGGTTACCTGCTCACTCCGAAGATCATGGGCAAACAGACCGGGTTGCATCCGGTGACCATCATCATCGCCATCTTTTTCTGGGGCACCGCACTCGGGGGCATCCTCGGCATGGTGCTCGCCATCCCTCTGACCGCCTTTGTCGTTACGGCCTGGCGTCTGGCCAAGCGGAAGTATTTCACCAGTATGGCGTGATTGACGCCCCGGCTCTTTCCGCAACAATCTCTGCCAACCCCATTTCCTCCCATGGATCGTTTCACAGACTTCGGCATCCTGCTCCTCCGTATCACCCTCGGCTCCATGATGGCTTGGCACGGCTTCCCCAAGTTCATCGGCGGCGTGCCGCTCTGGACTGAAATCGGAGGGGCCATGTCTGGGATCGGCGTGGACATCTATCCCGTCTTTTTCGGCTTTTGTGCGGCCATCACCGAATTCTTTGGAGGAATCGCCCTCGTCACCGGTCTCTTCACCAGGGTGGTCGCTCTCTTCCTGGCCTTCACCATGGCCGTTGCGGCGGTAATGCACTTCAATTCCGGTGACGGCCTCCAGGGCGCCTCCCATGCGATCGAACTGGGTGCCGTCTTCCTCTCCCTCATCTTCATCGGCCCGGGCCGCTACAGCGTCGACCGCCGCCTGAGCTGATTGTGGGAAGTTGAACATAAGGGAGGCATCTTCCTCCCGCAGATCGGTTGGCACCTCGACAGCCGCTACCCGAAGGCGCGATCCTTTGTCTCACACGCCCATTTCGATCATCTGGCGCGCCACTCGCTCATCCTCTGCTCCGAGCAGACCCGTGCCCTGATGGCCAAGCGGCAGCCGGGCGAAAAGCAGGTCGTCGCCCTCCCGTTCGGCCAGTCTCATCGGCTCCCGGACGGAACCGAATTCGCACTCCACCCGGCCGGCCACATCCTCGGGTCGGCCCAGCTCGAGGCAAGAAACGAACACGGCACCTTTCTCTATACCGGCGACTTCAAGCTGCGCCCCGGCCTGGCGGCTGAACGCTGCGCGACCCCCCGGGCGGACACCCTCGTCATGGAGACCACCTACGGCGTGCCCAGATACCGCTTTCCCCCCTTTGAGGAGGTGGCTGCGGCCATGGTCACCTTCTGTCACCAGGCCCTCAACGACCGGGTCACGCCTGTTCTTTTCGGGTACAGTCTCGGCAAGGCCCAGGAGATCCTCAGTGCCCTCCACCGGGTCGAGGCCCCCATCATGCTCCATCCGCAGGTTGAAAAGATGACCCGGGTCTACGAACACGCTGGATTCGAGTTCCCTCTCTACAGTCGATTCGACGAGGCCTGCGTGAATGGAAACATCCTGATCTGCCCGCCCCAAACCACCAAAAGCGCCTGGTTTCAGAACCTGGAGAAGCGGCGGACCGCCACCGTGACCGGCTGGGCCCTCGACCCGGCGACCCGCTACCGGAGCGGGTGCGACGAGGTCTTTCCCCTGTCCGATCACGCGGACTTCGATGATCTCCTCACCTTCGTCGAAAGGGTCAACCCGACCCGGGTCTATACCGTCCACGGCTTCGCCGAAGCCTTCGCCCAGACCCTCCGCGCCCGGGGAATCGAGGCCTGGGCCCTCGGCCGGGACAATCAACTCGAGCTCATGCTCTGAATGCTGACCGAGCCGCCACCCACCGAGCATCCCGCCTTCCGTTCTTCCGTTCTTCCTGTTATCCCTCTTCACCATTCATCACTCTTCCTCTTTCCTGAATGACCAAGCGCCTATTTCTCCTCGACGGCATGGCCCTGGCCTACCGCGCCCATTTCGCCTTCATCAACCGTCCGATCTTCAACTCGAAGGGGATGAACACCTCGGCCCTCTTCGGTTTCACCGCCACCCTGATCGATCTGATCCTGCGGGAAAACCCGAGCCACCTCGCCATCGTCTTCGACACCCCCGCCCCGACCGAGCGCCATATCGAATACCCCGCCTACAAAGCCCACCGTGAAGAGATGCCCGAGGACCTCAGCGCCGCCCTGCCCCACCTCTCGCGGGTCGCCGAAGCCTTCGGGATTCCCGTCCTCAAGATGGACGGCTACGAGGCCGACGATCTCATCGGCACCCTCGCCACGCGGGCCGCCCTGGAGGATTTCGTCACCTACATGGTCACCCCCGACAAGGACTTCGGGCAGCTGGTCGACGAGAAGATCCTCGTTTACCGTCCTTCCTACAAGGGCGACGCGCCCGAGATCCTCGACACGGAGGCAGTCTGCGCCAAGTGGGGCATCCAACGGACTTCCCAGGTCATCGACGTTCTCGGTCTGGCCGGGGATACCGCCGACAATATCCCGGGCGTTCCGGGAATCGGCCCGAAGACCGCCCAGAAGCTGCTCAGCCAGTTCGATTCCCTGGAAGGCATCCTGACCCACCTCGACCAGCTGAAGGGCAAGCAGCAGGAGAACCTTCGCGAACACGCCGACCAGGCACGCCTCTCTGCCCGACTTGCCACCATCAATCGAAACGCACCCATCGATACCCGGCCCGAGTCATTGATCCTTCATCCGCTCAACAAGGAAGTCCTCCAGGCGCTCTTCTCCGAGTTCGAGTTTCGCTCACTCGGACGCCGCCTCTTCGGCGACGAATTCCAGCTCGAAATGACCGAGGCTTCCAATGAAATCGAACCCTCGAAGGCCAGCGGAAGCGATCAACTGGAGCTGCTGGAAACCACCCCTTTCAAGACGATCGCCGATGTCCCCCACCACTACCATCGGGTCGTCGATGCAGCCGGACGCAGGAAGCTCGCCGCTTCACTCAAGGCGCAGCCCAGGTTCTGCTTCGATACCGAGACGACCGACCTCAACGTCCGCCGGGCCGACCTCCTCGGTCTCGCACTTTCATGGAAGAAGGGCGAAGCCTGGTATGTGCAATTCGATCGCAATCCGGAAGCGGCCCGCGAAGAGCTCAATGATTTCCGCGAGGCCCTGACTGACCCCGCGATCACCAAGATCGGCCACAACCTCAAGTACGACCTGGCCGTCCTCAAGCGTCACGGACTCGAGGTGGCCGATCCCCTCTTTGACACCATGCTGGCCCACGCCCTCATCGAGCCCGAACAGCGTCACGGCATGGACTTCCTCGCGGAAACCGTTCTCGAGTACCGGACCATCCACTTGGATTCGCTCCTCCAAGACGGTGCCGGCGGCAAGCGGACCATGGATCAGATCCCTCCGGAGCAATTGGCCGAATACTCGGCCGAGGATGCGGACATCACCTGGCAGCTGAGTGAGATCTTCCTGCCGCAGATTCGGGAGAAGGAACAGGAGCGGGTCTTTTTCGAGATCGAGGCCCCCCTCATTCCCGTCCTTGTCGACATGGAGGAGGCCGGCATCGCCCTCGATACCCGGGTGCTCAACGAATACAGCGAACAACTCGGCGACCGCATCCGTTCCATCGAGGCCTCCATCGTCGAAATGGTGGGCCACGAGTTCAACCTCAACAGCCCCAAGCAACTGGGCGAAATCCTCTTCGACGAGCTCAAGCTGGCCGACAAACCGAAGAAGACCCGGACCGGCCAGTACGCGACCAACGAACAGACCCTCGCCTCCCTCGCCTCGAAGCACCCGGTGGTCCAGGCGATTCTCGACTACCGGATGCTGGTCAAGCTCAAGGGCACCTACGTCGATACCCTGCCCGCCGCCGTCGACCCCGAGACCGGTCGCGTCCATTCCCACTTTGGCCAGCTCCATACCGTGACCGGGCGCCTCCAGTCCAATTCCCCCAACCTGCAGAATATCCCCGTCCGCTCGGAGGAAGGTCGCGAAATCCGCAAGGCCTTTGTCGCCGGAGCCCCCGACCGGGTTCTGCTTTCGGCCGACTATTCCCAGATCGAGCTGCGCATCATCGCCGCCCTCAGCCAGGACCCCGGCATGCTCGAAGCCTTCCGCCTTGGCCTCGACATCCACACCGCCACCGCATCTCGTATCTATAGTGTGGATACATCTGAGGTCACCCGCGAGATGCGCTCCAAGGCCAAGATGGTCAATTTCGGCATCCCCTACGGCATCTCGCCGTTCGGGCTGGCCCAACGCCTCGGCATCGGCCGGGCCGAGGCCGGGGAATTGATCGACCAGTATTTCGCCCAGTTTTCCGGGGTGCAGGCCTATATCGACCAGACCCTCTCAAAAGCGCGAGAACGGGGCTACGTCGAGACCATCACGGGGCGGCGCCGCATCCTGCGCGACATCAATTCCGGGAACGGAACCGTCCGCTCGGCCGCCGAGCGCAACGCCATCAACATGCCGATCCAGGGCACGGCGGCCGACATGATCAAGATCGCCATGGCCCGGATCCGGAAAAGCCTCCGCCAGGCCGGCCTGCAGACCCGCCTCCTTCTCCAGGTCCACGACGAACTGGTCTTCGAAGTGCCCGAGAGCGAAGTGGACCAAGTGAAGCCCCTCATCACCGAAGCGATGGTTCATGCCCTCGAACTCCCCGTTCCCATCGTGGTCGAAACCGGCACCGGGAAGAACTGGCTGGAAGCGCATTGAAAAGAAAGCGAACTCTCCGCTCTGTGGTGATGAAGCCCGCCTACCCGGGTTGACCGCAGTCCGGGTCAATCCCCGACGGACGGTCGTGCTTCCGGCTCTGTGCGACTACGCCGTGACAAGCCTGCGCGACCGTGGAGGACGAAGCACCCGGATTCCCCGTGCGGCAGGCCCGCAGCAGGGGTCTAGCACTCGTGAACAGAACGGCCAGCGCCAGCGAGGAATTGATTGATGAAGGCAATAACGGATTCGAAAGAAGGATGCGTTCGAGAACCTGTCCCCAACCGGCAGGGCCAACCCAGACCGGCGTCAGCGGGTCCGTTTGGATCAGCCTCCCTGCCCTGTCGTCACCAAGCCTCGTTGTAGAGGTCAACGATCTGTTCCGCAGTCGGAACCACCGGGTTATTCAGAGGACTGCCTGATGCTAGAGCATCTGCCGCCATCTTCTTCAGAGCTCCGCGAAAACGCGCTTCATCCAGTTTCGGAAAATCGCGCAGACGTGGGATCTGCAGTCTCCGGTTAAGCGCTTCCAAGCCGGACACGAGAGAGTTCGCCGCTACCTCGTCGGTCTCGCCCAATCGGGCCCAACCGAGCGTGCGTGCCACTGTGGCGTAGCGCACCCGAGCGCCACCAACAGAGAACCGGGTCACCGTCGGGAGCAGCATGGCATTGGAAATGCCGTGAGGCACATGAAATAGAGCTCCAATGGGTCGGCTCATACCGTGCACAAGGGCAACACTGCTGTTTGCGAAGGCCATACCACCCTGGGTCGCGGCCATCATCATGCCCTCACGTGCAGTGCGGTTGTCCGCCTCCCGCCAAGCGGCTTCAAGATGCTCACCGACCAATCTGATACAGGAAAGGGCCACCGGGTCGGTCAGCGGCGTCGCGAGTTGGGAAACATAGGCTTCGATTCCGTGCGTGAGAGTATCCACCCCGACCGCAGCAGTAAGCGCGGCCGGCATGCTCAGCGTCAGCTCAAAATCCACAATCGCGACCGCCGGCAGGAGATGCGAATCTAGCATCATCATCTTCACGTCACGCTTCGTATCGGTGATGACTGCAACCTTGGTCACCTCGCTGCCAGTGCCGGCGGTCGTGGGAATGGCAAAAAGCGGCAGACCAGCATTCCGCACCTGGTGGCGGCCCATAAAGCGGGCGAGCGGCGGAGGATTCGTCGGGAGGATGGCAATCACCTTAGCACAATCGATGGGACTGCCGCCGCCGAGTGCAACCAAAGCCTGCGCTCCGCATGCCTGAAGGCAATCGAAACCGGCCAGCACATTGTCCTCACTGGGATCGGGCTGAACGTCGGCAAAGACCTCAACGGCTATGCCGACCTCTGTCAGGTCGGCGACGAGACGCGAGACCAGGCCACTGGATACCATGAAGGAATCAGTAACCACCAGCACACGGTTCAGATTTCGACGCACCAGCTGTGCAGCCAGTTCATGCATGGCACCCGCGCCAGTGACAATTGTGGATGGAATGTTGAATTGCGATACCATGATTGAATCACCAGCCCTGTATACGAACATATCCCTTGTCCCAGCGCGAAAGCACGACGCGCTGGCGCGTGTAAAACATCACCCCCTCCTTTCCCTGAACATGAAGATCTCCGTAGAATGACGCGTTCCATCCACTGAACGAAAACAATGCCATAGGGGCGGGAACGCCGACGTTGATCCCTACCATCCCAACCTGGATCTCGCGGGAGAACTGCCGAGCGGCCGCACCACTCGAGGTGAAGATCGAAGCGCCATTGCCAAAGCTGAGGCTGTTCATCGTGGCGATGGCCTCATCGAGTGAATCCGGACGCACGAGCGACAGAACCGGGCCGAAAACCTCCTCTTGAAAGACCGACATCTGCGGCCGCACCCGATCAAGCAGGGTCGGACCGACAAAGAAACCGTTCTCCGGCACGGTCGCACCGCGAAAAGCGATCTCCGCCCCCACATCTGGAGCGCTGTCGATGACACCCTTGACGCGCGTTTGGGCGGCGGCATCGATGACCGGCCCCATGCTGGCGGAGTCGTTCGCGCTGGTATCGTCCACCGCGAGCGCGGCAAGCGCACCACTGACCCGTTCACGCCACTCGTCGGCGGTCTGACGACCAACTCCCATCAAGACCGAGCCGGCCATGCAGCGCTGGCCGGCGCAACCGAAGGCTGATCCGAGGATGGCACGCAGCGTCGAGTCTGGCTCGGCATCAGGCATAACGAGGAGAACATTCTTTGCGCCACCAGCCGCCTGGCATCGTTTACCATGCGAGGTCGAAAGCGTGTAGACGTGCCGCGCAACGTTTGACGAACCGACAAAACTGACCGCGGCAACCCCCGGATGGGTGCAGAGCGCATCCACCACTTCCCGCCCTCCGTGCACAACGTTGAGCACACCCTTCGGCAAGCCCGCCTCGAGAAAAAGTTCCGCCAATCGCATCGCGGTTTGCGGAACCTTCTCGCTGGGCTTGAGGACGAACGTATTGCCACACGCGATGGCCAACGGAAACATCCACAAAGGGACCATGGCCGGAAAGTTGAACGGAGTGATGCCCGCACAGACGCCTATCGGTTCACGCATCGTCACGGCATCGATCTGGTCGGCCACCTGCGGAAGACTTTCGCCCTTTACCAAGTGCGCGATTCCGCACGCGAAGTCTACGACCTCTCGTCCGCGCATCACATCGCCGCGCGCCTCGTCGAGCGTCTTCCCGTTCTCACGCGTGATGAGACGGGCGAGGTCCTCGAAATGCTGGTCGAGAAGGTGCTTGTATTCGAAAAGAACAGCACCACGTCGCGGTACAGGCGTCGTCGACCAACCGAGAAACGCCCGAGTGGCGGATTGCACGGCGGCATCCACATCGGCCGCGCCGCTCATCGGCACGCGCGCTATCACTTCCCCACGGGAAGGATTGAAGACATCGCCCCAGGAATCTTCGCGGGATTCCGAGTGTTTTCCATCGATCAGATTTCTGAGTTCCATAGTAAGAGACGGCAGGGCCCGTAGAGTAAGAGGTCGCCGGGGTGTGTTCGGGAGTGGATTCCATCCAATAACCGACACGCGGCTTCGCGTCGGTTATTTGCGTCTGGCTAGTATCGCCATTGCCGGCACGGAGAAGCTGGTTCGGGCAGTTCAGGTTCATGAAAGTTGCGTGATTCATCCCGCCCACCACCTAGTTGCTGGCGAATTCGGAATTATCGCACCATTCATCAGGATAGACACCATGTGAAAAGCCGATGATTGCACTCGCTCCCATTGAAACGGAAACGGTCAACATGTAGCGACCGTCTCTCAGATCCCTGGGCGTCAGCTCCAGCGTTTCCGACAGACGATGGCCGCCGCGAAGCCAAACCACTACGTCGTCCTTCAGGCCCTGTCTCGCGTGCTCTCGAAGGGCGGACTTCGCCAAGGTGAACGTCGCGAACGGACGGTCCTGCGTGGTGGGCACATCGTCGCGAGGGTCAGGCGCGACCCCAAAGACCGTGGTGGCATGCGCGGCGACACATGCAAAGTACAGGGCAAGCAAGGATGCCGATTTGCTCATGCCCGACATCTAGGTAAGAAATTGAGATTCAAAGGTCTGGAACCGCTGGTGGCTTGATCCCAGACCACGCGGACGGGAGCGATCCCGCCTCGGGATCGGCCGGCCCTGCGGGCAGTGACTCGCTCCACGACACCGCGATGGCGGAAAGGCGCTCCACTACATCGGGCCGATCACGGGCAAGGTTATTCAACTCCGTCGGGTCATCGGGAATCGAATACAATTCGACGCGACTGCGGTCAGGGTTGAGAAGGAGCTTCCATTCGCCATCGCGAATGGCAAGGCGCGGACTGTGGTGCACCGCGTCGCCGATGATTGAAAACCGCCACTCCCACAATAACGGCTTAGCTCGTGGCCGGACCGAACCAGCAAGGATATCCGAAATATCTTCGCCATCTTTGATGCGACCTTCGGACAACTTCACGCCGGCCAACCCGGCAAAAGTGGGTCGGAAATCAACGGAACCGAGGACGGACGTGCCATCAACACGACCTGCTGGCACATGCCCCGGCCAGCGCACGATCAAAGGCATTCGGATTCCGCCTTCATAGAGACTGCGTTTGCGTCCACGGAACGGTCCCGTGCTGCCAACACCACTGTGGCCGGCGTTAAGCACATGGATGTCTTCGGGTCCATTATCGCTCGTGAAGACGATGATCGTATTCTCCGCGAGTCCGAGCGCATCGACTTCGGAAAGCAAACGCCCAATCTGCGTATCGAGATCGGTTACTGACGCGAGGTAGATCGAGGCAGCGCTGGAAAACGGAAAATCCTTTCCCGGCTGGAGATGCTCGTAGGACCTGAGTTGCGACGGAAAAGGATTGAGCCGGGCGTGAGGGAGCAGGGCCCAAAGCTGCACATAGAAGGGCTCATCGCGGTGTTCCCGGATAAAACCGATGGCCTCGTCAACAAATACTCGCGAGGACCGAGCGCGGTAGTAGGGATCGTCCGGAGGTCCGGCGCCTCCAAAGGGCTCGGCGCTGCCGACGAAGTCGAAGCCATAGGCGCGCGGGTTGGGGCCCTGGCCGCGATCATCCGGAGGCTCGCCTCCATAAAGCGGCGCAACATTGTTTCTTAGATGCCACTTTCCGATGTGAGCAGTGGCGTATCCGGCACGTTTCAACTCTCCTGCAATCTGCGGTCGCGTCGGGTCGAGAAACTGCGGCATCGCCCGCTCGGCATTCTGAGTAATGGACCCGAAATGGCCATGAATGCCCTCACGAGACGGAAATTCACCGGTGAGAAAGGCAGCCCGGCTGGGCGAGCATACGGGTGCCCCGACATAGAATTGGGTGAAGCGCGTGCCCCGCTCTGCAAGATGGTCGAGGTTCGGGGTCTGGGCCTGGGGATGCCCATAGCATCCGAGATCACCCCAGCCCAAATCATCGGCTAGGATGAAAAGAATGTTGGGGCGATCGGCTGCAAACGCCAGATGGACTACGAGGAGAAAGACAACAGTTACGTATCGGGTCATGGCTGAATGGATTCGCAAAGTGAAAGGTATCGCTCGTAATCCCCACTAGTCTCTTCATGGCGCTTGGGATCCGGCAGAAAGGTGCGTTTGGGGGAAGACATGGCGAGTTGCGCTTCCCTGAGGGACGGAAATAGACCACATCCGACGCCGGCGCACATGGCCGCTCCGAGGGCACCGGTTTCTTCGACCCGTGGCACATCAACCTGAATGCCCAGACCATCAGCGAAAAGCCGGCACCAGACGGTGTTTCGCGCCGCACCTCCGCCGAGCGTCACGCGCGAAATTGGTCCAGCACTTCGCGCAAGTCGTTCGAGGTGCCTGCGGTGTGCATGGACCACGCCTTCCATCACCGCTCGATACAAGTCGTGCCGGGTGTGAACCGAACTCAACCCGACGAAAGCGCCTTTTCCAGATGGAACCTGCGGCATAAAGATCAATTGCGAGTGGCGCGTCTTCCGCACAGCTTCCGTGATATCCGCTGCTTTGCCTCCGAAAGTCCGGAGGGCCCAATCGAAATTGGCCGCCGAGCTCGGACTCCCCTCGAGCACAAGCCATCGCCCAGGTTCAGCCGACGGATTAACGAGGAAATGACCGCCCACCCTCGGCACCCGCTTAATGAAAGCCTGATTAATCGACCAAGTGCCCGCAACAACAGATACTTCCCCTGGGTCGCGCACACCACTTCCGATCGCAGCAGCCTCACAATCAATGCAACCGGTGTAAACCGGCGTTCCAGGAGGAAGTCCTGTGCGCCTCGCCGAATCGGAAGTTATACAACCAGCCTGATCGAGGCTCCGACGCATCGGCGGAAGCGCTTGATCCTCTGTTCGCAGCTGAAGCATCGGGAATTTCAGCAGTCCTGCTGCTCCCATGTCCGTGAAGTCGCTGCACAGCTCGTCCGTCAGCCTGAATCGCACCCAATCTTTCCAGAATACGGCGCAAGTAAGCGAGCGCACCATCTGAGATGACTCGGTCGCCCTATACCACGAAAGAAGCGCGGACAACTGTCCGGGATAGGGCGTTTGTCCCAGCGCGTCACTTGATCCTGCCACAAATTGAGCAGCCCGCGTATCGCTGGAAAGAATTCCTGCGCGAACTGGCTGACCATTTCCATCGAGGAAAACGGCACCGTTCCCACAACCAGTCACCCCGATAGCAGCGACCTGCCCTGCATGCTCGCGAGTCACCGTCCGGATGACTGCGGCGGCCGAATCCCACGTTGTCCCCGCGTCTCGCTCAACCCACTCGGGCTTCGGTCTCATCACGGCCACTGACCTGATCGACTGGGAGATCACCTGCCCACGATAGCCGAACAGAACAGCCTTGACCACCGTACTGCCGATATCTACACCAAGAAGAAACCTCTTTTGGCTCCGCGGGCTTGGACGCCTCGGTGCGCCTCCTTTCGGTGGTGAAGACATTGAGCTTCAACCGTTTTTCATTAGGGCGGGGTTAGCTTGCTGGCGGGCAGATGCTTTGCCAATTCAACGATAATGGATTGACTCTCCGGGCGATCAACCAAGTTCACCCACTCATGTGGGTCGTTTGTATGGTCGTAAAGCTCCTCTCCACCATCGGCGTATCGTATATATCGCCATTTCGCCGTGCGAACACTGGCACTCCCTCGATCGAGGCTCGTAACAGCGGCATACGGCCAGTTTCTCGTGGGGTCCTCTAGCAACCCGATCAAGGAATGCCCCTCTATCGCAACGTCGCCAGGAGCATCTATTCGGCAAAGATCGATCAACGTGGGAAACAGATCAAGCAGGCTCACCGGCTGCTGAATCCGGACACCTTCGGACCCCACATTCCGCGCGGAAATCATCAGGGGAACGTGGGTCGAGCGCTCCCAAAGTGTGTACTTGTGAAGGTGTTCTTTTTCACCATGGTGAAAGCCGTGGTCACTGCACACGACGATCACCGTGTTAGCAACGTTCGGCCCTTCACGAAGAGCTTCCATCAATCTCCCGAATTGGGCATCAGCAAATGTAACGGACGCAAGGTAAGCCTGGATCCAAGCCTTCCACAGTCCCGTCTCTTCGACGACTGAAAAAGGCGTAAATGACGAACCCGCCTTCGAAAGGGCGATTCTCTTCCCGTAGTCCGGCACGTCCGCCAGATCGGACTCGATTAGTTCCGGCGGCTCGACAGCCGTCAACGGATACTGTTCGAAATAACGTCGCGGCGTAAACCAAGGCAGATGCGGTTTGTGGATCCCAACAGCCAGGAAGAACGGTTTGTCATGGCTCTCCCACAGGAATTTCCGGGCGAGATCAACCACCTGATGATCAGGCATTGCCGACTCCGCTTCGTCTAGGGGAGCAAAATCGATGTTGGCACCATACTTGCGTGAAAGATCGGTGGCAGGACGGACCAACGGTTGAGGTGCCGGGGGTTCATAATACCGCTCTACTCCTTCGGACTCCATCGCCCCTGGATCCCAGAAAAAGTAATCGTCCCACGATGCCGGGTCCGGTATGTCGAAGACCTTACCGACTCCTACCGCAAGATAGCCGTGCTTCCTGAACCAGTCGGGAAGGGTTACCACCCCGGGTAGCAAATCCCTCAAGCGTTGACCCTGGCTGAATACGCCGGTAGTTTCCGGTCGCAACCCCGTGAGAATGGCAACCCGCGACGGATTGCAGACCGATGCAACACAATGCGCGTTGGTAAACAGCACGCCCTTTTTAGCGAACGCGTCGAGATTGGGAGTTTTCACCTGACGATCACCCAAGGCGCCAACCCAGTCATTCAAGTCATCAAAAACGACAAACAATACATTCGGCCGCGGGTTCTCCGCTCCTGCTCCAACAATGCCTGCGAACACCAACACGACTCCGAACACAAAGACGGTCATGAATCTCGGTAATCTGACGCTCAATTGTGTTGTTGTCTTTCGGATCCGTCTGTCGAATGAACTATCTCGATGACACTCGCCAGGCACCGCTCCAGACGGGCAAAATGTCCTAGCCGCCAGTCTCTTGCGAAAACTGCCGCAGAGTGGAAACCTCACAAATCCGCACCCAGTTGTCGAGTTGGGGCTGACGATATAATTCCCGGACAATTCTACCACGTCTTGGTCACGGTAAAGCTGATTGTCCGAGGTTCACCAGGACGCCAGGTTGTTCCATTTCCGTTACTGGCCGCGAAATAGTCGTCATCAAAGACGTTTCTCACCACGAGGGAAGCGGAAAGGCCCTTGGCGATCCCGTATCCGATGCTTAAGGTATACACCTCGCTGGCAGTGAACACTTGGGAGTTCTCCGCCGTAGTCAATGGACGTTCACCAGTGAAGACGACACCTCCGCCCACGGTCAGACCTCCGAAATCGTTGATCGGCCATCGATAACGGGCGAAAAGCTGCCCCTGGTTCTCTGCCTCGCCCGCCAATTGAGGACCATCAGCACCACTTGTTGTGTCTCGCACATTCTGATGGACCCATCCCGCCATCAAAGTGAGTCGGTCATCATTGTAGGTGATGTTGAGTTCTTCGCCGGTCGACGTCGTTGTTCCTCCATTCTCGAAGAAGGAATTATCCGGCGGAGGAAGCCTCAACGCGATGCCGCTCGCCTCAACTTTGAACAGGGCAAGCGACGCTTGCAGGTGCTCCTCAAGGAACGAGAGTTTCAGTCCGTACTCAGACGACGATCCAGTGACTGGATCCAATCGTGAACCGTCGACCCGAAGCGCTCCGCCGCCTTGGGGTTGAAATGTCTCACTATACTGATAGTAAAGTGAGGCACTTTTCGTCGGTCGCACCATGACACCGAAGCGCGGCGAGTCCGCAGTATCGGATGTCTCGGTCTCCCTAAAGGGAGGTTGACCAAGCTCAATCGTGGAGACTCCATCCACCTGATCATGGCGCCATCCACCAATGAGAAGCAATCGATCCTGAAACGCCTTCAGCTGATACGTCGTCGAGAAACCATACTGGCTGTTCTGTAGTTTCGTGTTGGTAACTGCAGAAGAGGGTGGAAAATCCGGCTTCTGGTCGCTATATACGGGATCTAGCAAATCAATCGTACCAAGTGCGACTCGTCTGACGTTGACGCGCCCAGGGTTGTCGAAGTAATCGGCGGAGACGATGAGTGAATGCCGCAAATCCCCAGTCTCCCAGTTGCCGTATAGACTACACTCTCCGAAGTAGTAATCTTGCCAACGATTGAGCCAAAACGCGCGCCGATTGACAGTCCGATTATCGGGGGAAAGTGACAGGAACTCCACTTGCTCGATCGGGTTATTGATAAAGCTCACGAAGCCCGAAAAACGCGCGGTCAGATTGTCGTTGAGCTTTTGCTCGACGATGAGCCTTGCTTTTTCCTTCTCGATCGTAGAATTCGCCCAGGGTTCGTCGATCGAACGGCTGATTGGCACCGTGATCTCACGTTCGCCCGTTGTCGCATTCAACGCAGCGGGTATGAAATTATCCTCGCGATGTTCCTCTCGCATAAACTCACCGAAAAACGTGACTGTCGTCTGGGTGGAAGGTCTCCATTGGAGTACGGGAGCGACAAACAGGCGTGAGCTGTCCTGAAGATCGCGAAAACTCCCCTCGTCCCTATAAGCTGCTGTAAGCCGGTAGGCCAATGTCTTGTCCTTGTTTAGAGGGCTGGTGAGATCCGCAGTGACATGATAGCTGTCGTAACTCCCCACAGAGGCGCTGACCTGATAATACGGATCCTGTTTGGGAAGTTTGGAAATGCGATTGATGATGCCGCCCAAGCCCTTGGGATTTCCGTAAAGGTTGGTGGCAGGTCCCTTGATGACCTCCAGTTGCTGGACGTGGATAAAATCGCCACCACCCCATTCGACAACATCACGCGTCCCATCAATCCAAGTCTCATTCACGCTGAATCCGCGAATCGCAAACGCATCCTGCTGGCGGGTCCCGCCGGTAACTCTTCCTCCAATCAGGGGCATGACATCGGACAGATCCGTTGCTCCGACGTCCTTGATAAATTCGTTGCTGAGTACGATGATCGTCTGCGGAATGTCCTTGAGCTTTTGATTGAACCGCGAAGCGGTGACACCCTCGGTTGAGGTGTATCCGTCCGACGCGTTTTCATCCACGTTGAAAGGGCTCAAGACGACGACCTCGTCTTCCTGACCAGAAGTGACCGCCTTGACCTCGGAAGTCGTCTGCGCATCGGTTGAGTTGGCCGCGAGCGAAATTGCGAACACTGCGAGTGCTGTCACAGCGGCGAACGGACAGCGAGATATTTTTTTGGAGGCCGGATTTCTCATGAATCTGAGTTTATTGGGGGTTAATTGCGGGCTGCGTCGAATCTCTGGGTTGGGTTTACCCTGAGGAATCCTTGCTAAGAAGGCTTCGGGTGATGTTCTACATGTAGAACTGTTTTCTAGGTGTCAAGTAATTCTTGACGTTCTATCGAGAATTTATTCTACCTACAGAAGATGAAAGCCAAAACCTCCTCCTCAAACCGAGCCCATTCTCCAGCTCAGAGATTTCAGTCACCGGCACTGGAACGCGGACTCCGCATTCTCGAGCTGCTTGCCCGTCACCCCGATGGTCTCCGCATGAGTCAGGTCGCAGAATCTCTCGATCTCCCGGCAAATAGCGCTTTCCGCATCCTCGGAACTCTCGAATGCGAGGGCTATGTCACCAAAGAAGCGGACGGCATCCGCTACCGTATCACCAGGAAGCTTCTGGGACTTGCCTATGCGGCCGCCGGCGAAGACAAGCTGATGGAACTGGCTCTGGACGTCATGCAGACTCTCCGCGATGACACCGGGGAGACCGTCCTGATCGGTGTGCGATCTGAGAACAGAGGGATTGTCCTGGAACAGGTTGCTTCAACCCAGCCGGTCAAATTCCTCGTTGACCCGGGTCACAGCTTTCCACTCCACACCTCGGCCCCCGGCAAGGCGTTCCTGGCTTTCCTGCCGCCACACGAGCGCGACGTTCTTCTTGGCCGGATATGTTACGAAAGATTCAATGATCGGACTCTGGACTCCCGCGAGAAGCTCGAGGCCGAACTGCTCAACGTCCAGGCGACAAGCCAAGCATTCGATCGGGGTGAGCAGATAGATGGCCTTCATTGTGCTGGCGCGCCAATCTTCAACCATCGAGGCTACCCAATCGCATCGATCTGGGTAACCGGCCCGAGCTTCAGACTCACAGAGAGCATGCTTCCGCTGGTTGGCGCGAAGGTCCTTGCGGCGGCGGAAAGAATCTCTGCGCGTTTTGGCTACAACCCCAAGTGATCTAGAAAACCATGTCGACTGATCTGAAAGGAAAAACTGCCCTCGTCACCGGAGGCACCAAGGGTTACGGATTTGGAATCGCGGAGGCCCTCCAGGAAGCGGGCGCAAGCGTCTACGTAACCGGACGGGACCAGAAAGCTCTGGATTCCGCTGCATCCCGGTTGGGAGTCGTCGCCGTTCGTGCCGATGTGACCTGCCCCAGCGACTGGGATGAGATTCTCAGACTAATAATTCAGGACACTGGTCGACTCGACATTTTGATCAACAACGCTGGAGGCGGGGTGAAGATCGCGGCAACCGACGAGCAAACCGATGACAGTATTGCTGGGGTCATCGCTTTGAATCTTACCGGAGTCATCTACGGCTGTCGTCGGGTCGTACCCATCATGCGAAGTCAGAATTCCGGAACCATCATCAATATTTCCAGCGTTGCCGGCCACCATGCCTGGCCGACCTGGGGAATCTACGGAGCCGCCAAGGCCGGCTTGAACCATTTCTCGAAATCGCTTTACCTCGAACTCAGACCCCACGGAATTCGCGTCATGACCATCTCGCCATCCTGGGGGGCGACTGAGTTCACCGACGCGGCAGGCATCGAACGGCAGGATCCCGCCACACTGGCAAAGTGCATCAAACCCGCGGAACTTGGACGGCTAGTTAGGGAGCACACTCTTCTGCCTTCACACCTCTGCGTGGAAGAAACAATACTCTGGCCCATGGTCCAGGAAGTGAATCCGCTGTGATTCCACTGCAGCGACAAACCCACTCGTCTTGTGTCTCATCGCGCTTTTGATCTGGTCGTCGTTGGTGCCGGTTCAGGCGGATTTGGCGCTGCCCTGGCCGCCGCTCGCTTGGGTTCGCGAGTGCTTCTCGTGGAGAAAAGCGATTCACTCGGCGGCAATGCCACGCGCGGTGGGGTCAACAATTGGGAGCCCGGTGTTGGAGGGACCGGAATCCCTTTCGATCTCTACAAACGCCTGAAATTAACTCCGGACTCAGTCGGCATCTACACGATCGGACGGCACTTCGCGTGGCAGGGTCCCGAAGTGAACCCCAAGTTCCCCGGAGGTGAATTAGTGATCGACCCGACTCGTCGCTATATCGACTCTCTCCGCCGTTTCGGTGCGCCACCCCGGTCGGAAGCGGAGTCGTTTCGCCGCACTCATTGGCATGGAGTCCCTTTCGAACCGTCGATCTACGCCGCAGAAATGGAGAAAATGCTCGGCGAGACCTGTTGCTGCACAATCTGGAAGAACACTGCATTCACGGAGGCGCAGGCACACGAACGGCGCATCGTTTCGCTGAAACTTGATAACGGGCAGACCGTCTCCGCGGGCTTGTTCGTTGATGCGACAGCTGACATACACCTGGCGCGGCAACTCGGATGCCGGACTTCGTTCGGTCAGGAACCGCGCTCACTCTATAGTGAACCGAGCGCACCATTTGAGCCGAACGATCGGCTCAACGGTACGACGCTCATCTACCGGGTCACCCGAACGAGCACGCCGCAAATCGAGCCGATGCCGTCGGATATCCCAAAGGATTGCTGGTGGGCGGAAAAGTTCCCCGCCGCAGCCTGTACTCAGTATCCGAACGGTGATTTCAACATCAATTCCCTGCCCACGATGGCGGGACGCGAAACAGCCAAACTCGGCTACGCCAGCGCCTACGACGAGTGCCGCCGGAGAATTCGCTCCCATTGGCATTATCTTCAGACTTCCTTTCCGGAATTCCAGCATTTCCGCATGACTTGGGTCGCGCCAGGACTCGGCGTCCGCGAGGGCCCGAGACTAGTTGGGCGCTACGTCCTGACTGAACACGACCTGATCGCTGGGCTCAGCGACCAGAGCCACGACGATATCGTAACGATCGCCGATCACGCGCGCGACACCCACGGCGCAGACACCGGACGCGCCGGTACAGGCGAAGTCAAACAGCCCTACGGCGTGCCGTTCCGCTGCCTGCTTCCAGTCGAGATCGAAAACCTCGCTGTTGCCTGCCGAGGCTCCAGTTTCTCCTCAATCGCGGCATCAAGTTGCCGACTCTCGCGAACCATGATGCAACTTGGTCAGGCCGCCGGCACTGCGGCCGCCCTCGCCAAGAAGAACAGCCTGTGTTCGTTCGCCGCCGTCTCCCCTGATACCCTCCGCAGCTCCCTTGCGGCCCAGCATGTCGAGTTGTCATGGCCACGCTCGCCTGAGCTTTTGGCCTATCTCCATCGGGAGACGGACTGAACGCAAATGAACCTGCCAGATCGGCAACAGGTCTTCTCCTCACTGGGCGTCAATCCCAGTGTCGATGTACTGATCGTTGGCGGCGGAATCAACGGAGCGGGGATGCTCCGAGAGTTGGCTGTGAACGGCGTAGATGCCCTCCTCATCGACAAAGCAGATTTTGCTGCTGGCGCGACCGCCGCTTCCTCACGGATGATTCACGGTGGACTGCGCTACCTCGAAAACGGTGAGTTTCGCCTTGTACGTGAATCGTTGCGCGAGCGGGACCGACTGCTCCGATTGGCGCCACACTCGGTCAGGCCCCTTCCGACGACCATCCCCGTGTTCTCCCGTTGGTCCGGCTTCGGCAATGCAGCCAGGCGCTTCTTCGGGCTGAGGTCGCCGCCCGCTGCTCGGGGAGCGGCCCTGATAAAAGTTGGTCTGACTCTATATGATGTGCTGACCTCCCGGAGGCGCGTCCTGCCCAAGCACGTTTTCAAGGACCGCAAAGAATCGCTCCGCCTCCGACCACTCTTGAATCCTGCAATTGTCTGCACGGCCACCTACCACGATGCGCAGGTCGAACTGCCCGAAAGGCTTTGCCTGGAACTGATCGCCGACGCGTGTGCCACCCATCCGGGTGCCCGGGCTCTGAATTACTGCACACTCTCGGGACGAGACGAGACTGCCGTCGCAATTAAAGATACCATCTCAGGATCCCCGTTCTGCATACGACCCAAAGTGGTGGTGAACGCAACGGGCGGATGGATCGACTTTGCAAATACCGCATTGGGAACCCCCACACGCTGGATCGGCGGGACCAAGGGCTCGCATCTAGTTCTCGACCATCCGGAATTACTGGCCGCATGCCGAGGTGAACAGATCTTCTACGAAAACCCCGATGGCCGCATCTGCATTTTCTTTCCCGTCAACAACCGGATCCTCGTTGGCTCCACCGACATCCGCGTCACCAATCCGGATGAAGCGATCTGCGATGAGCAGGAAGTGGACTACATGCTCGAGAGTGTGCGGACGGTGTTTCCCAAACTGCACCTCGGTCGCGAACACATCATCTCGCGTTTCTGCGGCGTGCGTCCTCTCCCAGCCGCCGAGGATGGTATCACCGGCCGGATAAGCCGAGACCACTCCTGCCGCTCACTTCCGATAGAAGCCGGACGGCCCTGGCCGATTCACGCGATGATCGGCGGCAAATGGACCACCTTCCGGGCTTTCGCCGAACAGGTGACAGACCGGGTGCTTGCCGACCTCGGACGAGAACGCACCGCTTCCACTTCCGACCGACCGATTGAGGGAGAACCGAATTCCATCACCAGCGATGACAATACTCTCCGTGTCATTCTCCGCAACGAAGCCGTCGTTCACCTCGATGATCTGCTCCTCCGACGGACAGCGATCGGCCTCTACGAACGCCTGACCACTGAGCGATTGTCCGCACTCGCACAACTCGCGGGCGAGACTCTCCGTTGGGATCCCAGCCAGATCGCGGCCGAGGAATCCCGCACCCGCAGGATTCTGGTTAATCGCCATGGCATCAACCTTGAAACCGCAACTTCCCATGTATAACGCCCACAAAGTACGCCTCAATCGCTTCCTCGGCGCTGACGGTCGATGCCTCGACGTCGCCATAGACCATGGAGTCTTCAACGAGCACTCGTTTCTTGCGGGTCTGGAAGACATGCCCGCCGTTGTTCGGTCTCTGGTCGACGCCGGCCCCGACGCGATGCAGATGAATATCGGTCAAGCTGACGTCCTGCAGTCGATTCCCGGGGCGCGCAAGCCGGCCCTCGTGCTCCGGACAGACGTCGGCAATCTCTATAACAACAAGACCCACCGTGTCATGTTCAACCAACTTGCGCACTGGGACGAGCCGATCATCGGAGCCCTCAAAATGGATGCCGCCTGTGTGGTCTGCAATCTCCTGCTCATGCCCGGTGAACCAGACCTCCATCGCCAGACTGCACTGAACGCAGCCCGACTTCGCGCCGTCTGCGACACCTACGGCATGCCGCTCATGATCGAGCCGCTCGTCCTCAAGTCGAACGAAGAGAAAGGCGGTTATCAGGTTGACGGGAACAAAGAGCTGATCGTCCCTCTTGTCCGCCAAGCCCGAGAACTCGGCGCAGACGTTATCAAGGCGGACCCAACTGATCGTGCGGAAGATTATCACGAAGTTGTCCAGTCCGCTCGTTGCCCAGTCCTGGTGCGTGGGGGGGGGAAGAAACCGCTCGAAACCGTGTTTCAGGAAGCTGCGGCCTTCCTGGCCCAGGGTGCGCATGGTCTCGTCTATGGCCGCAACATCTACCAGCATCCGAACCCAGCCCGTATCGTCGCCGCCTTCATGGCCATGATACACGACGGCGCTGACGCGGAACGTGCGATGGCCATATACCAAACAGGCGCCTGAACTCGCGACTATCCCGAACCTTCGATTATCCCGGATGCCTGCCCCTTCGCCTGACATCCCGCCCGCCGTAACGTTGCGGGACAAGCTCGTATTCTCGATCGGCGGAGGACTACAGCAATTCGCCAACACCGCACCGCACTACTTGGCCAATCCGATTTTCAATCTGGCGCTCGGGATGAACCCGGTTCTGATCGGAATCATTCTTGCGACTGCGCGGCTGTGGGATGCCGTGACCGATCCGCTGGTGGGCAATATTTCCGATAATGCGGAGACCCGCTGGGGTCGGCGGCGTCCGTTCATGATTGCGGGAGCGATCCTGATGGGCGTGAGTTTCGCCGCCATGTGGTGGCTGCCGCGCGAAGCAGACCAGTCATTCTACTTCGGATACTTTCTCTTCGCCATTCTCGCATTCTATACCGGCTTGACGCTATTCGGTGTCCCGTGGAATGCACTCGGGATCGAAATGGCGGGCTCCTATGAGGAGCGCACAAGCCTTTTCGGCTATGTCGGGGTGGCCAACAAGATCGTAGGATTCGGCGGCGGCTGGCTCTATCCATTGACGCAACTTGCGGTATTTCAGGACGTTCTGCAAGGCGCCCGCGTTGTCGGCTGTATATGCGGTTCCATTATCATCATTGCCTGCCTCATCCCGGCTCTGCTGCTCAAGGAGCCACCTCGGGGCAATACCGCCGCAGTAATCCGGGACCGCGAGCCTTTCCATAAGGCCATGAAGGTCGTGTTGAGCAACCGCGTGCTGCTAAGGTTTTCCGCCGCATGCCTAGTCACCATGACCTCACTCTCCACTGTCTCCAGCCTAGGTCTATACATCAATATTTACCACGTCTTTGGCGGGAACAAAGTTGCAGCCGCCACAATGATGGGAATCTGGGGAACAACCTTTAATGTAATCGCTATGTTCTCCATACCAGGTGTCATGTGGGTCGCACACCGTGTCGGCAAACATCGGACGATGATGATCGCGCTCGGCATGGTTTCATTTTCAGCTGTGCTCAAATTTGTGCTCTACACGCCGACTCTCCCCTACCTCCAACTTACGACAGCTCTGCTGCAGGCACCTGGTCTGGCCGCCTATCTCGTACTAGTCAACTCGATGACCGCAGATATTGTTGACTACGATGAGTCATTGAATGGACGACGAAGGGAGGGACTCATCTCTGCAGCCAATGCCTGGATCACCAAGATGGGCATTTCGCTCTCTTTCATCTTCGCCGGTCTCGTTCTCAGCGTCACCGGATTTGATGCGAATCTCGGAGCCGACCAGCCACCTGGAACCGTGCTCTGGATGCGTCTTCTGTTCTGCATCATTCCTGCCGTTGGCACCTTTCTGGGATTGATACTCCTGCGCAATTACCCTCTGACAAAGCAATGCATTGAACAGATCCAGGTTCGTCTCATCGAATGCAGGACGCAAAACATCTGACTTGCCGACGGTCTTCACCAACCGCATTCTCACAATCGTCATACGGAGCGCCGCCAAAACTTCTGGCCCACTTTCAGGAGGAGAATTCTGCGTGAAATTCCGGAAGAACCTCCCACCTCGCCCGTTCGCCGTTTCTGCAGTCTTCGTATTTGCTGCGGTCCGCGCGACTTTGGGTGCGGATTCAGGTTCCACAAGGATGGAGGAATGGAAACTCGCTGCCGAATATAAGTTCAACGAAGCACGTGAGGCATTCTCAAACCTCAGCGAATTGAATCCTAAAGATCGAGAAGCCGCGCTCGGAGAGGCGGCTTCACTGATCAACGCACAACCCAAGACCAGGAGAAACCTGACAGCGGCAGTCCATACGTTAATGGCGCTGGAAGATCAGAATTCACGCGATGATATCGGAATCGCTGCCACCTACCTTCTCGGCCGCATCGCAGCCATTCATCAACAGCCAGCGGATTTGGAGACCGCCCGTCGCCACTTCACCGCCCTGGCCGAGCTTCGTTCACCTCATCCTCTTGCTCAACTTGCCATCTTGAATCTGGTGATGCTCGACCTTTACGCGCCGGACGCCACCGATCCCGCCGCGACGCGCGTGGCGACTGCAGAATCACGAGCTGCCTACCTGCTGACCCCTTCCGCCCGCGCTCAATTCCATCTTGTCGTCGGCCGGGCCTGCCTGGCATTCGATCAACCAAAATCCGATGCTTTGGCTCACCTCAAGATGGCTCTCCACCACGGGATCCGCAGCGATCGTGGTCGCGCCGACACCGCGATCAGCGCTGCTCTCCTCTCCATCGATTGCGGAGCAAAGGATGACGCAATTCGTTTCCTTCGGCTCTTTCTCAAAGAAAACCCGCGGGATGTCCGAGCCTGGACCGCACGGAAGGAACTGGAGCGGATCAGCGGAGAGCAGCCAAAATGAAAAGATGGAAACCCACAATCTTCGGAGTCCTGATCCTCGCGAGTATCTACGCACTCGCAGGCTGGCGAATTCTCAACCGTGACAATACCGTATTCCCTTCCGACTCAGGCATTGTCGTCCGCTTCGCCCACTGGAACCTGCAGGCCGGCATGCGCGAGGCCTACGATTCGATCATCGCACAGTACGAGGCGGACCACCCAGGGGTCCGCATCGAACAGATGGCAATACCCTTGCGGGTCTGGCCAACCTGGCAGCAAACCCAGCTGGTCGGCGAAACGGCGCCGGACATCGTTCAGTTGGGCCGCGGAACGAATGACGAAATCGTTTCGCGCTACTTTCTCCCGCTCGCCGCCCTCGTGGAGGAGCCGAATCCCTATAATGTAGGGACTCCCTTGGCGGGCCTTGCCTGGAGAAACACCTTTCTCGACGGTCTGACCGGCACTAACATCCTTTACCCGTCCCTGCAGGAGATTTTCGGCATCCCGACCATGCAGATGAACCTGCGGATGTTTTACAACGCGGATCTGCTTGAGACCGTGAGCGGATCACGCAGGCCTCCTGAATCTTTTGCGGAATTCCGTCGGATCGCCGAGAAGACCGAAGCCTATGCCGTCAGCACCAACCAAACAATACTGCCGATTGCAGGATCCGGAGACTACGGCCTGTATCTCGCCCTGAATCTGCAGCAGGCTATGACAACCCAGATTGCACGCAAACTCGATGTTCAAGACTTGCTCCGGGTCGATGCGAGCCGTGTCGGTGCCTCGTATGTCGCCGGTGCGTGGAGCCTGGATTCACCCCCGATCATCGAGTCACTTAGGATCTACCAGATGATGGGCCGCTGGATGCAGCCGGGATTTCTTCAACTCCGCCGCGAAGATGCCGCGATGTATTTCAGCCAGCGCCGTGCGCTCGCCATGGTGACCGGAAGCTGGGACTACTATCTGCTTCAGCAGGAATGCAACTTCCCTTTTGTCGTGGGACCTCTTCCCATTCCAGACGAACGGGATCCCGAGTTCCCTACCACGGCAGCCGCTCACCGCAACGAACTCGACGGCCAGCTCAATGGCATCTTCGGCGTGGTCCGGTCCAGCAGGCATCCGGATGTCGCGATTGATTTTCTGCGCTTTCTGTCTGGTCAATCAATGGCAAAGCAGTTTGCAGAGACGTCCAAGACACTCTCCGCCACAGTCGGCGTCCTTCCGGATGACAAGGCTCTACTCACATTCATGCCCAACGACTCGGGACCGGTGGGCGGCTTCCAAATCATCGCCGGAGCCGAAACAAACTCGTGGTTTCAGCGCAACGTCAACAAGCTGTTTGCTCCGGGCGCAACCGCCGTCAGCTTTGCCCGCGAACAGATGGATCCCTATCGGGTGTCCACAATGGAGGACCTTCGCAATTATCTCCGAAGACAAAGACAAACAAGCGAACGCAGCGATACGATTGTCATAGCGGAATTCTACCGCGGGGGAAAGGAGTCCTCGCGCCTCAACGCCATCCTCGATGCTCAAGTTTCACGAGAACAGGATGGTATGCAGATCGAATGGATGCTTCGATCGTCAAATAACCCATCCCCACTTCCGCCCTGATTGCACCCGAGTCATCACTCATATGAGGTCGAAATTCCAGATTCCGGTGCAGACCTGACCCATATTTGGCAGACTCGTCCAACCATAATGGAAGCGAACGTCGTGAATTGTGCCGCATTCGCACCCTTCAAGAAATAGAGGCCGCCATGCTGCTAGTCCGGAAAAGCCTCCGCCAGGCCGGCCTGCAGGCCCGCCTCCTTCTTCAGGTCCACGACGAACTGGTCTTCGAAGTGCCCGAGAGCGAAGTGGACCAAGTGAAGCCCCTCATCACCGAAGCGATGGTTCATGCCCTCGAACTCCCCGTTCCCATCGTGGTCGAAACCGGCACCGGAAAGAACTGGCTGGAAGCGCATTGAGCGATTCAGGTATACCCGGTCTGGTATCGCTCCAGTTTTTTTGGGGCGGACGGACATGCATGATCTGACGGGTTGGGTAGGAGAGGCTTTATGCCTCGATTCCTGTCCAGGCAGCTCCGGATCGAGGCTACAGATCCTTGTCTCCAAAGCCTCCATCAACTGCAGGGGCTTTGCTCGCCACGTCCTCCCTCTATCCATTCATGCCGATTCGTGAAGATTCGCGGGCAACTCAATCCCCCAAACCCGCCTCACGACTCGACGCCGGCATGCCCCCGATAAACCACCCGCGCCAGCACCCGCTCCTTCAACTCCTCGCCGACCGCGTCAAAACTCTTCATCGTATCGAAGATGGTGTTACCGACTGTCCAGCAGACAAGGACCAGACCGGTGAAGAAAGCGATCACCACGGCCGCCGCGGGCACCCACGAAGTAAAGAGGGTCAGTGAGAGCAGAATCGAAGTGATCAGAAAACAGCCCATGGCCAGGTAATGTCCGAACACCCCATTGCGCAGCCAGCGGGCCCGGCGGCGGAGGATCTCGATCTGCCTTCCCAAGACAAAGTGTTCATCGGAGCGCCGTGAGGAACGACGTTCCTCGGAGAGCGCCCGAATCGACTGAACCACCCGGCTGTATCGGTTCTGGATGCCCCAGACGAGGGTGGCGCACGAACTCATCAACATGAACGGGGTGAGGATGGTCGCGAAGTCGACCAGGAAATTGTCGCCTAGGCTGTCCACTGTTTCACCTCCACTTTCACGATGTGATAGGAAAGGAGCGCCTCCCGGGTCGCAAAGGCGATCCCCGCAAAGAGCACGGCCAGGGCCACCCCGAAAAACACGAAGATGACCGCGATGGGGACCCCGATGGCCAGCACGCGCAATCCGATCAGGATGGACGAACCGACCAGGAAGAAGATGGTCAGGTAGAAGGAGCAGATCGAATTGCGGACCAGCTTGGCCCGCCGCATCAGCGAGTGGATCTGCTCGCCGAGGGTCGCCAATCGCTCCGACCTGGCCCCTTCGGCTGCGGACTCGAGTTCGCGCCTTTCCCGGTTGAGGGACCGGATGACCGAGACAATCGTGCTGTACTTGGCCTGCAGCCCCGCCAGCAGCAGCCCCACCCCGGTGAAGAGAACAGCGGGCGCCAGCGAGGCATTGATGAAGGCAATGGCGGATTCCAGAGTCAGGTGCATACGAGCAGGCGAGGATGTCGGGATGATGACCCCGTCGAGCCCGAAGGCAAGCGTGCCGCACGAACGCCCCGCGCAAACGAAAACGTGGAGGCGCGGGCCGGAATCGGCCAGATTTCGCGTCAGTTGCTACCCCAAATTGCCAGATTTTCATAGGGAACCAAGCCTAAACTCCGTCTACTCCCGAACTACCTATTCGAGCGGTTTGGTGTCCGTTTTGGTGTCCGCTTCCCGAGACGACGCCCGAAGGGCTCGGTCGCTTCCGAGGACACGTGCGAATAGCTTACCGCAGGAAGCGACCGAGCCCTTCGGCCAACAATCGTCGCCCTGGAGTTTTCCCCTGGCAAAGTCAGTCGGCGTTGCCATCGACGAGCTTGCCATTCGCCCCGCTGGCGCGACGTCGAATCGGAAGATGGAGTTGAAGCCCAGTGAGGGCCAACCACCGTGCCGAAGCCCTTCTTGAGATTTTGGGAAGTGGAGTTACGGTTTTTGGGAATTGGTAAGTTGCCCGAAATGCGAAACCCAGAAGCGCAGGATTTGAGTTGGACTGCTTTAATGTTTTCTTCTAAAAGGGGTTATGAAATACCAATTCTTCGATCTCGCCAGCCTGCGAAACAAGTTGGGATTTCCTGATATGCGTAACTGAGTTACGCTCAATAACACTGTTCGATATGAATGGATTTCGCATATTGATTACTACGTTCGTACTATTGACGTTCGGATGCTCAGACCCCGAAGGAGCTAACGAAAGTACGCAGCGGGTAGGTGCTTCAACAACAATCGATGACGAGTTTCTCGTTCTCGATGTAGACTATTCTACCAGACCAAGCCCCCTTGACGAAGTGGACACCGTATTCATGTTCTTAATCACTGTGACCAACGTTGGCAACAAAGACGTTACTATCCCAACACGATCATACGATGGGTCCCCCTGTTGTTGGTCAGAGGGAATGGATCAACGAGGAGTTTCTTACATCGTAGGAGAGCATAGGATCGCCAACAGGCGTATCATTCCCTCACCGTTACGATTTGATCCAATGGTCTTGCATCCCGGCGAAACTACCGAATTTGCGCGCTACACTGTTACGATTCAGCCCGATGAAACAATCCGATGGTTCACCGCAGGTCTCAAGGTCGAAGAGGATTTTGGAAAGGCGAATGGTTGGTGGACCGGTAGTCTACATACGATGATAGACCTTGAAAAAACAGAAGAGGATTCAACCATGTTCTTTTGACTGTCTGCCTCAAGAATGAATCGAACAAACCACTTGAGGTAACGCCTGACGGCGCACCTCAGTTTTGAACGTTGGGCCGATGAAATCCCTAATATCGGTGATAGTCACAGCACTGACAGCTTCTTTCTGTACTTCGGCAAGTGAGATCTATTCCGCTCGGTGCGAGTCAGCCCTCACGGGATCCACCTTAGCCAAATGGCAAATCGCCGAAACAAAGAAGGGTTTGACGGTGGTGTTTTCGGAAGGACAAAGGAAATGGTCGACTGACTTGGCAGGGGAAGAGGCCTCTGCATTCCGAGAGCTGGTCGAGGAGCTTAGTTTCACTCAGACGGATTCTGACATACTGCGATCACTGTCGGTCACTCTGCCCGGAGAAAAGAAAGAGGATGAGTTGGTCATTCTTCGCCCATTCGATGGTGTGACGTACTATTTCACGGTGATTGTACCGGGTAGTTCAAGAGATGTGTGGATCGACAATCCATCATTCGATTTAGACTATCACCAGCACCTTGAGCAGTGTGATCGACTCAAGCAGATGTTACAGTTTCTCGACATAATTGAGCGACGTGCGAAAAATGAAATAGAGCCCAACAAAACGAGTGAGGTAACGGCTTGCAGCCGCACCTCCTCTTGAAACGTTGGGTGAATCGAAATGTTCGTAGAGATTCAGAAGAACTTGAAGAATAATACCTGGGACTGGAACAAGCGATTCTGGCTGTTTGTGCTGTTTCCAGTCGTTGGCTTTTCTGTTTTGGCCATGGGCCTCTGGTTGCATTGGTCCATCGCATTATTAGTATTCCCATGGGCTGTGATCGTTCAGATTCAATCAAATCGAGGGAAAGAGAGTCAGGCTGAAGCACATCCGACCTCTGATGAGAAAGCCCCCAACTCCTCTGAGTAGTGACAAGAAATGAACCCAACAAGCCACTTGAGACAATCCCTGACGGGCTGTCTCAGTTTTAGACGTTGGGCAAACATGACTCCGCATCCGATCATCATCCGACGGTTCGAACGACGTGAGGGCGAAAATCTCGTTCACGTCGAAGAGGCTGTTCATGGCGAAGCGATTTATCGCGAGTTGAGATTGGATGAGCCGACTTTCATTCGCATCCAGCAGGCGGTTTCGCTTCACCCGTTCCCGAAGAAATCGCCGGACGAAGACGTCGTTTTATTTCGCGGAGTTGAGACACAGCTGGGCGACCCCAAGAAGTATCTGAACCTCCAGGTCGTGAATTCTGGAAGCCGTCACCACCTGAAGATTGAGGCTTCGGAGGAAGCGTTCGCCTCATTTAGCGTCGTGATCCGGAGTTGGACGGAGCGATTCGAAAAGCCCAACCAGCCGGTGCAGACAAGGCCGACAAGTCGGCCTGTCTGACCTCAAACGTTATGCCTAGAGAATGAAGACCACGCAATACTTCGAATACGCCCGACAGCGGCCTGATCGAGCCGGAATCAAGGAAGCATGGATCGTCCATGCGATCGAGCATCCGGTCGAAGAAGAGGTCCAGTCCGACGGGCGAATCCGGAGGTGGACATGGGTGGAGGAAGAGGGTAGGTTCTTGCGTGTGATTCTGCTTCCGGATGGTGAGACGGTTCACAACGCATTCTTCGACAGACGTTTCCAAAAGAAGGGATTGGAATGAAAGTAAACTATTTTGAGGATACAGACACAGCGCATATCGAGTTCACAACCCAACCAGTTGTGGAGACGCGGGAGGTTTCTGAAAACGTCTACCTTGATCTCGATGGGAACGGAAACTTGGTTTCGATGACCATCGAGCACGCTGGCGAAAAGGCGAACATCCTGGATTTTGCGTTTGAGCGCCTTCCAAAGCAAAGCGCATAACCAGACGGTGCAGACAACTCCATCCCGCTGCGCGGGTCTCCGTATCTGACCTTTAGCGTTCGATGAAAACGTTGCGCACACTCTCACTACTTGCCGTTACTATCTCCCTTTCCGCCTCAGATAAGGATCCTTTCCTCGGGGTCTGGATCTATGACTACGAGCAAAATCAACCCCTTGAGGATTCAGTTCGTAAAGATTCGGAGACGATCCGAGAAGGTTTCAGTGGGCTGGGGACTGCTCTTTTTGTCGGAGTGTGCAAGGGCATTGAAGTTACTATTTCCTCTGACAGCATAGAGTTCTTCTGGCCCGAAATTGAGCAGCGCCGTTCATGGGCGATCCGAGAGCGGTCTGAGAGCCGAATCAAGAGCGAGGGATTCGAGATACTTGAAGGCCCGGATCACTTTGATGGCTGGGTTTTTGAGCTATCCGATAGAGGGATTGTGTTGGTCCATCAAGGTCTCAAGATTCACTTTGAAAGGATTCAGGAAATCAAATCGAACAACCCGGTGCAGGCAACGACGGCTAAGGCCGCCGCGCCTGACCTCTGAACGTTGGGTGAGAAAATGCTGAGTCTGCTAACCAGGATGTTCGGGTGGTTGAGAATCAATCGAAGAGTGCGGTCAGCGTGCACGCGTATGATCCGAGATCGGTTGGTTGAAAAAGAGATTTGCGCGTCTGCTGCACTGAAGCCGGAACTCCTTAATGCGTTGGAGGGTTGGGTCTATGATCGGGCTTCGAGTATTGGGTCACCTGTTACGGTTTCGTCCTATGCTGATGCGATTGACTCACTCGTGGACGAGATCGCCAAGATTAAGAAAGGTTATTACCAAGACTCGAAACTCAACCGAACGCTCGTGTTCTTCGGTCTCGATGTCTACGATCCCGCAGCCCGCCCTCACCGTAAATCTGGGTTAGCCCATGCGCTTTATTCGAAACACAACCCCTGATTTGAGGCTGAATAGCTCCGTTATGAAAATACCCAACAAGTCGGTTCAGGTAACTCCGTGCAGCTGCGCCGCACTCCGCACCTGACCTCAAACGTTCGGCAAAGAAAATGAAATACGCACACCGAGCCAAAGAGCATCTGGCAAAGTCACGCGACTCTGCTCTTCTCGCTGTTGAATTTTACAACAAGCCTGCTGTAACATTCAAAACAGCTGGCTACATAACCATGATGTCAATCGCATGGACTTCATTGTTTCATGCCATCTTCTTCAAGAAGAGAATCAAGCCCTTCTATAAACTTGAAAACGGAAGATACGACAAACGAGAAAACGACTTTCGCTACTGGGAGCTGGCAACCTGCATCAAAGAGTACTTTGGCGATGAGAACTCAGCCATAAGGTCCAATATTTCCTTTTTTATTCCCCTAAGAAACAAAATCGAGCATCGTTCGATGCCTAAACTTGATCCAACGATATTTGGCGAATGCCAATCATTGTTACTGAATTTCGACTCTATCTTGACAAAGGAATTTGGAGAGAAATCAGCACTAAAGGAATCGCTCTCGTTTAGCCTTCAGATTTTCCCTAAGGTCCATTCAATGGATTTGGAAAACCCTAATCCTGAAGAAAAAGATGTTGTGGATTTTATTACGAGTTTCCGAAGTTCTCTTTCTGGAGACGTGTACTCCGACACTAGATTCGCATTCAAAGCTTTCCTGATACGAGTTGGAAACCACAACACGAAAGACGCAGTACCTATCAAATTCGTGGATTATGAAAGTTTAAGCACAGACCAAAGAGGCGAAGTAAACAAACTAACAACATTGATCAAAACAAAGGAGGTTCCCGTTGGGAACCTTGACCAATACAATCCGTGTGAAGTGGTCTCAGAAGTCCAACGAAGAATTGGCGATTTAAAGATAAAGCGCTTCAACGGTTTCAGCCGTGCTAGCTTCAAAATCGCAGATCGTTTCAACACTGGAATACATACGCTATGCTGGAAGAGGTTTAAGGCCCGTCCGGAGAGTGGATCCAAAACACCCGAAAAGACCAATCGCATGTATTGCATCTATGACAAAAGAAATAGAAATTATGGATACACTAAGAAGTGGATCGATCTATTAGTTGAAAAGATATCAAACGACAAAGAGTATCTTTCATTTCTAAAGAATCCCGACTCTATTGAATTGATCAAATAAGCCGAACAAAGCGCTGCAGACAACGTGCGCAAGCGCACGCCGTCTGAGCTTGACGTTCGGCAAATCAAGATGATCTGGAAACCGCTAGAGAGCCTGACAGAGTCTGATTTGATGACCTGTCTTGTCTGGGAACACAGGTATCAGGACGGAACCGAGTTTGTCCGTGCTGCTCCCGACGTGAAAGCGATTGTGGCCGCTGATGCCGACCTAAATGGCAAAGGGTATCTTTGCCAAAGTGCGTTCACTCTTGCAGACGGAAGGGAGGTTGTCGGCTATTGCTCTCCCCAAGATACGTCTGGCATGGACTATGTTCAGCCTACTGTCCTCATTGAAGGGCATCACTGGGATTTGTGGTCGGAACCTTGTCCGACTGATCTCTCGTCCAGTAGTGTCTTTCCGCTCTCAATGAAATGTCATGTTAGGACTGACGAGGGATTTTTCACCGCAGTATTTGAATCGGCGCCACTGGGAAATGAGCCGAACCAACCAGTTGAGACAACTCCGACCGCTGCGCGGTCTCCGCGTCTCACTTGAAGCGTTGATCAGAAATGGAATATTGGATCCTGGTTTTCGTCTGTTTCATTGCTCCTCAGCTCGCAGCCCGTTGGATGTTTCCCTACAGCGTCCGAGTCTCATACATGGCGACCATTTGGTTCGGTAAGTTCGCAGTGATGTTTATCCTGATGGCGGTGGCAGGGAGTTTTAGATCGTGGGACGTGTTAGTCCCGACGACCTGGGAAGTCATGACATTCGAAAGACACGATATGGCCGTACCGACGATAGCTATGTTCGTGCTATTGTCCTTCGGTTGCGGTGTGTCCTACCTTACCGAAAGGTGGGCGCTCCACAGGAAACGAAATCGCTAATCTTATGGTCCAGTTGCGGCGACCGAACCACGGGCACGCAAAAGAGCCCAACAACCCACTTGAGACAATCCCTGCAGGGCTGTCTCAGTTTTGAACGTTAGTCGAAGGATGACGGTAATCCCCCCATTCGCAGGAGTGTCGTTGGTTGAGTATCGCGACCGAATCGAACTGACGCCCTACTATTGGGTTCGCGAATTCGTGGGCCTTGGTCGGATGAAGGCGAGTGAGGCAGCCCCTGCTCCCGATGACAAGATGCGGCCGTTGTTCGACGCGGCAATGGGAGATGGCGACATCTGGGTGATTGGTCGGTGGCGCCGCTTTGAGGACGGCAGAGAAGAGGCGATAAATCTCAACTATCTGGACTCTCGGTTAACTGAAGCCGAAGCCCGGAAGGAATTGGACCGAATGGTTGATTTCGCCAAACATACGAAAGAGGAACTGCAAGCCCTGGCCAACTGCTTCAAGGCGTCGGATGAAGACCTTGCTTACATCGAGGAACGCTTTCCGGACATCAAGAGTGGCCCACCTGACCCGAAAGCCCGCGAAGAGTTCGACGTCTATCAAGCTCGCCTAAAGGTGCTGGCGGGGATGCAGCCGATGACGGCAGAACTGGTCTACCGCGCAGACACCGCTGAGAAGGCTGAGGATCGGGAGAGATTCCAAAAGGAGGCGGTGCAGGCTTTCTTTGCTGAGATGGCGCACAAGTGGACCGAAGACTTGGTCTTGGACTGGCAACGGAACAATCCGGTCGGCTCGAAGTGGATGGTGGAGTTCGCCCGTGTCCTTCAAGAGCCAGAGAAGGACATTGAGCCAATAAACTACGAACTCGCATTCAATTGGCTTCGGATGAAATACAACCTGCTTACTGAGAACGAGCTTTCTGACGCGATCTTGCTTCGGACGGGTCAGCGGTTGATGCCAGGGACACTCAAGAAACGTCGTGAGCGTCTCGGGCTGACAACGCAGCGAACTCCGGGGCCAAGGCCGAATTCTGACCAATAGTCGAGGGTTTAGGACAGCGGCACGGTCGCTCTGTCCCAAACTACTGCGCTTCGGATTTCGAGTGCTACTGTGGGTGCGTGACTGGAACTTCAAGTGAAGCAAAAACGTCGGCGTTGGTAGCGTCTGCTGGACCCATCAATGGCGATATCCCAGGTCACGACACCCCGGCTATGGCCACACCGGTGTGTTCATGCCGGGCCGCTCTGTCCGCCTGTCCAGCGGGAACAGAGAATGCAACGGACAGATCGTTGGTAGGTCCAGCGGCGAAAGCAGTGGCGTCGCTTCTCGCGTAGTAATGCCAAAACAGAACATGAAACAGCAGATCGCAGTTGAAAACTTCCTGGCCGGCCGTCGCGTGGTCGTCGCCAAGTTTGTAGCGCATCGCTTCAAGGAAGTGCAGAATAAGGCCAAGCACGTCGTCGGTATCATGAACCTTTACGAAGTTCAATGTGCAGACGGAAAGGCACCCACAGTCCAGATGTGGTGCCCGAGAACCGTGCAGACCGTCGAACAAGCCGCTAAGGATTGTCCCTGCCAGTTCAAGGACGGGCAAAAGCTGGTGGTGGATTTCGACTCGATGGAGCCCAACACGTTTGACGCCCTAAACGGGGTGATCATTCGGGCAACATCGGTTCAGCCTTTGGAATAAGTCGTAACGTGGCCATGCAAGACGGCCCCGTGGTTGGATTGCCGGTGGATGCGCGCCCAGCGCGCGCCGCCGGCAACCCATCCTTGTCCGAGAGGTGTGTACAGATGGGTAGAACAGAAAGCTAATTCATGAACCGAGCTAGAAATATTGAACCAGAGGAGCGGCTGAGGGTTGCTCAGTTGAATGTTGAGATGGGCGATTGGGTCCACTCCCTGGCACCCTGGCAGGTGATTTCGCACATGACGTTCTCGTGGGAGGCTTCGATTGATTCGGCGCAACGGTGTTACGAAAAGTTCATGCGCAAGGAGATGAGAGGAGTCTCGTATTTCTACGCGCTGGAACAAAACCCCGCCCGAGATGGCTTTCACGTCCATGCGCTGTGGTGCGACTGCATGTCCAAATCCCGTCGTGATATCTGGAGAACATGGTTCAATCGCTACGGTCGAGCTCGGATCGAACCGGTCAACAATCGCGACGACGTCGCGGACTACTGCGCTAAATATGTCTCCAAGGAGCGTTCCTGGTGGAACGTGAAACTCTTGAGCCATCGGCATCCGGCCTACGCCAACTTCAAACTCGCGAGCGACTGAAATGAGAGAGGACCAACATCGCTTTCTTGTCCTGCTGGGACAGCTACCGGCCCGCTTGACTGCTGAGCAGACTGCCTGGGTACTGAATTGCCAACCACATGATGTGCCCGTTCTGGTAACGGCTCGGCTGCTTAAGCCATTGGGAAATCCACAACCCAACAGCGTCAAGTATTTCGCCGCGACAGAGGTTCTGGATCTCGCCAAGAATCGCGCCTGGTTGGCTAAAGTAACAAACACGGTCGGCCAACACTGGAAGCAAAAGAATCTGCGCAAGAAAGGTGGCTCCCCGGGATCAAATCCAAACGGGAAGCCTTCACATATCGAACTTCTGAATCAGGCCCAGGGCTGACCTCAGCCTGTGGCGGGTAGCGGAAGTGGAACCACCACGGACTCCGCCATGCTCTTTTCGTAGTCTTCCAAGGGAGGCAAAGTAACCTGCGCCTTCCTCGAATAGGCCCGATGCACTGCCTTACTATTATGCCCCAAGGCGAGCTGCGCGAACCGTTCGGGATACCCTGCCACCTTTGCCCGCTCAGCCCATGCGTAGCGGTAACTGTGGAGGGTCACGCCCCGAATTCCCAGCCCGATGCAACGTTGGCGGAACTCAGTCGCGCGGTGCCCTGGCTCCACTCCCCGAAGGTAGGGAAACAGGGGGCCGGTTTTAGGCAACGTTGCCAGAATAGTTTCAACCTCGGCGCCGAACCGAATCTGCGGCGGCTGCTGGTTGCGCCATCTCGTTTTCATGCGGACAAAGCAAATGATCCTGGCGGACCAATCCACGTCCTCGGCAGTGAGGTGAGCCAGATCGGACTGTGATGGGCCAAGGTGCCACGCGAGTTGATAAAACGCCTTGCGCTCCGGATTCCCCTCCCGAGCGACAATGCGGCTATGCTCGTCCCACGTAATGGCTCGCTTTTCTTTGAAGCGAATGGCCGGCCACTGGCGTTTGGGAATCAACGGCCATGGGAGCCAGTTCATGTCCAGGCAGAAGTTGTGCAGCCGGCGGAGATAGATGTTGGTTGAAACCGTGCCGCTATGAATCACCTGCAGCAGGAGTTCACCCGGTGTCTCAGTGATGACCCGTGGCAGCAAGAGCCCCAGGGCCTTGTCCTGGGCCACGCGGTGCCAGCGTTCTTTGTTGGCACCCTGCTTGGTGTTTGTAAGCGACTCCAATGCATCCTGCCAGGTGCGCTTGTTCATGCCATTATCCGTGCCGGCCAGATAGGCTTTGGCGATCTGGAGATTGAGCGCCGGTTGGCGTTCAGCCTGGTTCTTGGCTGCGACGATCTGCCGCGCTTCGTCGGCATCGGTCGTGTGCAGGCTCGTGCGTTCGAGGGTCGTGGAATCCACGCAATAGTACGTGCCTCCCCTACTCCCCCGGCGAGTTAAGCGATATCGTGTTTTCATGGTTTTGGAAGGCAACCAAGACGATATCTGAAACCGGTTCCGAAGCGTTAGCGGGTAGTCGGCGGGTTGGTGCCGGTGCCGCCAAGTTCTCGCGGAGTGGTGATTTTGGTGTCCGTTTTGATGTCCGTTGCGGACCCCGCAGCTCCAAAATCCCTCCTGTTAAGACAGTTAGGATTGGAGGCGCGGGCCGGAATCGAACCGGCGCATAGGGCTTTTGCAGAGCCCGGCCTTACCACTTGGCTACCGCGCCTTTGACCGCCGCGGAACAGAGCCGCGAGTCGGGAAGGCAGGTAAAGAAGGTCAAAAGACTCCCCGGATCAAGCGGTTTTTCGAATTCCCCGGCATTCTTGCTCCAAAGGCTGGCTTGCCATTTGGGACCCATTGGCGTTTTCAATGAGACCCGCACCGCCCGGCCGCTCCCACCCTTACCTCATCCACCGTCATGCCCGCCACCGTTTTCACTATCGCCAACCAGAAGGGAGGGGTCGGCAAGACCACCACCGCAATCAACCTGGCCGCCGCCCTCGCCGACCAGAAAGTCGATACCCTGGTCATCGACCTGGACCCCCAGGCAAACGCCACCAGCGGGCTCGGCGTCGAAAAGATCGAAGGACAGAGCATTTACGGTCCGCTCTCAGGCGAGGGCTCCATCCTTGACCACATCGTCGAAACCAAGATCAAGCGGCTCTCGCTGGTGCCGTCGGAGGTGGATCTGGCCGCGGCCGAGATCGAAATGGCCCGCAAGACCGATTACCTGCTGCAATTGCGCGAGGTGATACGCCCGGCGGTCGAGTCCGACCGATTCCGCGCCATCATCCTGGACTGCCCCCCTGCCCTCGGCCTGCTCTCCATGAACAGCCTGGCGGCGGCCAATTACCTGCTCATTGCCCTGCAATGCGAATACCTGGCCCTCGAAGGTCTGGGCCAGATCCTCAAGGTCGTGGATCGCCTGCACGAGGCCGAGGTCAACGTCGGTCTCGAGGTCGGCGGGATCATCATGACAATGTTCGACATCCGGACCAATCTTTCCCGCCAGGTGGTCGAGGAAGTCCGCACCCATTTGCCTGAACAGATTTTCGACACGGTCATCCCCAGGACGGTGCGCCTGAGCGAGGCACCGAGTTTCGGTCAGACCATTTTCGAATACGACAACCTCAATCCGGGCGCTACTGCCTACCGGAACCTCGCCAAGGAGGTGATCGCACGATTCAACCTGAAGGGTTGATGATGGCGACCGGCCGCCAGAAATCAGCACTTCGAAGGCGCGCACGTGGCGCGCCCCCACGAGGGACTTCACGCTCGTGATCCCCACCTGGAAATGACGACGCTCCGTCTGTTTTTCGACAAGTACCGGCATGTCTTCGGGATGGGCGTGCAGGGTGCGTTGGTCTACCGGTGGAACTTTCTCATCCGGGCCGGTTTCTCGATCGTCCAATTGCTCGTTGTGATCATTCTCTGGCTGGCGGCCTTCCGCGGACAGGAAACGATCGGAGGGTTCCCGCTCGATCAGACGATCACCTACTTCCTCATCGCCCTCTTTGCCAACTATCTGATCGCCGCTTTCAACGAAGATTTCCAGATCAGCGAAGAAATCCGCAACGGCCTGATCAATCAGTTCATCACCAAGCCGATCGATTACTTCGTCTACCGTCTGACACTCTTCTTCGCCGGACGCGTGGTGACGGGTTTCCTCGTGCTCGTCCCCTTTGCCCTGATCCTCCCCTTCACCCACCAACTCCTGGTCTTCCCAGGTGAGCCCTGGCGTTGGGCGGCGGCGGTGCCCGCCTTCGTCATGGCGGCCCTCATCCAGTTCACCATCGCCTTCTGTTTCGGGATGCTCGCCTTCTGGTTTCTCGACATCGCCGGGTGGGTCATCCTTTCGATGGCGGTCGAGAGTCTGCTCAGCGGCCAGATCTTTCCCCTCGATCTGCTGCCGGAGAGCCTTTACCGGATCTCCGTGTACCTGCCCTTCACCTACCAGATCTACTTCCCGGTCGCCCTCGTCTCGGGCCGACTCGACCAGGGCCAGGTCATCAACGGTCTCTTCATCCAGGCCTTCTGGACGATTGCCTTCATCCTTCTCGCCCGGGTTCTCTGGAATGTGGGATTACGAAAGCATACCGCGGTCGGCGGCTAAGATCATGGAAGATGTGAGAAGGCAGATGGAAGATATAACCCGGTCATCCCGATCACGCCAACGCATCGGGACGCCCGCACGTTTTCAGCGATCCGCCTTGCGCTTCATCACATCCTGGCTTCGCCGAGTCCCCGATACCCGGGATCGGACCGAATTGCAGGAAATGAATGATCCCTTGGATTATGATCGGCAAATCCACGCGAATCGACGCGAATGCCGAGATGATGGAATCTCCAACGGCATCGGGAAAACAGGGTCTCAGCAGTATTCTCTGAGTTGTAGTCGCGGCAGTCTCTTGCCGCAAATCCACTTGGTTGCGCCCCAAGAGACTGGCGCGACTACATTTGGGGGGCGAGCACGTTCTCCCAGCTTGAAGCGTGGGGGTTGGCAGAGTCCTGCGTCATCCCGGTCTGGATTCGTTCGCGTGGATTCGCGTGGATTCAAGGGCGCCTGTTCTCAACTCACGAAAAACCGGGATTCCTTCTTAATATGACCCTGACTGCCTACCTCAAGATCTGGCTGGCCTCGATGCGGTATTCGGTCGTGCGCAACCTGATGTTCCGGTTCGACACCATCCTCTGGTTCCTGGTCGAGGCGGCCTGGATGGTGGTGAACATTGTCCTGATTGAGGTCATCTTCGGCCATATCGACTCCCTGGCCGGCTGGTCGAAATACGAGATGCTGCTTCTTGTCGGCACCTCCATGGTCATCGGCCGGCTCTTCATGGGGCTGTTCATGTCGAATCTCTTTGCGATCGGCCACACCGTGCGTACCGGCACCTTCGACTTCTTTCTCGCCCAACCCGGCAACCCTCTCTTCATGGTCTCCACCCGAAAGGTGGAACTGGACGGTCTGATCAATGCCATCCTGGGTGTTGCCCTAGTCATCTTCGCCGCCGCCAAGCTGGGGCTCCATCCCGGCGTCTGGGATATCCTCGCCTTCACCGTCATGGTCTTCTGCGGCCTCCTCATCCACTACAGCGTCTGTACCATGCTCATGGCGACAACGTTCTGGATCATCCGGACCGACGGTGTCGAGGGCGGCTACTTCACGCTGTTTGAATTTTCCCGTCTGCCGCGCTCCGCCTTCCGGGGACTCGGCACCGTGGTCTTCGTCTATTTCTTCCCCGCGGTTATCGTCAGCAATTTCCCGGCCCGGACGCTCATCGATGGAATTCAGCCCGTCACCCTGCTCTGGCTGGTCGGCGTGACCATCGCCTGGTTCGGGCTGGCTGTCCTGATGTTCAGCCGCGGCCTGCGTCAGTACACCAGCGCCAGTTCCTAGCCGGAGTGAGGGTTTCGGGGGGCGACCGTATTCGACTCAATGAAACCTTGAGCGCGGGAGCGACCCGGAGATAGAGTCGCCAGCGGTGAACGACCGTCCGAATATCCTGCTTTTCGTATGCGACGATCTCCGCTTCGACGGCCTCGCCTGCATGGGCGACCCCACCGTGCGGACTCCCAATCTCGACCGTCTGGCGGCAGAGGGTGTCTGCTTCGAACGCTGCTACATGCCGGGGGGCAGTCATGGGGCCGTCTGCATGCCGAGCCGCGCCATGATCCATACCGGACGTTCCCTCTTTCAGATCGAAGGCGAAGGCCAACACATCCCCGCGGCCCACACGACGCTCGGTCAACACTTTCTCAGGAACGGCTACCGGACCTTCCACACGGGAAAATGGCACAATTGCCGGGAGAGCCTGGCTCGCAGTTTTGCCGACGGCGCCGAGATTTTCATCGGGGGCATGGGTGACCAATGGAATATGCCGCTCTTCCACCACGACCCGTCGGGACGCTACGACGCAAGGACACCGTTCGTGAAGGAACCATTTCACGAGAAGACCGTCCAGTTTCGTGACGGGGATCATACCAGTGCCGGTCAACACGCAACCGAGGTCTTTGTCGAAGCGGCCCGGACCTTTGTCACCAACCACGATGGCCCGGCCCCTTTCTTTCTCTCGGTCGCCCTGACCGCGCCTCACGACCCGCGGACCGCCCCGCAGAGGTTCCATGACCTCTACGATCCCAAGTCCATCCCGCTGCCCGAGAGCTTCCTCGCCCAGCACCCGCACCAGACAGGAGCCCTGCCGGGAACGACGCGCGATGGCGAACGCCTCAAGGCCCGCGACGAGTCGCTCGCGGATATGCCACGACGGCCCGACCAGATCCGCGGGCACATCGCCGACTATTACGCGATGATCACCCATCTCGACCATGAGTTCGGCCGACTCCGGGAGGCGCTCGAGCAGACCCGTCAATGGGAGAACACCATCGTGGTCTTCACCGCCGACCATGGACTCGCCGTGGGCCGGCATGGCCTGCTGGGGAAACAATGCGTCTACGACCACAGCGTCCGCGTCCCCATGATCCTGTCCGGTCCCGGGGTTCCCGGCGGTGTCCGGCCCACCGGGAGAGTCGTCCATCATTCCCTCTTCCGAACCCTCTGCGAACTGACCGGCCTTGAGGTCCCCGAAACGGTCGAAGGTGGTTCGCTCCGGGAAACCTGGCAAGGCGGCCCTGGAATTGACTGCCTCTACCTCGCCTACGCCCGGACCATCCGCGGCCTGGTGTTGGACGACTTCAAACTGATCGAATACGCCGGACAAGAAGGCTACCGGGCCACCCAACTCTTCAACCTGAAGAAGGATCCGGACGAAACCTTCGACCTGTCACGTTCAGCGGACCATGCCGACTGCCTCAAAGCCCTGAGGACCCAGCTCGTCGAGATGAGTCACCAGAACGGAGATCGAACGTCACGGGTCGGAGCCGTCTTCTGGAGCCACTGGAGCTGACCCGTCGCCATAAGGACCCATTCAATTCCCAACTAGCCATCTTTTCATCCAATGCTTAAAGGTATCTCCCCTCTTCTCTCACCGGAACTGCTCGCCGTTCTCTGCCGGATGGGCCATGGCGACGAGATCGTCCTGGCCGACGCCCATTTTCCCGGCGAAACCATGAACTCCCGGGTGATCCGGGCCGATGGGATCGGGATCGCCGCTTTGCTCGACGGCATCCTGCCTCTCCTGGAAATCGACGCCTACGTCCCCGACCCACTGGTCATGATGGCGGCCGTCGAGGGCGACAGCCTCGACCCGACAGTCGAGGCCGCCTACCTCGCCCCCATCCGCAAGCACGCCCCGACCGCCCCGGCCATCACCCGGATCGATCGCTTTGCCTTCTATGACCGGGCGAAAAGCGCCTTCGCCGTGGTCATGACCGGAGAAATCGCCAAATACGGCAATATCATCCTGAAGAAGGGCGTGACCCCGGCCGGTTGAGGCAGGGAGGTGGTTTCGCCATCGCAAACCATACGTAGCCTGCTACCGTTTGTTTGGACATTCAAAACCATACGTAGTCTGCTATGAATGGCGCTCAGTCAGCACCAAGGCGCAACGAGCCAACAAAGCTCTGTTTGCTCTTCGACGGCGGGTCCAGAGGCCCTCGCCCTACCAACTGAAATCAGATCATCCGTGGTAGGGCTGGACGTCCCCGGCCAGCCGCAACGATTGTCCGAGACAAAACAACGACAAGCACCCTTAACTGAGCGCCATTCTAGGCTGCTACCGTTTGTTTTGCAGATTCAAACCATACGTAGTCTGCTACGTGTGGTTTGATCCGGCATGATGTCGTGACTGCGCTTTGTCGCGGTTGCGTTGGTTCAGGATCGTTCCCGGTGAAGCGGCGCGCCCGGCGGTCACGCCCTACCCCAGAGACAGATCGGACTGGTAGGGACGGACCGCTGGGCCGTCCTTCGGAACCAAATCCCGCTCCCCCACCCGGAAATCATCCGCCGCCGGCCGGTCGGCGGACAAAGAAAACCTGAAAGCTCTGCCGGGCGACAGCCTGGTAGTAGACACCCTCAAGCTGATCAGTCTCGGAATCGTAAACCAAGGTGTAGTTCGAGCCCTGATAGTTGACGTCGTCGAGGGTGACCTCGGCCTTCAGGACGGTTCCAGCGATCCGCCACCGGGCCTCGCCGACGTGGATCGGACCGGGATTGAAGTAGGCGGCGCCGAGGGTGCCGTCCGGATTCACCGATCGAATCTGGAGAATATAACCGCCGTCGGGACGGGTCCAGGTTCCCACCAGGTTGGCGGAATTGACTCCGCCGCCTTCATCCTTCGATGCTGCCTCTCCTCCGCCCGAGCACCCGGTCCACGCGAGGAGGGCCATTCCAAGAAAACCGAGCGCCAGCCTGCGCATCGAGTGGTCCATCCGGGGAGATTGCGCTCAGTCGATCAGGGGAATTTCGGAGGCGAGTCGGAAGTTGACCAATGCCTCCAGTTGGCTTTCGGCCTGGAGAAACCGGGCGGCCTTTCGGGGACCGAGTTTCTCGGAGAGGATTCCGAAATACTTCTCCTTCAAATCGGTCCGGGACCGCTCCAGGGCGAAGGAGCGCGATACAAGATCGATGGCGACCGAATCGGTCATGTCATCGATGGTCTGGGCAAAATCATAGATGATGCCGAAACGCGCATCGACCAGCTCTTTGCGGTCGGTTTCGTACTGCTGGTAAATCGGCCAGAAAACGGCAGCGTCATCGACCGACAAGCCCATCGCGTCGTTGATCAGGTCCACCTTGACCACTTCGAAATCCTTCCGCAGGAGGTTGATATAGGCCTCCATGTCGGCCTTGGTTTCGACGGGCATATTCGGATCGACCGCGGCTGAGGCGGACGGAATTCCCGCAAGGGAGACGATCAAGGTCAGGACGGAGGCGACGATGGGCAATCTGGAGAGTTTCATCATCCCGAGACAAGACGGTCCGCCCCGGCCGTCAATTCCAATCCGGAGTTGCGGGACGGCAATAGGTCGGTTTCGACCCCTGCAACAGCCGCGCTCTGTCGCGGCTTATCCGGGATCCGGCCATCGCGGACTTGCCTTTGTCCCTTGGCGCGCAAGTGTGCCCGGGAACCGATGAAGGCACGATTGACCAACTCCAGGGGAAGAGGCCCGGGCCATTGACCGAGCCTTCAGCAAGACCCTTGCCCGGCGGCCGGAACGGAGAACCGCGAATCCTGATGATCGGCCCCGCGCCGCCCTACCGTGGAGGCATCGCCCACTACACGACCGAGCTTTACCGATCCCTGCGGAAGCTCACTCCGGTCACCCTCGAATCCTATCGCCGCCAGTATCCAAAATTCCTTTACCCGGGGCGATCGGATGTCGACCCGGCCACCCGGCGGATCGAGGGGGTGCGCTATGACCTGGACTGCCTCAACCCCCTGACCTGGATCAAGGCCGGCCGTCGGGCCCGGCACTACGACGCGCTCTGCCTGCCCTGGTGGACGCAATTCTGGACTCCGTACTATCTGCTGCTGGCCCTCTGCCTCAAGGGTTCGCCTACCCGACTCATCTTCATCTGTCACAATGTGGTCGACCACGATGCCGGCTGGATCGCGCGTTTTCTGGCCAGGCGCGTGCTGCGTCGGGCCCATCGATTCATTGTCCAGACCACCAGCGAGCAGGCGCGACTGAAGTCGGTCCTGAAGCGGGATGCCGCCATCCGGGTGATCCCGCACCCCCGGGTGGATCGGTTTGCGGGCGGCGTCATGATCAGCCGGTCCGCGGCCCGCCAACAGCTCAACCTCCTCGACAGCGAGACGGTTATCCTCTTCTTCGGCCTGATCCGGCCCTACAAGGGACTCAGTCTGCTCCTCGAGGCTTTCGCAGACGTGGCGCGCGACCAGCCTTCTGTCCGGTTGCTCGTCGCAGGCGAGCCCTGGATCAAGGAAGCCGATTTCCCGGCCGAGGCCCGCAGCCTGGGGATCGAGGACCGAACCCGGTTTCGCCTTGAGTACCTTTCCGACGACGACCTGACCCTTTGCCTGCGGGCCGCGGATTTTGCGGTATTTCCCTACGCCGAGGGCACCGGTAGCGCGGCCCTCCAGGCGGCCCTCGGCGCCGGGGTTCCCGTCATCGCCAGCCGACTGCCCACATTTAGGGAAGTCGAGGATGAAGGCCATGGCCTTCTGGTTCCTCCGAACAATCGAGCGGCTCTGGCGGAGGCCCTGAGGCGGTTTGTCGATCCGCATCAGCGGAAACCTTTCGCCGAACGGGTCAGCCGTGACCGATCGGATACCCGTGGCTGGACCCGGCTGGCCGAAGCCGTGGTGGCACTATCCGCCGGGAAGGTCTCCCTTGGACATGCCATTCTCGACCCGGAATCGCGGGTCGGGAAAGCCCGAAATATCGCCCGCCTCATCGGGGAGATCCGTCCGGTCGACGGGACACGTATCCTGGAGATCGGAACCGGATCCGGGATCATTGCCCACGAACTGAGTCGGCTCAACCCGTCCGGATCCGTTGCCGCGGTCGATGTCCGGGACGAGCGAATCGCTCTGGACGGCTATGCCTTTCAGATCGTCGAATCGACCCGCCTGCCCTTTGCTGATAGCGCCTTCGACATCGTCATCACCAACCATGTGATCGAACACGTCGGCGAACGGGCCGATCAATTGAGCCACCTCACGGAAATCCGGAGACTGCTTCCAATGAACGGCCTCGGCTACCTGGCCGTCCCCAACCGGTGGCGGGTCTTTGAGGCGCATTACCGACTTCCTTTTCTCAGTTGGCTGCCGCGCGAATGGGCCAACCGCCTGGTCCGGCTCTTCGGCCGTGGCGAACGCTATGACTGCCGATTACTCAGCCGCCGGGACCTCCTGGGACTGTGTGAGGAGGCCGGGCTCATCCCGAAAGACATCACGCTCCAAGCCATGAAGGCCACCCTGGTGGCCGGATCTCCAGGAATACTCAAAAGGTCCCTTCACTTCCTTTCGCCTGTTCTCTTCACTCTCTTTCGTCCCATCATTCCAACCCTGGTCTTCATCCTCAGGCCGGATTCCGAGGGAACAGTTGCCGACCGATGAACCCGCCCGAGAACCAGTTTTCGACGACACAGCAAGCGACCGAGCCTGAAACGAGTCCGGCCAGGACTGAAAAACCCTGGCACCGGGTTCTGACCTGGGTCGGGCGGATCGTCTCGATGGTTTGTATCGGGTTTCTCCTTTTCACGGTTTACCGCTACAAACAGGAACTCCCCCCGGTCCGCTCGGATGGCGGCTCCATTCTTGTGGGGACGGCGGTCGTCATTTTCGGTCTCATCTCCGTGGGAATCAACGCCCTGGCCTGGCAACGGATTGTTCGCAGGCTTCATCCTGTTTCCTGGAAACAGGCCTTCTCCATCACGGGACGCAGCCAGATCGCCAAATACCTGCCGGGAAATGTCTTTCACTATTTGGGCAAGATGATCCTTGCCCGCCGCGAAGGCCTGACGACCCCGGTCATCCTGATCAGCATCCTCGTCGAAACCGTTCTGGCCGTCGGAACCGGAGCGGCCATCGGCCTGGCCGGCTTTGGCCTGGCGGCGCCGGAATACCGGACCCTCTCGATCGTCGTGTTGATCGGACTCCTGCTGAGTCCGCTTGCCTGGCGCCTGCTCAAGCCACGAATCCGGGTGATCCATGAAGCAATCGACCGGGTGGGCATCCCCCATCTTTCCCAGGCGGTGTTCTGCAATGGGGTCAATTTCCTGCTTTTTGGAACCTCCGCGTTCCTCCTGGCCCAAAACCTCTGGGCAGAACCGCTTGCCCTCGGATGGTGGGAACTGACCTGGGGTTGCGCGCTCGCCTGGATCGTCGGTTTTGTCACACCGGGAGCACCCGGCGGAGTCGGTGTCCGGGAGGGAATCCTCGTGGCGCTCTTCAGCGGACAGATCGGTTACCCATCCGCCGCCGCCCTCTTCCTTGCCCTGCGGATGGCGCAAGTGGCCTCCGACGGAGTCGCTTTTCTTCTCGCGGCGATCGTTGAGAGAAACCGTCACTCCTCTTGAAAGGAGCCCCGGTTCACGATCCCGATTGCACTCCGGCTTCGGTTTTTCACACTGCGATCCCATGCGAAACAAGATCGGTTGGTGGAAGCGCGACGACGACGGAAGGAAATTTCAGGTCCAATTCCGTTACTTCGGCGACAAACCCAGCTGGCACTGCCAGATGGCCCGCTTCGAGGACTGGCAACCCTATGAGCCGACCGATGAGGATTGGGACAAGGCGATCCAGGACATGACCGACCGCTTGAACCGCGGACTCATCCGCGCCCATCAGCTGGAAATGGTCAAGAAACGGGGATCGAAATGACCCCGACCGCGGGATTCAACCCGACTCGGCTTCCCGCATGGCCTCGATGAAGGCGGAGGCTTCCGCTATCGAGCCCTCCATCTGGCGGATCAGATCATTGATGTCTTCCTGCAAGCCGACCGATGTCTCTTCTAGTGATGCGAGGGCCCGGGCATTCAGGTTGTGCTTGAGAAAGAGAACCTGATCGCGGAAGGCATCGAGAACGGGATCCATCCCGCTTTCCGCCTTTCGCATCACGACCATCAAACGATCGTAGCGATCCCGGGTGGCCGTCAGCTGCTTCTCGCTCGAAGCCCTGAGGGACGGATTGCTGTATTGAGACAACTCATCGCCCCATTCCTCGAAGAGCGCCTCGGCTACCGATTCGATCGAGTTAATCCGATCGCGGACGTCGCGGGCCTGCGCCTCACTCTTTTCCAGCTCTGACGAAAGGTCTTCGTATTTCGCCTGAAGATCGCCACCCTTGTATTCGGTGACCGACAGAAACTCCTCCAGGGCGCTGGCGAATTGCTCCTTGGCCTCCTCCTGACTGTCCTTGGCCTCCTCCACCCGCTCCACCAGGATATCGCGCTTGTGGACGCCAAACTTCTCCATTGTGTCGTAGTAGACACTCTGGCAACCCGAGAAGAACAGGGCACCCAGAGCCAAACCGGGAAGAACCACGCGAATAAGGTGAGTGGGGGATTTCATGGCAACCGGAGTCAGACTAGGAGGAATCCATGAGATGGAAAGTCCCAAAGACCCCCAAGGCTCAGGATGGTTCCGAAGCCCCCTGCGCCGCGCCCTTCCTGCCCTTGAAATAGTAATAGGCGGCCATGCCTCCGCAACCCATCCAGACGACGGGAACAATCACCAGGTAGGCCAGCCGAATCGCCCCGGGAAGCCGATCCATCACCTCCGCCCGCATCACCGGGTCGAGCAGGTCGAGGGTAGGCGCAATCTCCGGGCGGCTGAGCAGCCCCGCGACGGCCTCATCTGTGGTCACCACGATCTTCCAGATCGAGTAGGCGGTGACGACTCCCGCCACAGCCAGTTGATTGAGGGCCAGACGGAGCGAGGCCTCGGCCTGGCCCTTCTTGAGAAGGGCGCCCAGTCGCCACTCGAACACTCCAAGAACGAGAATGGCCAGCGAAACGGCGAACTCCGCGGTGAGCGGGCTCATGATGGAGAAAAGCAGCGAAAGCGCTCCCAGCAGCATCATGGTGAATCCGCTGACCCGGGCCACCGTTCCCACCCGCCGCAACCGATCTGATCGATAGGTAGTTGTCATGTCTGGTTCGATAGTCTCATCGCAAGGCCAGCAGGGTGCCGGCGGTCACTCCAAGTTGATCGGCCACTTTCAGCTCCCGGATAAGCGCCTTTGAGTCGAGTCGACCTTCCAGGAGATCCCGGTAACCACGGATCAATTGCAACGAGTCCGCATGATTTTCATCAAGCAGCTCGATCCTGAAAGTCCTCAACCCCCGGTCCAGAAAGACCTTCAGGTAGGTGGCCCCGCTCTGCGAACGCGCGTGGTAAACGGTGTTGCGACACCCCACATCCACATGAACCGGATGGGCCACCCCCACCCGGTCCTTCAGATGGATCCGGTGCGTCTCGCAGGGCCGACCGCAGTCGAGAAACGTTTTCCCTTTCGACAGGAAGGCTGCGTAGACGCAATGCTCCATGTGAAACATGGGCATGTGCTGATGAAGGGTCAGCTCGAACCAACCCGGGTCCGCTTCTTCCAGCAGGGACACGACCTGCTCACTGTTCAGGTCGTAGGAAACGGTCAGGCGGTCGAGTCCCCGCTCCATCAGCACCGTAGCGGTCAATGGATTGGCCACGTTGAGCGAGAAATCACCGACCCGCTGCAACCCGCTTCCCTCGAACCAGGAAAGCCCACCGAGATTGCGGATCAGAACGCCGTCCGGCTCCGCCCGCTCGATCAATTTGAAGAAACCCTGTTCGCCGGCCTTCTGAATGCGCGGAGTGGCCAGAAAGACCCGCGCCCGCCGGGAATCCCGGACGCGGGCCACGGCATCCGCATAGCGCCTGACGTCCTCAAAATCGAGATACAACTCGTCGATGCCCGCCTCCAACGCCGCTCCGATCTGGTCGTCGGTCCGACAGAGCACAGTCAGGCGCGGAAGTGTCGCGTCCCGGTCACCTTCCGTCAGCCGTCCCTGTGTCCCGGGGGACAGGTCGCCAATTCCTTCATCGGCACGCCGACCCGGCGGCGTGGCTACACCTTTGGAAGAAGCCTGTGGACGTCCATCTGTTTGGCGGGTCCGTTCCTCCAGAGCCGCCACCATCCGGCGACGAAGTTCATTCAGCTCGCTCAGGGGTAGAAAGAGGCCGTCCGGCACCGTCGACTCCAGCGATGCCAGAGACCAACCCGATCCACCGAGCCGACCGAGATGCTCCTCCAACACGGTCCGGTTCAGCGAACGCGAACGCGCCGGTAACAGCTCGATCGACGACGCCACAGTGACGGTCGCTCCTCCCCCAATCGCCTCAACTTCCAGCAGACCGCCGAAAGAGCCGGAGACTCTCAGGGTCAAAGGGAGCGCCGGCGGCTCAATTGTCCCGGCAAAGGTTTTTCGCAACTCGCGCTCGAGATGAGGATCGCTCGTTTTCCAGACCCGGTGTCCTTTCGACAATCGTCCAAAGTCGATTTTCCCATGCTGAAAGCGAAGGCAGCGGCCGGCTATCTCATAAACCCGACCACCCTGTTCATGGTCCGTATTGCCGCCCGTATCAAAAACGACTCCATCCCCCGGTTTCAGATTGCCGATGCTCCCCAACTCGACCTCTTCCCGGCCGACCCGAACGATCTCGCCGATATAAGGTCCCCGTTTGGTCCCGAACCGCGCGTGCACCAGCTCCTGGTGATTGACCCCGTGCATCCAACCCGGGAAGAGTCCGCGCGAGAAGGTCATCTCCAACTGGTAACGATCCTCGCTCGTGGCAGGGGCTCCCTTCCCGGCCAGGGCCCGGTCAATCGCCCGGCGGTAGACCTGGGTGACGGCCGCCACATACTCGGGTGACTTCAATCGCCCTTCGATCTTGAAACTGCGCACGCCGATCTCCACCAGGCGCGGAATCTCGTCCACCGCGGCCAGATCCTGGGGAGAAAGAAGGTAGCGTCGGTCTCCAAGGTCGCAGGGCTCGCCATCGACCAGCATCTCGTAGGGCATGCGACAGGCCTGCGCACATTCACCCCGGTTGGCGCTGCGCTGCCCCAGGCTCTCACTGGTCAGACATTGTCCGGAGTAGGCCACGCAGAGTGCCCCATGGACAAAGACCTCGATCGGAAGCATTCCGTCGGTCTCCGGATTGAATCGCTCCAGTTCGCGCAGGGAGAGCTCCCGGGCCACCACGACCCGCTCAACCCCCAGGGAACGGGCGAAGGCGACTCCCTCCGGCGAGGTGATCGTCATCTGCGTGGAGGCGTGGATTTCAAGCCCGGGAGTGATTTGCCGCGCCAGACGGACCAGCCCCAGATCCTGCACGATGATCGCGTCCACCCCGGCCGCATCCGCCATCCGCAGATAGCGTTCGGCCTCCGGCAACTCGCTCGTGAAGACCAGGATATTGAACGTGAGATAGCCGCGGACCCCATGAAGATGGAGGAAGGCCATCAGTTCGGGCAGATCCGCTTCGGTGAAATTATCCGCCCGGATCCGGGCATTGAAACCCGGCAAGCCGAAATAGACCGCGTCGGCTCCGTTGGCCACGGCTGCGCGCACGCAATCCCAGTTGCCGGCAGGTGACAGCAACTCGGGCCGCAAGGCGTCTGGAGGGATTTGGCCCATCAACCACGCAAGGTGGACCCAACTGTGAATACGGCAATGCGAATCATGGACGGTCTGGAAAAGCGGCTCGTGCACGCCTTTCGACGGAATTCAAGACTTCAGCCAGGATCCCTACACGGGAACCCGCTTTCACAGAATCTGCGAATCTCAGGCACATTACGGCTGGTATTCCACGTCGAAATCGATCCGCACCACCGCCCCAAAGCTCGCTTCACCCGCCTGGCCGCGCAGTTCCACCGTCTGCCGCTCGGAATTGAAGACCCAGCCGTCGACCGCATCCTCGGCAACCTCCTGGCCATCGATGGCCACCCGGATGGTGTCCTCAAAGAAGACCTCGTCCGGCTTGAAGTCCGGTAAACGAAAAGTCCGCGACGCCTGCCGGGCGATGGACTCCCCAATCTCGATCAGCGGGTTCGAAAAATCCCGGGAAATATCCACTGTCTGCCCTCCGCCCTGCTCGGCCAGACGTGAAAAGAAGACGCCCTTCCTCGGGTGGGTGACGGCGTCGATCCGGAAGCCGGCATCTCTCTTGAGCGATTGCAGCGATTTGAGAATGCTGGCAATGTACTGCCGGGTGGCCTCGTCCCCCTTTCGCCCCTTCGCCAGATAGGAGGAGCCCACCTCAACTTCATAACTGGCGATCGAGCCCGCCTGGTCAAAAACCGGCGTGATCCGGCTGACCGCCTCATCTTCATCGCTGACAATGACGATCGAAAGGAACGCCTCCGGCTGGTAGAAGAAGGGATCCCTTCCGAACGAAGCGGTGTTGTGCTCGATTGCTCCGGGACTGAGCATCTCCACATAAGACATCATGATCGGCACAATGGCCGTCTCATTCGGGCTGCCCGTGGTGCCCACCTGCGCCAGTTCCTGGAATCGCGCGGTCAGTTCCGGGGTCCGATTGTCGAGGAAGGGCTGATAACGGATTCCCTCGACCGATGAGCCGGTGTTCAGGGCCCGATCCAACGCCTCTTTCGCGCCGAGAGCGTCCTGGGTCAATTGCAGATAACCCGCGCCAAAAACCGCCGGACTGCGGCGCTTCTCAGGCTTGAAAACATTCGTTGCGTCGGTGGTGAGGACCCCGATGCGGAAATCCAGGCGCTGATCAAGAAAGCCCTTGATAAAGCGATCGAACGAGGAAGCCAGAATCTTCTGCTCGCCGGCCATCGACTGCGAATTGTCGATGACAAAGAGTATATTGATCTGCCTTTCGACTGACAAGTCCTGGCGGATGGACCGGGTCTGGATCGCCCGGGGGAGTTGATTGACCCGGATTCGGACCACCCATTCGCCCTCCGTCACTTCCTTTCTAACGTTCCCCGAATCCCGGAATTCCGGCAGGTGGTAGCTGAACGGAGTGAAGTGAAATTCGTCCTCTCCAATGAACCCCTTTTCCGGGAGATAAAAGAAGGCGGTTGAATAGGCTTCGGGAAAACGCAGTTCCCCGTGAGCCGGAGGTTGGGTGATCTCGGCCGCGATGCCGTAGGTGTCGATCTCCTCACTGGTGGCCGAAGGTGCATAAACAACCGGGAGTTCCGCCTGGAGCGAAAGATCACGCATCGTCTCAAATGATGCGTCCTCCACCATCAGCTCTGGCGGCTTGATCGCCTCGGTCTCGACCCCGAATTCCTCCATGACCACGATTTCATTATCTACCGGCAAACCACCGAGAAGCAGGATCTCCTCCTCCGTCAGGCCCGATGTTTCGGAAGCGCCTTCGCTCACAGACTCGGGTTCCGCCCCGACAGCCACTTTCCCGTCCGGCTCAGGGTCCACCGCGGCTGCCGATTCCGTTGCTTCACCCACCACGGCCTCCGCCAACGCCGGCGCGTCTTCGTTTGCCGTCGCCAACGGAACGATCGCAGCGTCAACTGCCTGAGCTGAATCACTCGCGTCCTCAACCCACGCGGACAACAGACCGGTAAGGCAGAGGCAGGAGAGGCTGAAGATGATGGATCGGATCCCGAACATGGCAGAAACAGATTATGACCGACCGATCCGGGCCGCAAGGGTTCCCGTTAATCGGATCCCAATGACCGTAGGTCGTTCCCGTCAGGCGTCAATGAAGGGATCCCAAGGCCCCGGGCGATTTGTAACCTATTATGTTACAAATGGGTCGGGGATGCGCGTCGGGGAGACGCCACCGTTCCCCCTGAAGGAGGTGTTTCGGGGGGGCGGCAGTGGTATCTCCGGCTTTTGCAGGTCGGGCTTGAAACCTCCCGGCTTTCTGTGCTCCCCTGATCGTTTCCACTTGAAGACCGACGCGGACAGATCATTCGGCGGGGTCGCCCGACTTTACGGACGCGATGGTCTTGAGCGTCTGCGGGCCTCCCACGTCTGCGTGATCGGGATCGGCGGGGTCGGCTCGTGGGCGGCCGAGGCCCTCGCCCGCTCCGGTACCGGGAGACTCACCCTGATTGATCTCGATGAGATCTGCGAAACCAATCTGAACCGGCAGGTCCACGCCCTGGCGGGAACCGTGGGCCAGGCCAAGGTGAACGTCATGGCCGAGCGCATCCGGGCGATCAATCCGGCTTGCGAGGTATCGGCGCGTCAGGGCTTCTTCACCGCGGCAAATGCGGACGCGATCCTTGGGGAGGGTTTTGATCACGTGGTCGATGCGATCGACAACGTCCCCAACAAGTGCCTGCTCCTGGCCCGTTGCCGGGACCTGCGCATCCCGGTCATCACGGCGGGGGCGGCGGGCGGGCGGCGGGATCCCGGCCGGGTTCAGACTGCGGATCTCAGCCGCGCCATTCACGACACCCTTCTGGCCCGGGTTCGCAAGATCCTGCGCAGGGATTTCGGTTTCCCGCGGGAACGTCGCTGGAAATTCAAGATCGACTGCGTCTTTTCTCCGGAACCGACCGTCTACCCCCAGACCGACGGATCGGTCTGCGCATCCAAAGACCCGGATTCCGAACTCCGTCTGGACTGTGACAGCGGATTCGGCACGGCCGCCTTCGTGACCGGAGCCTTTGGCTTTGCCCTTGCTGCCGGGGTGGTGAATCGGATCGCGAAAGGGAAAGCATAGGGAGGCACCCCAGGTGCGTCTAGGCAGCAGCCGCGCTGTGTCGCGGCTCTCCCCGGAACCTGAGGCGCCGGCAAAGCGGCGCGGCCCGCCTCATTCCCCAACCTCCCCGAAGATCGCTTCGAAATTGCGCCTCACCTGCGTGACGAGGGTGTCCAGCGGAATCCCGAGAAAGCCTGCCACAAATCGGTAGCTCGAAAGGATATTGGCCGGGTGGTTGAGCCGCCGGCCGTTCGATTCGTCGACCCACTCGATCTCGGTCCATTCAGGAGGCGGGGGCAGCGCCGGGGCGTCCGTTTCGATGAGAAGCCGGTCGGCCGGAACCGCCTCGAGGGAAGCCCGCATCCGGGTGGCGGGTTCCAGGCCGGCCCGGGCTGAGAACGAAAACCGGGCCCCGAGATCGGCAAATGTGTTGATCATCTCCGGCGGGCCCCCGTAGGCGTGCAGGAGGAAGCCCGGGAGGGGCAGGCGTGTCCGATGGTCCCGCAAAAGCGTCTCCAGCCGTCCCCAGGCCCTCACGCAATGGATGGTCACCGGGAGATTCAATCTGTATCCAAGATCCAATTGCTGCAGAAAGACCTCCTCCTGGACGGCGTCATCCCGTCCCTTCACAGCGTGATCGAGGCCGATTTCCCCGACAACCGCACTTCCGGACCGCAGGCGCCCCTCGAGATCGGAAAGCCAGCTTCGGGATCGGCGCGCGACTTCCCAGGGATGCAGTCCATAGGCGGGAATGATCCGGGCATCCCGCCTCGCCTCCGCGGCGACCGCATCCCAGTCGGCCTCGCAGGTGGCGTTGGTCACCGCGCGGACCAGGCCGAGGCGGGTCCACGAATCCGAGATCTCCGTCGCCATCGGTCGCAAGGCGGGATCCTGGACATGGAGGTGGGCGTCGCAGAGTCCCGTCATTTCGATTCCTCCTTCCCGGACTCCCGTTGGGCGCACATCGAACGGGCAAACCGATGCATGGCCTTTCGCACCTCTCCGATTCCGACCAGACGATTCGGGGTGATCAACCGATCGAGGCCCATCTCGGCAACCAGTCCGTCAGGATCCCCGAGAATCTCGTCGGGAGTCCGGCCTTCATAGAGGGTGCAGAGGCATCCCACCAGGCCCTTGATCAAGGCGGAGCCCGAATCGATGCGAAAGAAACAGCGCCCATCCGAGGCGGTGCAAACCAGATACATCGCGGAAACGCAGCCCGGGACGAGATTTGCGGCCACCCGTTCATCGACGGAAAGACCGGGGAGTTGTCCACCGCGGTCGATCACGGCAGACAGCCGCTCCTGCGGGTCTTCAATCATTCGAAGATCCGCAATCAGTCGACGGCGCTGTTCGGCGAGAAGCACTTCACGACACTAGGAGCCAGAGCCCCGAGGTGGAAAGGAGGAATTCGGCGGCACGGAAGTCACGGATCGGGACGTGATGAACGGAGACCTTGCTTCGGCCGCATCAAGGGAGGCGGCGAAGCGGTAGGGGAAGGAAAGAACCTGATGGTTGGACATTCCACCGAAGTCAGCCGAAGATTCGACGACCTCCCCAACCTCATCATGTCCCATCCAACTGATTCCCGCGACGACCGTCCGGTTCTCCTGTTTGACGGAGACTGCCGGTTCTGCCGATTCTGGGTGGATCGGTGGCAGGCACAGACCGGGGGGACCATTGAATTCGCACCCTCGGAGACCGTCCCGGACGATCATCCGGTCATGAGCGCAGCCGATCTGGACCGCGCGATCCACCTGGTGGAACCCGATGGGCGGGTCACCCGGGGCGCCGAGGCCGCCTACCGTGTCCGGGAGATCGGGATGGCACGTCCCCGCCTCGCCCGTCTTTACCGGAAAAGCCCGGTCTTTGCCGCGATCTCCGAATGGGGTTACCGCCGGGTCGCGAGGAATCGACCGTTTTTCTCTTGTCTCACCCGATTCTTTTTTGATCGAAAACGCGGGTGACCACTGAGAAGACGCATCTCGTCGTCCGTTGTCCGCAGTGCGGACGGCGGGGAACCTGGCTGGCCCGGCCTCATGGTCCCTTCTGTTCCGAACGCTGTCAGCTCATCGACATGGGCGGCTGGTTCGACGAACGCTTCCGGATCTCCGAGCCGCTTCGTCCGGACCATTTTCGGGAATTCGAGGAGTTGCCCCCTGAGATTGACCCGGATCACCCACAGGATTGACCCCTTCCACCCGAGGCCCGATCGTGCCCACCATCCAAGTTGCATGATTCTTCCCGACTCACCTGCCCATCGCTGGCGATTCTTCCGTGCCGGTTCCCTTGACCAAGCCAAATTCGAAACGGCCGGCGACTTCACCCGGCTCGAGACACTTGATCTGAAACTCTGGGTCGCCCTGAGTTGTCCGACTCGGGGCATCGATTTTGATCCGACCACCCTCGACCTGATCGACACGGATGATGACGGTCGCATCCGCGCCCCTGAGCTCATCGCCGCCGTCAAGTGGACCACCCAGCGTTTGCGGGATCCCGCCGAACTCACCCTGGAGCACGACCGGCTTCCCCTCGACTCAATCAACGACCAGACCCTCGAGGGCCGAGCCCTGCGCGCCTCAGCCATCCGGGTCCTGAAGAACCTCGGCAAACCGGACGCCACCTTCGTCACTCCCGAAGACACCCGCGACACTGCGCGCATTCTTGCCCGGACCAATTTCAACGGCGACGGCATCATCTCGATCGACGCCTCGGACGATGAATCCATCCGCGACCTCATCCGGGAAATCATGGATACGGTCGGTCCGGTCGCCGACGGCAACGGCATCCCCGGCATCAACCTGGAGACCGTGGCCCGATTCTACGGCGACCTGGCGGCGTTTGAACAATGGTGGTCCAAGGGCGACGAAGTCTCTCGGGAGGGCACCGCCATCCTTCCCCTCGGGGACCAGACGCCGACCGGCTACGAGGCCTACGCGGCGGTCAAGACCAAGATCACCGATTTCTTCAACCGCTGCCGGCTTGCCGCCTACGACAACCGGGCCCTCGAGCACCTCAACCGTCCACAATCTGAATACATCGCGCTTGCCCCGAAGGATCTCTCCACCGTCGGACCGGACGTCGAGGACCTTCCCCTGCAGAAAATCCAGCCTGTCGCGGTCCTTGACCTGGTCACGGGGCTCAATCCCGCCTGGTCGGAACGCATCGCCGACTTCCGCCGCAAGGTGATCGAACCGCTCTTCGGAGAGGACAAGGATCAGCTGGAGGTCGGCGAGTGGAACGAAATCGGCCTTCGCTTCAACGTTTATGAGGAATGGGTGACCCACAAGGCGGGCAGCTCCGTCGAAAAGCTGGGCATCGAGCGTATCCGTTCACTCCTGACCGGACCGGGACGGGCTGCGGTCGAGACACTGATCGCCCGGGACACCGCCCTCGCCCCGGAGGCGGCGGGCATCGGCGACGTCAACAAGCTGGTCCTCTACTATCGGGACCTGGCCCGGTTGCTTCGGAATTTCGTGTCGTTCCAGGACTTCTATAATCCGGACACCTGGGCCACCTTTCAGGCGGGCACCCTCTACCTCGACCAGCGCGGCTGCAACCTCTGCGTTGAAGTGACCGATCCGGCCGCCCACTCGATTCTGGGATCGCTGAGTCGGATGTACATCGCGTATTGCGATCTGCGCCGGCCCAACGGCCAGACCGCGAAGATTGCCGCCTGTTTCACCCAGGGCGACTCCGACTACCTGATGGTCGGGCGAAACGGAATCTTCTATGACCGGAAGGGACGGGACTGGGACGCGCATATCACCAAGGTGGTGGATTTCCCCATTTCGGTTCGGCAGGCTTTTTTCCAGCCCTACAAGAAGTTCGTCCGATTCATCGAGGAGCAGGTGACCAAGCGGGCCGCGGCCGCCCAGGCGGAGGCCGATGCCAAACTCGAGGCGACCGCCCTGGCCAAGCCCGGCGATCCCAAGCCCGAACTGCTCAAGCCGAAGAAGATCGACGTGGGAACGGTGGCCGCTCTCGGTGTGGCCATCAGCGGCTTCGTCAGTGTCTTTACCGCGATCATCGGTGGAATCCTCGGGTTGCATCTCTGGCAGATACCCGTCGCCGTCATCGGCGTCCTGCTGGCGATCTCCGGACCCTCGATGCTGATCGCCTGGCTCAAGCTCAGGCAGCGCACGCTCGGTCCCATCCTTGACGCCAACGGTTGGGCGATCAACGGCCGGATCAAGGTCAACGTTTCCCTCGCCACCCGGCTGACAGACGCCAAGCGCCTGCCGCCCAATGCCTCGCGCCAGATCAACGATCCTTACCAGAGGCGCCGCGTCTGGCCCGCCGTCGCCGTCGGACTCATCGTGATCGCGGCCGGCGGATACGCCTTCTTCGCCCATCGAAACAGCCTCTGGCCATTTGCGAAGGAAGCAGTGGTGGAGCCGGTGGTCGGGGAGGCTGCCAAGTAGAAGCCACGGTCCCGGTCGGGATTGGCCCCTGTCCCCGTCTTCCCCGGGCTTTCACGGCGTAGCGCGAGCGGGCAAGCGCGACCGCCTGATGTTCCGGGCACCCCGGCAGAGCGAGGTGACGACAAAGGATACCGGCGGCGGCGGCCCTACCCCTGGGCTTCGTCGATCGTTTTCACTTTCGAGTCCTCGTCGCCGACCGGCCCGCTGGACCCCATGAGCACGGCAATCCACCGGGTCTCCTCGCCGGTCTCAAGGCCAATCTTGACCGCCATGGTCAGCGGCACGGAAAGGAACATCCCCACCGGACCCAGCACCCAGCCCCAGAAGAACATCGAAACCACAATGACGAACGGGGAGAGACCCAGGCCGCGCCCGAGGTAGCGGGGTTCGAGCACATTGCTGATACCCACATTGATGACAAGGTAACCCAGGGCGACGATGAATCCCTCGGAAATGCCGAACTGAACGGTGGCCAGGAGAACCCCGGGAATCGCCGCGATGATCGAACCGATGGTCGGGACGTAGTTGAGGAGGAATGCCATCAGGCCGAGCAGAATCGGGTAGTCGATCCGCAGGGCGAAGGCGAAAGCGGTGACCAGCAGGCCGGTCAGAAGACTCATGACCGTCTTCAGGGCGACGTAGTGGCGGATATCCTCCATGATGCGGCCGACATAACGGACCGTTTCCGGAGACAGCCCCGCCAGGCCCCTGACCTTGGCCGGAAGAATGGCCAGCTCGAGAAGGAAAAAGACGACGATGAGGAGGATGAGAAAGCTGCTGCTGAGCAGGTTGCCCATCGAGGCCAGCATGCTGCCGACCAGGCGCATGGTGGCCTGGGGGTTCAGGGTTGTCGCCTCCAGTTCCGCCGGCAGCTCGAAACCGCGGGCCTCGATCCAGGCCACCGTCTCCACGAGCTTGTCCTGAAGCCTGAGTTGATACTGGGGCAGGTTGCGGGTGAAATCGGCGACCGAGTTGCTGACCACACCGGCCAGTCCCGTCACGATGAGGACGAGGCCCAGGACCAGGATCAACAGCGCGACCCAGGAAGGAACGCCCCGTCGCTGCATGGCGACAAAGGCCGGAGCGGTGATCACCGAGACGAAAATCGCCATGAGGAAGGGAACCGCGATCGGAGAGGCTGCCCGGATTCCGGCCACGAATATGACAAACGCGGCCGCCCCGATCAGAAAACGCAGAACGGGCTGGCGATTGCTCACTCGAGTGGATGGACGCATGGGATCGGGGCCGGGAACCGGAAGGAAAGACATTCCTTCTGCTTCAAGAGGGCACCGGGAGCAACCCGAATCAGGTAGGCAAAGCCTGCAGGAGAGGCTTTACGCCTCGATTGACCGACAGATCGAAGCGTCAAGCCTCTCCCACACCCAACGCATCGGGCTGGACACTGTCTTGTGCAATGCCCTACTCCGCTCCGACTTCGGCCGCCGCCTCGATCTCCTCTCCGGCCGGCTCCAGGACGCTTTCCGGCAGGACAATGACCTGGAAACATTTGTCCGGTCCCAGGTAGGCCTGCGCGAGAACGTCGATCTCGCTGGCGGTGATCGCCCCGAAATCCGAGTAGCGCGAACGGGACCAGTCCAGTCGCTGGGGGAACTCCTGGGCGCTTCCCAGGACGGCGCCGATCCAGTAACCGTTCGTGCGGGCCGACTCCCGCAACGAGGTCAGGATCGGCTCCCGGGCCCGTTCCAGTTCATCTTCGCCCACCCCGTCGGCCGCGAGGCTGGCGGCCAGTTCGACCACCGCTCCGGCGATCTCCTGCGCCTTCTCCGGCTCGACCGTGATCCGGGCCGTTATATATCCATATTTTTCATACGTATCGCTGGCGTTGCTGGCCGCGAACGGACTGTAGGCCCCGCCCAGTTCCTCGCGGATCCGGATCCGGAGGCGGTCCGTCAGGACGTTGGCCAAGACGGCCAGGCGCCGCGAAACGTGAACATCCCTGGCATCCGTGGTAGGCCAGTAGAGCGCAACCACTCCCTTGGGGATTTCGGTCGGCACCTGGTAATCCAGGGAGAACGTCTCCGCCGGGAAATGGACCTGGCGCTCCTTGGTATAGGCCGGCTTTGCCTCCCGCGGCGGGAGGGCGCCGAGGGTCTGACCGACCGCCTCGATGGCGGCGTCAACCTCGAGATCGCCGGCCAGGGCGATTTCGATCGGCCCGCTTTCCAGGTCCGGGCCCAGCCAGGAGGCCACCTCCGCCATGGTCCGTTGGTCAATCTCTTCCTGCAGCGGCATTCCGAACCGGGAATCGCCGCTGGCGAGGCGCCGGGCGACCTCCAGCTGAAGGGGTCCGTCCGGCACATGGGCCAGACGGGTGTAGTACTGTTCAATCCCCTTGCGGATCTGGCGGTCGGCCTCCGGCCGGTATCCGGGATCGGTGATGTAGGCGGTGGTCAACTGGAGTTGGAGGAGAAGGTCTTCCGGCGTGGTCGCACCGGAGAAGCCGAATGCGTCGTCGCCGACGCTGAAACCGACACCGACATTCCTCCCGGCCAGGATGCGCCGCAGTTCGTCGCTGCTATGCGCCCCGAGTCCTCCCTGGGTGAAAACGTTGCCGGCGAGGAGCGCCAAACCGGGCTTATCGGCCGGCTCGCTCAGTTTGCCGCCACCCAGCCGCACACTCATGATGATCTTGCCGGCCTCGAAATCCGTCTTTTTCAGATTCAGCCGGACCCCGTTCGCAAAAACCACCTGGGTGATCTCGAGATCGTCGACCTCCGTCCGGGAATCCACCTCACCGGCCTCCCCGAAGGAAGTGTAGGCGAAGGGAACCTCGTTGATCACGGCCGGCGGGTCGACCGCGACAGACTGGCTCGCGGAGAAGACGGCCGCAATGGTAGCGTCCGCATCCCCTTCGATCCGGGCGTTTCCGATCACACTGACAAAGCGGTGGGGGACATCCCAGGCCTCACGAAGGGCCGCCAGGCAATCGTCGGCCGTGACGGCCTCGAGAACCGGACCCAACAGGGCGAGGTCAAACTCGGGCGTGGTGAAAACCTCATCGCTGGAAACCGCGTCAACGATCTGACCGGCCAGTCCGGCCGAGCGGCGGGTCGGTGCCTGCTTGACCGCCTGTTCGAGCCCATTGCGGAACGCGGCCACGACTTCGGTCAATTCCGGTTGCTGGAAGCCGTACTGCAGGGCCCGCCGCAATTCGACGTCCGCCAGGGCGAGGGCTTCGTCCCAGCGCTCCGGTTTCCCGGTCAACTCAATGCTCGCATTGCGAAAGAAATCGTAACCCTCAAAAACGCTGGATCGGCCGGAAAGGAAGGGGGCATTCTCGGTCTTGGCCAGCTCGGCCAGGCGACGGTTGAGGATGGCGAGGGCCAGGTCCCGCGGCAACTGGCGGATCCGGTTTTCCGCCGTATCCGGTTCCTTCACATACGGCGTGACGGTCTGTATCGCCACGGTGGTCGAGCCCGCTTCCGGTTCCGGATGATAAAGGATGGACAGGCCCTCGCGTTCCGCGATCACCCCGAGATCCGGATCCGTTCGCACGGGACCGCGTGGTTGGAGATCGGAAAAGGCCGCCGTGATCTGTGCTTCCATTTCGGCGACATCGAAGTCGCCGACGGCCACGACGGTCATCAATTCCGGGCGATACCAGGTATCATAGAAATCGACGAAGGCTTCGCGCGGCGCGGTCTGGATGATTTCCTCCTCTCCGATCGGCATGCGTCGGGGAAAGAGGGAACCGTCGAGAAGGAAATCCATCTCCGCGACATAGGACCGGAATTCCACGGAATCCCGGGTGCGCTTTTCGCTCAGGATGACGCCGCGTTCGTGGTCGAGTTCCTCGTCTCCAAGCAGAAGTCCGCCCGCATAATCGCGGAAGACGCGCAGGCCCTCCCCGATGGTTTCCGGCTTGGTATTGGGAAGATCCACCATATAGACGGTGACATCGAAACTGGTGTAGGCATTGGTATCCCCGCCGAAGCTCATCCCCATCCGCTGAAAGAATTCGATCAGGGTGCCCGGCGGGTAGTGCTCGCTGCCGTTGAAGGCCATATGCTCGAGGAAGTGGGCCAATCCCCGCTGGTTCTCCTTCTCATTCAAAGATCCGGCCTCGACCAGCAGCCGGAGAGCCGCGCGCTCCCGCGGTTCGTGATTCGCCATGACGGCGTAGCGCATTCCATTCGGGAGTTGACCGTAGTGAACGGCCGGATCGGAGGGCAGGTCGCTGGTGGCGGCGGGCGAAACGGCATCAGTGGAGCCCGAGGCCGACCAGGAGAGGACAAGGGCGAGGAAAATGGCGGAGAGGTGTCTCATGAAGGGTAAGTTGGATCCGCAACCGTAGGTCGAAGTTCCGGAATTGCGAGCCTGCCAACGGGAAATTGTCTCCACCCGGAGGGGGAAGCCGTCACCCCGGGCGGGTAGTTCCGCCGGTCCGGAGTTGCCATCGGGCAAAACCCTCGTTTTCTCGTTCAGGTAACCATTGACGTCATGAAACGATTCCGCGCCCACCCCCAGCTGCTGCCCGTCGTTCCCATCCTGCTGGCGATTTGCCTTGCAGGTTCTGCCCGGGGATCGCTCGACGATCTGCCCGAGAAGGCGCCGACCGACCGTTCTGAAGTGCGGCACCTTGTCCTCGAAAACGACCTCCGCGTCATCCTGCTCTCCGACCCGGACTTGAACAAGTCTTCCGCCTCGATGGCCATCGGAGTGGGTTCTCTCAGTGATCCGAAGGACCGTCAGGGACTGGCTCACTTCCTTGAACACATGCTCTTCCTCGGCACGGAGAAATACCCCGGCGAAGGCGATTACGGCAACTATATCCGCAGCAATGGGGGGTTCGCCAATGCCTACACTGCGGGCGAGCTGACCAATTATCACTTCGAGATCAATCACGATGCCTTCGAAGGTGGACTGGACCGCTTTGCCCAGTTCTTCATCGCCCCCCTCTTCACCGAGGAATTCACGAAGCGCGAGATGAATGCGGTCGACTCGGAAAACGAGATGAACCTGGAGGAAGATAACCGCCGGATCGACCAGGTCCAGCGCAGCCACTTCAATCCGAACCATCCGGAGAATCATTTCGCGACCGGCAATTCCAAGACCCTGGCCGGCCTGCAGCGGCAGGAGTTCATCGATCTCTTCGAGAACCACTACAGCGCCAACCGGATGGCCCTGGCCCTGACCGGATCGGCCGGCCTGGACGAGCTTGAGAAACTGGCCCGTCGGTATTTCTCGGAAATCCGGAACCGGAATATCGACCCGATTGTCTACCCGGCGGACATCCTTGAACCCAAGCCGGTGGTCCGTCTGCTCCGGATCGAACCGATCAAGGACAAGCGCGAGCTGGTCATGGATTTTCCGCTGCCCGCCACCCGCCGGTACTATGAATCCAAACCGAACCGCCTGGTCGGTTTCATTCTTGGCTACGAGGGAGCGGGCAGTCTGCTCTCGATCCTGAAGGAGGCCGACCTGGCGACCGGTCTGGGCTGCGGCGCCTGGGAGTTGACCGACGACTACTCCTTTCTGTCCATCACCGCCAGCCTCACCCCGAAGGGCCTGGAAAACTGGGAACAGGTGATGCGGACCGTCTTTGCCTATGTCGAGAACATGCGCCGCTCCCCTTATCCCGAGTTTCTCTTCCGCGAACGAGCCACCATGGCGAGGCTGGACGAGCTCTACGAGGACAAGGGCGACGGGAACGACCGCTCGACCGGTCTCGCGAACAACGCCCTGCTCTATCCGCTCGAACTGGCCGATCGTATTGATTATCTCTATACAAAGCCCGATCCCGATTCCTGGTTCATGGTGCTCGACGCCATCCGCCCGGACACCATGATGGCCTCCCTGGTGGCGAAAGGGCTGCCGACGGACCAGACCGAGGTCCACTACGGCACGCCCTACAGCTATGAGGAACTGGGCGGACCGCTCTACGCCGAGCTGAAGGATCCGGCCATCGGCCCGGAGATCACCATGGTTCAGCCCAATCCGTTTGTGCCGACCAAGGTCGAGCTGCTCGCCCCGCGGCCGGTCAAGCTGATCGATGAACCGGGGCTGAGCCTCTTCTACTCCCAGGACGCCGAATTCCAGCGACCCCAGGTCGCCGCGGTTGTCCGGATCCGCCAGCCCCAGCGGTCCGGCACCCTCCGGACGGCGGTATTGAAGGCTTACTACCAGGCGGTCGTGACGGAAATGATCAACGAAGTCACCTACGCGGCATCCGAGGCGGGACTGAGCCAGAGCCTGACCGCCTCTCTCGATGGAGTCACGCTGAACATCAGCGGCTACAACCAATCCGCCGATCAATTGATGCGTTACGTGGTGGACCGACTGACCCGGATTGACCTGCCGGAAAAGCGCTTCGATGCGCTCAAGGACCGGATGATCCGTGAACTCGCCAATGCCAGCCTGCTCGACGCTTTCCGACAGGCCCGGGAGACCAAGCGCAAGGTGCTACAGGAGGTCTACTTCACACCGGACGAGCAGCTCCCGGTGGCCGAGGGAATCACCCTGGGCGACGTCAAGGCCTTCGCCCGCTCGCTCTATTCCGAGGGAAAAATCGAGGCCCTCATCCACGGCAATATCTCGGCCGCCGAGGCGATCCGGATGACCCGGTTCATCAAGGACACCCTGGCGCTGCGTCCGGTCGAAAACAAGGACCTCTTTGAGACCCGTCTGCTGGTTCAGGATGCCGGCTCCGCCATCGTTTCGATCGACCGCCTTGAGGTGAACAATTCCTGCTATTGGTCGGAAAGCCTGCTCGGCCCCGACACCCCGGAGAACCGGGCGACCGCGCTGGTCATCAACAATTTCCTTGAAGAGCCCTTCTACACCGAAATGCGGACCCGTCAGCAGCTCGGCTATATCGTCTGGAGTTTCACCTTTCCTCAGGAGGATGAGCTCTTTGGAGGGTTCGTCATTCAATCGGCCGACTACCCGGCCGACGAGATCGGCGGCCGGGTCAACGCCTTTCTCCAGACCGTCCCGCAGCTTTTTGCAGGACTCTCCGAAGAGGATTTTGCTTCGCTGGTGGCCGGGGCCCGGGCCCAGCTCGAAGAGAAGGACAAGAGCATCGCGGAGCGAGCGTCGCGTTTCTTTCTTGCCGCCTATGAGCAAGAGGAAGACTGGGACCGCGACGCCGAAGCCCTGGCCGCGCTCGACCGATTGACCCCCGAATCGGTCGCCGCCACGCTCGACCGGATGCTCCTTCCGGAGACCAGCCGGGTGCGGACGGTTCTGGCCTTCGCCCGACAGCATGAGCCCGCCGAGTCCACGAAAGCGACCATCGACGACGTGGAGATGTGGAAGCGCGGCCAGCATTATGAATGAAGTGAGCCTCCATCGGTGAGACGAGCCCCCCAGCCACTGCCACTGGGCTTGGATCATCCCGGGATTGACCGATCGCCGGAAAACCCTCTCAAGCCCGGAGTCCGTATCCTCTGAGAACCCCTTCCATGAGAATCCGCCAATCCTTCTGCTATCCCCTTTTCACCCGCCCGGACCGCTCGACCGCCGAGCTCTTCCGCCATGCCCGTGAGATCGGCTATGTGGCGACCGAGTTCTGGGGCCGGGGCCCCGAGCACGACGGGATCGTGGCCGAGGCCAAGGCCGCCGGACTCGAAATCGCCTGCATGTGCGGCCATGCTTCCCTGACGGATGGCCTGAACAAGGCGTCCAATCACGACCGGATCGAAGCCGAGCTGCGTGAGAACATCGCCTTCGCCGAGAAGCACGGTATCCGCAATCTGATCTGTTTCTCCGGCAACCGGAACCCCGGTCAGGACGACGCGGCGGGGATGAACGTCTGTGCCGAGGGTTTGCAGCGGGCGGCCCCGGTCGCGGAGAGGGCCGGAGTGACCCTTGTGGTGGAATTGCTCAACTCCAGGGTCGATCACGCCGGTTACCAGTGCGACCATACGGCGTGGGGGGTGGAACTATGCCGAAAGGTGGGTTCCCCGGCGGTCAAGCTCCTCTACGACATCTACCATATGCAGATCATGGAGGGTGACCTCATCCGGACCATCCGGGACAACATCGAGCATATCGGCCACTTTCACACCGCGGGCAATCCGGGGCGTCACGAGATGGATGCGACCCAGGAGTTGAACTATGCCGCCATCTGCAGCGCCATCGCCGGGACCGGGTTCGACGGCTACCTCGCCCACGAATTCATCTCGACCGGCGACCGCTGGGCCGGCCTGCAGGCCGCCTTCACGATCTGCGATCAGGGATAGGCCTGGTGGCCCATCCCGCATGAATTGACGGGGGCTCCGGGCAGTCGCGCAGGAGCACGACCCCCAGAGGATCCCTCCCGAAGATGGTGGGCTGATCTCCCGAGCTGCGGCCCGGTCGCCAGGCATGCCCTCGTTTGATGCGCGATGGTCCGCTACAAGTCGTCCTCAAGATTGACTCTCGGCGCGGGGTGCGGATCGATCCGGTGAATCCGAAAATTGGATACTTCGGCCGCGACATCGGAGCCGATCAGGCGAAAACCGAACTTGCCCCAGTCGGGAACGGGGTGCCGGGCCTCCGATCGGTCGATCAGGCCATGGGCAAAACGACCGTCGACATAGAGCTGGAGGCACCCGAAGTCCTTGGTCAGGCGAAGGGAATAGGGGCGGTCAACCTCCCGGACGAGATCGACCCCGTGTCCAGCCAGGAGACAGCCGGGATTGCGACGCCAGTTCGAGGTTTCGGTATGGCGCCCCTCGTCGTCGAAGCGGCTGACTGAGACATGATAACTCTGCAGTCCCCACTTTGCCGCATAGTAATTCTTCATCACTCCGGTTCGGGGTGCCAGCCGGTCCGCATCCCTGATCAGGTCTTCGCCCTTCAAGCCGCGGATGGCGAGGTAGTTGATGATCAACCCACCGTGGCTCCTGACCACCAGGTCATAGCTCACGGAAATCCCGTCCGGGAGGTCGGGGCGAAAAAAGGCCATGCAGCCCGGTCCGCCCTGGTAGCTGTCCAGGCAGACCATTCGCATGCCTCCCTCGCCCGATTTCTCGATCCGGCCGGCACCTTCGTGGTGCCAGTTATCAAGATCGGCAAAGTCATCTCGGTGGAGAAGTGCTCGGTCCGGGTAATCCAAAGGCATGGCTGTCGATTCCGTGAATCGGGGGACAGGTCCGATCCATGGCTGCCATCGTATCAGGCGGACTGATCAAGGCAATAAGAACCTGCAGGAGAAAGTGCCGGGCGGCCCGCCGTCCGGCACTCAGTTGGCTGTGGAGGCAACCCTGACCTGAGGCGTACGGCTGTGTTCGGTGATCTCCAGACCTTCATCGGGAAGGAAGAGCCGGGCATCGACCGGCAGGCCCGTCTCGTACTGATCGTAAGCGATCTCGACCAGGATCTGGTCCGCCTCGCGGACCTCGCTGCGAAGGGGGAGGCCCGACTCCGGCGAACAGTAAACGGTCAAGGTGAGTCCATCGACCTGCGTCTCATAGACCTGGAAGTGATTGCAGTCCTCGGTCCGGATTTCCGGATCCACCGCCCGCTCGGCCATGAAAACCAATTCCCGACCGATTTCGAAGCGTTCCGCCTTCTGATCCTTCGAGGGAAGAACGGACGGCACGATGGGAACCCGGAAGCCCCGTTCCGGATCGGGAGCGCTGAAATGCATGCCCACCGAAGTGACGCGATTGATCATCCAGACATCCTGATGGTTCAGAATGATGAGCGCATGCATGCCGAAATCGGCGTCGCGGGTTTCCTCCACCCGCCCCATCCGATCGTCCACCCGGTAGACGGTCCGGGGCAGGCCTGCATAGTCACCTGCCTCGATGGTGGGCCCCTGAACGCGATAGACGACCTTGACCATGGATTCGCTCCCGAACACCGAGGTCACCAGAATGAGTAAGCAGAGCAGGTATTTCATGATGGGACTCTTCTCATTCGACTTCGCCCAACGGCAACTGAGGATCAAGACCCCCCGATAAACGCACTTCACAGGGTTTTCCCGGTTGCGGATCCGCAGATTCACCGGTTCCCGGTGGAAATCCCCTATTCTCCTGAGCCGATTCCTCCATGCACGGTAAAGAAACTGCGACCGTGCCCGACGACGGATTCAAGGTGCCCTCTTCTGACCGGACGTTCGTCCGCCTTCCCTTCCGCCACGCCTGGCCCGCGGCATTCGCAGTTGCCCTCAGTCGTCAATTCACTCAGGAAAGACGACTGCCATGGTCGACGCCTCTCCCCCAGAACGATTCAAGGTCGATCGCACGGACGACCGAACCCTGACCGTTTCCCTGGTCGGCGATTGGGAGACCCGGTCCGGTATCGGCAAACTGGATGCTGTGGAGGGTGAACTGGACGGTAATTCCGAAACCCGGTACGTCCGGTTCGATGCCGAAAAGCTGGGCGTCTGGGACAGCAGTCTGCTCACTTTTCTGCTGGGTTGCCAGGAACTCTGCACGGCCCGGACGATCGAGTTCAGGGATGACGGCCTCCCCATCGGTGCGCGGAAGCTCCTCGAACTGGCCCGGGCGGTCCCTCCGAAGACGGATACCCGTTCGGACGAAGAAACCGGGGGGCCGATCACCCGACTCGGGGCCGAGGTCCTCTCGATGGGCTCGAGCGCAACGGTCTTCGTGGGTTTCATGGGAGAGACCGTGCTCTCCATCGTGCGGCTGGTCAGGGGGCGGGCCCAACTGCCCTGGTCGCAGACCCTGACCATCCTCCAGCGGGCCGGTCCCTCCGCCCTGGGCATCGTAGCCCTGATCAATTTCCTAGTCGGCATGATCCTGGCTTTTGTCGGTGCGGTCCAGCTGACCCAGTTCGGGGCCGCCATCTTCGTCGCGGATCTCGTGGCCATTGCCACGGTCCGCGAGATGGGATGCATCATGACGGCCATCATCATGAGCGGGCGAACCGGGGCGGCCTTCGCGGCCGAGCTCGGCACCATGACGGTGAATCAGGAAGTCGATGCCCTGAAGACCTTCGGCATTTCCCCGATCGATTTCCTCGTGCTGCCCCGCGTCCTCGCGCTCTTCATCATGATGCCGATCCTGACCGTCTTTGCGGACATCATCGCCATCCTCGGAGGATTCTTTGTCTCGAGTCTGCTGCTCGACCTGAATACGACGGAATACCTGCAGCGCAGCCTTGATTCGATTTCCCTGAATGGCTTTCTCATCGGAATCTTCAAAGGTGCCATTTTCGGTATCCTGGTCGGACTGGCCGGATGCTTCTTCGGCATCCGCAGCGGGCGCAATGCGTCTTCGGTCGGCCAGGCCGCCACCTCGGCGGTCGTCGCCGGCATCACTGCCATCATCGTGGCAGACGGTCTCTTTGCGGTCCTGACCAATCTTCTTGGTATCTGAACCATGAGCGAGAGCCACCCGAACCCGATCAAGGTCGAGATCCGTGACCTGACCATGGCATTCGGCAGCTATGTGGTCATGCGCGATGTCCAGGCCGCCATCCGGAGAAGCGAGATTTTCATCATCATGGGCGGAAGCGGTTGCGGCAAGAGCACCCTCCTCAATCACATGATCGGCCTGCTCCGCCCGGCCAAGGGGGATATTCTCTACGGCGGACGGAGCATCTGGCAGGCGGATGACGACGAAAGGGCCACCATGCTCCGCAGCTTTGGCGTCCTCTTTCAGGGCTCTGCGCTCTGGAGCTCGATGACCCTTTCTGAGAACATCGCCCTGCCGCTCTCGGAATACACCGAACTGACGCCAGACGAGATCAAGGAGGTCGCCCACCTCAAGCTCTCTCTCGTCGGTCTGGCCGGTTTCGAGGATTACTATCCGTCAGAGATATCCGGCGGGATGCAGAAGCGGGCCGGCCTCGCCCGGGCCATGGCCCTGGATCCCGACATCCTTTTTTTTGATGAGCCGTCATCCGGACTCGATCCGGTCAGCGCAAGAAATCTGGACCGGCTCATCCTTGAGCTGCGGGACAGCCTGGGAACCACCATCATCGTGGTCTCCCATGACCTGGAGAGCATTTTCACGATCGGGGACAATTCCATCTATCTCGACCCGGTCTCCAAGCGGATGCGGGCCCAGGGAAATCCCCGTGAATTGCGGGATCATTCCGAAGATGAATCCGTCCGCAACTTCCTGACCAGCGGACTCGAGAAACCCGCCGGAGAACGCCCCGCCCAACCTGTCCGTCCATGAGCAAGAAAGCCAATCCAACCACTGTCGGTCTCTTCGTCATCATCGGCATCGCCCTGCTCGTGACCGGGGTGATTACGTTCTCGGAGTTCAGGATGTCTGGGGTGACCGAGAAATTCATTCTCTACTTCGATTCGTCGGTGAAAGGGCTCAGCGTGGGAGCTCCGGTGACCCACCGCGGCGTCAAGATCGGCACGGTGACCGATATCCAGCTTCGCTTCAATCAGGCGGATGATGATTTTGCGGTACCCGTCTTCATCGAACTGGAGCAGAGCCTGATCCGCAACCGATCCGACCGGAAGATCGCGATCAAGGACCAGAGTCTGATCGAAACGCTGATCGGCGAGGGATTGCGGGGGAGACTGGAAGCGGGCAGTTTCGTTACGGGACAGCTCTACATCGAACTGGCCCTCGGTCAGGACGCTCCGCCGGCCGTTCTCCATCAGCTCAAGCCCGTGATGATCGAGATCCCCACCATGTCGTCGGGCATCCAGGCGATGATGGAGAAACTGGGATCCGTCGACGTCGAGGGCATCGCGAACAAACTTACCTCCATCCTTGAGCAGCTCGACCAGAAGGTGGGTGACCTCCAGGTATCCGAGATCTCGGACAACCTGAACCAGGTCCTCGCCTCCCTGAACAAGCTGCTCGATGACCCCAATCTGGGCCTGGCCATCAACCGGGTTTCCGACACGCTCGAGGACTTCAAAGCGACGTCGGCGGCACTTCGTGGCGAAGTCGGCTCGGTCTCCAAGGATATCAGTGTCACCCTCGATTCGATCTCCAAGGCGATCGATGAAATGCGTGACGGCATGGCCGATGTGCGGCACACTCTTTCGGCCGACAGTGTTCTGGCTCACAACCTCGGCCTTGCCCTCGAACAGTTTGCCGACGCATCCACTTCGGTCTCCGAACTGGCGGAGTTTCTCCGCCTCCATCCCAACGCCCTGATCTCGGGCCGGGAGAAACAACCGGCCAACCCATGAAGCATCCAAGAAGACCTCTCCTCCTCCTGCCCTTCGCCCTCGCCGGTCTGCTCAGCGGCTGCCTCAACACCACGCCCGCGGTCGATGCGAGAAGACATTTCGTCCTCGACAACCAGGCCGATATCCAATCCGCGTCCGGCGCGGTCGTGAAGGAAACCACAGTCGGACTCATGCCGGTCCTGCTCCCGTCCTATCTCCACGACAACCGGCTGACCGTCCGCAAATCGGGCACCGAGGTCGTCTATCTCGAACAGGACCGTTGGGCCGGGAGGCTCGATCAGGGGCTGTCCCAATTCATCGGAAACCGGGTAGAAGAAAACCTCGAGGGGGTTTCGGTCCTGCAGGCGCCCTGGAACCGTGGAGACGTGGATTACGAACTCAGGATCAAGTATTCGCGCTGCGAAGTGACGACCGAGGGACTTGCCGTGGTCGCAGCCGAATGGTCCTGCACCGATCAAAGTGTGCCACGGAATTCCCTCCGTGGACAGGTCCGCATCGAGAGACCCGGTCCGTCCCCCTATGATTCGACCGCGGCTTCCATCGCCACGCTGAGCGATGCCAATCGTGAACTCGCGGCCGACATCGCCCGGACGATCCGATCCTGCATCGACGCTTCCAAAGCGGATTGACACCTGACGGCGTCGAAGGCGCGCCATGGTGCCTTGGATTCCGGTGCGAGTGCCCGGAAATCGGGATTCTTCGCGCGGCGGCCCGTGTTTGCCTCGGCGTAGCCATGGGAAGCTGGGAGGACCGCCCTCCTATGGATGACCGATGGAGCAAGGGTCGTACTCCTGCGCGACCGTCAATGCCCGGAGAAAACGTTCACTTTCATCCGTGACGCCATACTAGACGTTCCCCGGCGCCTTGGCCTTCTTCCAGCGATGCTCGAAGAAGGCGACGAGAAGCCAGAGGACGAGCATGGCCGGAGTGGCATAGACGCCGACGAAGAGCAGGGCGACCGCACCCTGAGGATCCGGATGGCGGTAGAAGATCTCGATGAAAACCAGGCAGAACCAGGCGAAGTAGCCGACCAGGGCAACGGTCAGGGTAATCTGGGCCCCTTTCGACTTCGCATGGACAATGGCCAGGTGGGTCAGGATTTGAGGGCCAAGCGCAAAGGGCAGAAAGAGCAGCCCCGCATAGAAGGGATCGGCCTTCAGGCAGAGGGCGACAAGCCCGGTTACCCAGAAGGCGAGTGCACATTTCAGATTGATCGTTCGGATGGCCATTCAGGGCAACACCTCCAGGGTGAAGGGGGCGAACACTTCCTCCCCTGCGATCAGCACCTGGGCCCAGACCCGGTACCAGCCGGGATCCGGAAGATTCAGCGAAAAACTCAGCTCCAGGGAGGCCCCGTCTCCGGGCAGGGGATCAAGTTCCCGGGGGTGCAGGTGGGCGAAGCCCTGCCGTGCGAAGTCAAAGGCGACCATGTGGGCATAGGCATCCATGATGGTCTCGAGCTGCGGAACCGAACCGTCGATCCCGGCGATGTTCAGGGTGAGTGTCACCGTTTCATTGATACGGATCGGCTGGCTTGAGCTGGTGAGCCGGAAACGACACCCCCCGGCCACCGCCGCAAGGGATGCGACCGGCAATGGTGCGGCGGCCTCGCCCGCCACCTCGAGATCCGATCCCGCGTAGAGCCCTCGACCGGTTGCCCGGGGCATGAAGTCCGCGTAAACCTGGTAGAGGCCGGACAGCCGGGGATTGAAGGAGAAGAGGAATTCGCCCGGGACGCCAGTGGGTTCCGGATGCAGGTGCTGATAGTCGTCCAGACTCGGATCGGAGACCAGGAGGTGAAGTTTCCGGGTGTGCACGACCAGGAGGTCTTCCACCTTCAGGGGTCGCCCGCTGGCCGTCTCCAACTGCGCCCTCACGCGGGAGGTCCTGCCGGTTTCCAGGGGTGATTCGGGAAAGAGGGTCAGGCTGACCGGTGACCGCACGGCCTGGACCGGGACAAAGGAAGCGGACCCGGGTTCGCAGAAATCGTGAACGGCGGCCCCACCCGCCTGGAAATCGGTGTAATTGAGGTGATCGCCCGACGCCGGCAGGAGGCGGATGAACCCGTAGAGTCCGATCGCCGATAGGGTAATGAGAAGCGACTGCCAGCGCCGTCGTCGCGACTCGCCTCGGGGTGAGGTCAGATCCGTCATGAGGGGCGTGCCGGATCCGTTTCCGGCCGACGGAGCCGTTTGAGGAATTCCTCCGGTTCCCAGCCGCTGGTATCGGTCCGGTAGATGATGCGACCTTTTTCGTCGATCAGGATGGTGGCAAGGGTGTGCCGGATCAAGCCGTCCTCGGGAAAAGCGAGGACGCCCAACTGAGACATCAGATCGAGAATGGCCGGCTCCGGACCGGTCAGGAAACTGAAGTTGGCCGTGTCGATGCCCCGGCTCGAGGCGTAGGCATTGAGAATGCCCGGAGTGTCGTATTCGGGATCAAGGGTGATCGATATGAGCTGGAGATTGTCGATCCCCAGTTCACGGGCCGCGGCCTGCAACTGCATCATCTTGGCGGTGGATGCGGGACACATCTTGGGATCCGGACATCGGGTGAAGATGAAGTTGAGGACGATCTGCTGTCCGCGAAAGCGGTCGGGCTGGACCACGCCGGCGTTCTGGTCGTATAGAGCGAAATCGGGAAGGCTCTCTCCGATTTCGCGATAGGCATTGCGGCCGCGAATGACCGTATCCTGCCTGAGAGCCGCGCCGGCCTGTCCGACAATGGCTTCACCCTCCGCGTCAATCGGCCAGATTTTTTCCAGACGATAACCGTCATCGGTGGCAAACATTCGGCCCCGCAATCGCATACCCTCCTTCAGGACCTTCAGGTCACCCTCGGAAATGGAAAACTCCATGACCATCGCCGGCATGTATTGGGGAATTTCCTCATGATCGATCAGGGCCGTCCGCGCCTCCGGGTCGACCGCGACCACCCGGCCGACCAACTCATAACCGCCCTTCGCGCCCTCCGCGTCTCCGTCGGAAGGATGCGACCCGCAGCCGGTCATTAGCGCTGCGAATACACTACATAAGAAAAGTATCCGAAATCCCATGAAATTCTGAGGTAACATCAACCCCAACACATCGCCGTGCGGCCTGATTTGTCAAAGCGACTGTCTGAAAAGTGGCCCATCGGGTGGTTTCCGCACTTGCACGAACATCTCAAAAGGATTGCGGGAACTCCGGCATTGAATACTGGTGTGCAGACATTGACCAAGAACCGAACTTCATTCCCGCATAGAACCTTCGACTACAAGCCGGTCCTGGCCTGGTTCTGCCTGTTAGTCCTCGGATGGACGACGCTTCTGCTCTATGCAGGAGGGTTCACGACGAGCATTCGGGCGGGGATGGCATTTCTTGACTGGCCCCTCTCGAATGGGTCGATCAATCCGGACGGCTGGTTGACCGAATCGGACAAGATGGCCGAGCACAGCCACCGTCTCCTCGCCACCGGGACCGGGATCCTCTGCATCGTGCTGGCCATCTGGCTGAACCTGCGCGAATCCCGGTCCTGGCTGCGCACACTCGGATGGGCGTCCCTGGGCATGGTAATCACCCAGGGACTCCTCGGAGGGGCCCGCGTGCTTTTCGACCAGCAGAATATCGGCGGGGATGACAATCGGATCGCCCAGACCTTTGCGGTTCTCCACGGGCTGACCGGGCAACTCACTTTCTGTCTGCTCATCGCCATCGCCATCGCCAGCTCGCGTTCCTGGATCTCTCGTAACGCGGGGCTTGACGGACCGGTCTCCGGAAGGATCCGTATGTGGGGCCTCCTGGCTCTCGGCGCAGTTGTCCTGCAGCTGCTCTTCGGCGCGATGATGCGGCATGCCCACGCCGGCCTCGCCATCCCCACCTTTCCCCTGTCCTCGGAAGGAAGCCTCCTGCCCGCCGCCTGGGATTACCGGGTGGGGATCCATTTCGCGCATCGGGCCTGGGCCGTCGTCGTCACCGTCGTCCTGCTTGTCTTCCTCAGCCTGATCTGGGGTTCACCCCGAACCCGCCGGGCGCTGGGGATCCCTTCAGCTCTTCTGGTTCTGCTGCTATCCGTCCAGATTTACCTTGGCGCACTCGTCATCTGGACGGTGCGGAATTCCAATGCGGCGACGATCCACATGCTCAACGGAGCGTTTGTCCTTGCCGCCACCTTCAGCCTGACCTTTCTTTGCCACCGCTTTCAGTTTGGCGACACCCGAACCGTCGGGAACAGTCCCAAGGAGGACCGAGCCTCCCGGACCGACCTGCCCGCCAGCTCCGCAGCGAATTGATGAGTCCCGAAGCGAGACAACATTACGAAGTGAATCCTCCGGCCGCCCTGCTGGAGGTCGAGCAGACGCGTGCCCGTTGGTTCAGCGGACTGATCGAGTTGACCAAACCCCGGCTGAGTTTCCTCTCGGTCATCACGGCACTTGTCGCCTATCTTGCGGCCCAACCGGGACGGGATTTCTGGAATCTCTTCAATTTTCTCTGCGGCACCGCCCTTTCCGCCGGAGGGGCCGCGGCTCTCAATCAATGGCTGGAGCGCCATACCGATGCCGTCATGAAACGGACCCGCGACCGGCCGTTGCCGACCGGACTGGTCACTCCGGCCCATGCCTTTGGCTGGGGACTCCTTCTGAGTTCTGTCGGGGTGTCGCAGCTTTGGCTGGGGACCAATTCCCTGGCCGGGATGCTCGGGCTCGGCACCATTGTTTCCTATGTCTGCATCTACACGCCTCTGAAGCGGCGCAGCCGCTGGGCGACCGAACTGGGCGCGGTCAGCGGAGCCCTGCCGCCCCTCATCGGCTGGGCAGCGGCCGAAGGCTCGATCAGCACCCTGGGGTGGATCCTCTTCGGTGTCCTTTTCTTCTGGCAGATACCCCACTTCATGGCGATCGCCTGGGTCTACCGGAAGGACTATGCCGCCGTTTCCTTCCCCATGTTGTCCGTGACCGATCCCGACGGCGGGCGGGTGGCCCTCTGGTCAATGATCAATGCCATCCTGCTGATCGCGGTGAGCCTGCTCCCCACCCTGCTCGGGTTTACCAGCATCATCTACCTGATGGCGGCCGCCGCACTCGGACTCTGGTTTCTCCTCTCGGCGGGCCGCTTCATGAAAGAGGCGGGACGCGATTCCGCCGCGCGCCGTCTTTTCCTTACCACCATCGCCTACCTGCCGCTCGTCCTCGCGATTCTCGTGCTCGACCGCTGGCTGGCCTGATCGGCCCGCCAAGGAAGTCTCTTTCATGGCCGTTTCCGATATCCCGACCCTCAACGCCCTGCTCAATGGGTTGGCGACGGTTCTGATCAGCGCCGGTTTCATCCTGATCAAGACCGGGCGGATCCGCGCCCACCGGATCTGCATGGTCTCGGCTTTCGGTGTCTCCATCGTTTTCCTCGTCGGCTATGTCACCCACAAGGTTCTCGTTCGCGGGGTACATACGCCCTTCGGGGGCGAGGGCGCCCTGCGCGCCGTCTACTACACGATGCTGCTGACCCATATTCTGCTCGCAATGATCATCGCCCCGCTGGTCTTGCGAACCCTCTGGCTGGCTGTCCGGGGCGAGATCGATCGACACCGCAGGTGGGCCCGGTGGACGTTTCCCATCTGGTACTATGTTTCCGTGACCGGCGTCCTCATCTACCTCTTCCTCTATGTCTGGTTTCCTGCGGCTGCTTGAACCCTCCGCCGCAGAGATCCCGAAAGCCCGGGGGACGCCTGGATCCGGGCTCTGATTCAGCGGATTACCCTGCCTAATAACTCTCGAACCCAGTTTCCATCAGGTTACTATGCCTGCATTATCAGCGACAATTATCTTGAAATCGCAGTCGAATCACGGAGCCTTCCCGAAAATCCGGGCATCCTTCCCGGCTGTGAACACTGCCTTGTTCCATTCCTGACCATGGGAAACCGTTTTCTCTCCGCCATTCGCAAACGTTCGTTTCTGACCGCCCTACTTGGCGGCCTGCTCGTGCTCGGCGCACTCTCGGGGTGCGACATGAGCGGGCACCAGTCGACCATCGTGACGGAAGGTCCGGTTGCCCGCCACCAGCTGCACCTGTTTTACCTGACGCTTGGGGTCTCCATCTTCATCTTCCTGACCGTGGGCAGTGTGCTCGCCTATGCCCAGATCAAGTTCCGGAGCAGGAAGGATCAGGAGGGCGCGGATGACCCGCCACCTCAGACCCACGGACATCCCCTCGTCGAAATGGGTCTGATTGTCATTTCCGGTCTGCTCCTGGTCATCATCGCGATTCCGACTGTCCGCGGCATCTGGTACACCAGTGATACCCCCGACCGGGAAAACGCTCTCGAGATCAAGGTCACCGGCTACCAGTGGTGGTTCAAATTCGAATACCCGCAGCTCGGATTCGCCACAGCCAATGAATTGGTCATCCCGAGTGACCGGCCAATTCACATCGAACTGCGGACCCTTGACGTCATCCACAGTTTCTGGGTTCCCAAGCTGGCCGGCAAGGTCGACCTGATTCCCAACCGGGCCAATCATATGTGGCTGCAGGCGGATCACGAGGGCTATTACTGGGGCCAATGCGCCGAATTCTGCGGTGAATCGCACGCCAACATGAAATTCCGCCTCGTCAGCCTGGAACCCGCCGAATTCCAGGCCTGGGCCGAGCGACAGGCCGGCGACGCCCGCTCGGTGTCCGATCAGCCGGTGGCCGCCACCTGGGAGGACCTCAACCCCAAGATCGAGTTTGCCGCCATGACCGAGGACGCTCCGCCGGGCGCGCTGAGCTCGCTTGAAGGCTGGCGTCAGGCCCAGGTCCCGACCGCGGCCGAGGACACGGCCCTGATCAACCGGGGGCGCGCCCTGTTCCGTGACAAGACCTGCCTGATGTGCCACGAGATCAAGGGACACGGCGCACCGGGGATCACCGGTCCCACTCTCACCCATTTCGGATCGCGAACCACCCTGGCGGCGGGCCTCCTCGACAACACCGACGAGAATCTCGCCCACTGGCTCCGCGACCCCGACTCGGTCAAGCCCGGGAACATCATGTATCGCGACGGCTACGTGATCAACAATATCCAGCTGACCGAGGACGACATCCAGGCCCTCGTCGCTTATCTCCACTCTCTGAAGTAATCCGACCATGGCGACCTCCACCGTTAAGTCCGACTTTCTCGAGCACGAATCCAACGCCTCCGGCGGTTCGATTTCCCTCTTTAAACGACCGACGGCCAAGACCGGACTGGTCGGCTGGCTGACCACTGTCGATCACAAGAAGATCGGCATCCTCTACGGACTCTCCGCCCTCTTCTTCCTTGTCATCGGCGGCATCGAAGCCCTTCTCATCCGCGCCCAGCTCATGGTCCCGGGCAACGATGTGCTCAGTGCAGATGTCTACAACCAGATGTTCACCATGCACGGCACGACGATGATCTTCCTTGCCGTCATGCCGATGAGTGCGGCGTTCTTCAATTACATGGTGCCGCTGATGATTGGTGCCCGCGACGTGGCCTTTCCCCGGCTGAACGCCTTCAGCTTCTGGACCTTTTTCTTCGGCGCCATCCTGATCAACTCGGCCTGGTTTCTTCCCGATGCCGGGGCCGGCAGTCACGGCGTCATCAATGCGCCCAATATAGGATGGTTCGGCTACGCGAATCTCACCTCCAACACCTACAGCCCGGGTCTGGGAACCGACTTCTGGATTCTCGGACTGCAGATTCTTGGCGTCGCTTCGATTGTGGCGGCCCTGAACTTCATCGTGACGATCATCAACATGCGGGCTCCCGGCATGACGATGATGCGGATGCCGGTTTTCGCCTGGATGACCCTGGTCACCTCGTTTCTCCTCATCCTCGCCTTCCCCGCCATCACCATCGCACTCGCAGAGCTCCTCTTCGACCGCATGGCCGGCACCAACTTCTTTGAGGTGGCCAAGGGAGGGCAACCCATCCTCTGGCAGCACCTCTTCTGGATTTTCGGCCATCCGGAAGTCTATATTCTGATCCTGCCCGCGATGGGTATCATTTCGGAGATCCTGCCCACCTTCTCGCGCAAGCCGCTTTTCGGCTACCCGATCATCGTCTTCTCGGGAGCGGTCATCGGATTTCTTGGATTTGCCGTCTGGAGCCACCACATGTTCACCACCGGCCTCGGCAAGCTGGCCACCACGGCCTTCGCCCTGACCACCATGGCGATCGCGGTTCCTACCGGAGTGAAGATCTTCAACTGGATCGGCACCCTCTGGGGTGGCAAGCTCCGGATCACCACCCCGATGATCTATGCCCTCGGTTTCATCTGGATGTTCATGATGGGCGGATTCACCGGGATCATGCATTCGGCCGCCCCCGCCGATGCCCAGCAGCAGGACACCTATTTCGTGGTGGCTCATTTCCACTACGTCCTGATCGGCGGAAGCATCCTGGCCCTCTTCGCCGGCGTCTACTACTGGCTGCCGAAAATGACGGGGCGGATCGCGAGCGAGGGGATCGGCAAGCTGGGCTTCTGGACGATCCTGATCGGGTTCAATATCGCCTTCTTCCCCATGCATTTCCTCGGGCTCAACGGAATGCCCCGCCGGATCTACACCTACGCCGACAACCTTGACTGGAACCGCTGGAACTTCGTCTCGACCATCGGTGCCTTTCTCCTCGGGATCGGCTTTGCCATCGCCATCTTTCACATTCTCTACTCGGCCGTTAAGGGGAAAAAGTCGGGACAGGATCCCTGGGACGCCCGGACCCTGGAGTGGTCCATTCCCTCGCCGCCCCCGGAATATAATTTCGCCTCCGTGCCGGTCGTGCGGGGCCGTGATGCCCATTGGTTCGAAAAGCACGCCGACACCCCTCCTCCGGTCAACCCCGGCAGCGCCGCCGAGAAAGAGCACGGGGTTCACATGCCTGATCAGTCGTGGTATCCCTTCACGGCTTCCCTCGGACTTACGATCGGCGCCTACGGTCTGATCTATTCTGTTCCGTTCGGCTGGTCGGCCGGGGCCGTTTCCCTTTTCGGAGCGGGCCTGCTTCTGATCAGCGTCTATCTCTGGGGCTTTGAGGGTCCCGGCGGTTATCACCTCCATCCGGAAACTGAAAAGGAGGGCAAATAAGATGAGCAACGCCGCTTCTGCCGGGATGGTCGATCCCCATCACGATGCCAGCACCTCGACCGGTATCCCGAACAAAAAGCTCTTCATGTGGCTTTTCCTGGCGTCGGACTGCATGTTCTTCGGCTCGCTCATCGCGACCCACCTGATCTACCGGCTCAACCCGCTGGAAGGAGCGCCGGACCCCACCCGGATCTTCGACATCGAACTGACTTCGGCCAGCACCTTCATCCTGCTGATGAGCAGTCTGATGATGGCGCTCGCGGTCGAGGCGGTCCAGCGGGGCAGGATGAAGATGATGCGGGGTTACCTCTACACCACGGCCTTCTTCGGACTCCTCTTTCTCGGCGGCCAGGTCTACGAGTTCAATCACTTCGTCCATGTCCAGGGTCTGACCCTGAGCAACTCGATCTTCGGTTCGACCTTCTTCGTTCTGACGGGAACCCACGGGTGCCACGTGGCCATCGGCGTGCTCTGGCTTCTCTCGCTGACTTTCTATTCGTATACCGGCAAGCTGACCCAGGCGGACGCCATCGATGTGGAAGCCGCCGGGCTTTACTGGCACTTCGTTGACATCGTCTGGATTGTCATCTTCACCGCCGTCTATCTGATCGAGTACATCTGAAAACGTCGTCCATGGAACACGCCCAACCTGCTTCCGTCATTCACGAAAAGAGCAAGTTTCACACCTTCGTTCAGCTTGCCATGATCCTGGCGGTGATCACTGGGGTGGAGATCATTGTCATCTTTCTCCCGTTTTCCTACGCGGCCCTTTTCACCACCCTGGCCATTCTCTCGGCGGTCAAGTTTCTCGCCGTCATCTTCTGGTTCATGCACCTGATCTATGACCGGGCGCTCTGCACCATCATCTTCTTCATCGGCATGGTCCTTGCCGCCGGCACCATGGCTGCCCTGCTGGCCGTCTTCCGGACCGATCGTTCCGAAGCCGCGGCCGTGCCGCTCGAGACAATGTCGATGATCGCATCATCGACCGGGACCGAAAGAGTCTGAACCCCGGCCGGGGTCTCATCGCCGTCCATGATCAACTGGACGCACTGGCATAACGAGCCCTACCTGGTGGCCGGTCTGATTTCGGCCGGCTGGCTCTATGCCATGCTGGCCGGTCCCTGGCGGGCAATATTGGGCGGAGCCCGGTTTCCGACCGCGTCTGCCCTCCGGTTCTACGGCGGATTGTTCATTTTCTACCTCACTGTCGGCTCTCCGCTCGACCAGATCGGTGAGCGTTACCTCTTCTGGGCACATATGATCCAGCATCTCCTGCTGGTTTACCCGGCCGCTTTGCTGATCCTCACCGGAATTCCTTCCTGGATGCTTCGTCCCGTCACCACCGGCGCGGTCATCGGCAGATTCCTCCGGTTTCTGACCCATCCGATCGTCGCCACGATGGTCTATATCACGGTCCTCTCGGGCTGGCATCTGCCCGGCCTCTACGATCTCGCCCTCCGCGACAAGGCCGTCCACATCATACAGCATCTTTCCTTCTTCCTTTCGGCCATCCTCATGTGGTGGCCCATCGCCAGCCCATCAAGGGAATTGCCCCCCCTGCCCTATGGCGGCCAGATCCTCTATATCTTCGCTGTCGGATTGGTGCAGGTGCCTCTGTGCGCCTTCCTTACCTTCTCAAAGGAGATCCTCTACCCGACCTACGCCTATGCGCCCCGTCTGATGGACCTCACCCCATTGGAAGATCAGGTGCTCGGGGGCCTCATCATGACGGTGGGAACGATGATCGCCAAACTCTCCGTTCTCACGTGGGCTTTCTACCGCTGGTACCAGACAAGCGCCCAAAGGCAGGAGACGTGAAATAAGATTGGTACCCCTGCGGTCCAACCTAAGCTGATCCCGCTATTATGACGTGGGAGATCCTCTTGATCATGGTGCTGCTGGTGGGTGCCCTTGTCAGTTTTGCGCTGGAGAAGATACCTCCGGATGTGACGGCGCTTACCCTGCTTGCCCTGCTCGTCGGATCAGGACTGCTCAGCCTCGATATCGCCCTCGACGCCTTTTCCAATCCTGCCCCGATCACCGTCGGATGCATGTTCATCCTGAGCGCGGCCCTCGAGAAATGCGGACTGATTGATCGGCTGGCGGCGGCGATGGGCGGACTCGCCGGTCTCGGTTACACCTGGTTCCTCTTCATCATGATGACGGCAGTGGCCTTTCTCTCGGCCTTCATCAACAACACGCCTGTCGTGGTTGTCTTCATGCCGGTCATCCTGAGCCTCGCACGAAAATTGGATGTGCCGGCCTCGAAGCTCCTTATCCCGCTCTCCTATGCTTCGATTTTCGGCGGAATGTGCACCCTCGTCGGCACCAGCACGAATATCCTGGTCAGCGGGATCGCTCAAAACGAGGCCCAACCCCCGCTCGCCATGTTCGAAATGGCGTGGGTCGGCATACCGGTTCTTGTCGTCGGCATCTTCTACGTGGTGGTCTTCGGTCGGCGCCTCCTGCCGACCCGCGAGACCCTCACCTCCATTCTGACCGACGAAGAACGTCGCGAGTACATCACCGAGGCCTTTGTCCAGCACGGTTCTCCGGTCATCGGCAAGACGCTGGGCGAATCCAACATCAATCAGAAACGGGGCATCCGCGTGATCGATCTGGTCCGATTCGGCGTTTCGCTTCAATCCCAGCTCAGCGAGATCGTCCTGGCCGAAGGCGATCGCCTTGTTCTCGCCTGCCGCCCTTCCGGCATTGTCCAGGCGCGCAGCCTCGAGGGGGTCGATTTTGTCGCCGAATCCGGCCTTGGTCTCGAGCAGATCGCCGCGCACGAAGGCATGCTGGTCGAGGGCATGATCGGACCCGGATCCTCCCTCGCCGGAGAATCGATCAAGGATGTCAACTTCCGGCAGCGATTCCGCATGATCATCCTCGCCGTTCACCGCCGCGGCCGCAATGTGCGCGAGAAGATCGAAACGCTTCGCCTCGATTTCGGTGACACGCTTCTGATGCTCGGCACCGAAGGCGCGATCAACCAGCTTCGACGCAGCGACGACATCCTGATCATCGATCGCCCCCCGGTGCCGGCGGAGAACCGCCAGAAGAAGGCCCCCATCGTCATTGCCACCATCGTCGGGGTCATCGCGTCGGCCTCATTCGGATTGGCGAGAATCGAATACGCCGCCTTTGTCGGGGTTGTCGTCCTTTTCCTGACCAATTGCCTTCGCCCCAAGGAGGGATACGCCTCCATCCAATGGAATATCCTCTTCCTGATCTTTGCCATGCTCGGCATGGGTGCGGCGATGCAGAGTACCGGCGCGTCCGTCTATCTCGCCCTTCAGATTGTCGGCTTTGTCGATCAGTTCGTCTCCGAGGCCTACAAGCCTCTTGTCATGCTGGCCTGCATCTACCTTCTCACCACCGTCCTGACCGAGATCCTTTCAAATAATGCGGCGGCTGTTCTCATGGCCACCATAGCCGGGGGTCTGGCCGGAGCACTGGGCGTCAGCCCTCGTCCCTTCTTCATCGCTGTGGCCATCGCCGCTTCGGCGAGCTTCGCCACCCCGATCGGCTACCAGACCAACACCTACGTCTATGGCGTGGGCGGCTACCGGTTTCGCGATTTCGTGAAGATCGGCATTCCTCTTAATCTGGTCTGTTTTGTCATTTCCATGATCGTCATCCCGATGGTCTGGGATTTCTGAAGAACACTGGCCGGCCCAAAAGGCGTAGAGTAAGGACGATGCGCTCGGAAGCTGAGGGGTGAGGTGCGGTAGAAGAGAAGAGAATCTCTCACAGAGGCACAAAGACACGGAGGGTGAGAGAGAATGGGACAAGGTCCTCAACTCTGGCGACAAACTGATGAAAACCGGCAGCACCTGAATCTTCAGGGATTACCTCGATGGTCAGCGCCGTGTCTCGGTGCCTCCGAGGGAGAGAACCCGAATAAGATGTGTCATTCAGCGAGGTCGATCGCTGTGCGGTCCGTCGGATGAGATGCCGCGGTGGCCGCCCGCGAATCCGCCTATCCCCAGAAAGCCGATCTCATCTCACGGCACCGCGTAGACCTCGACCAGCGCCAGGCCGGTGACATCGGCGACCCCGCGCACCTGCGCGGTGTAGCTGCCCGGCAGGAGCCAGATGAGGAGGGCCGAATCTGCCGAGCCCTCATCCAGATCGAAGGCACCGACAGAGGTCATGGCGGCCTTGAGCGCATCCAGGTTATCCGCCGCCTCCCAGTTGTCGTTCTCCCCGACGAGTTCCTTGTCCGCGTTGAAGAGGCGGAGGAGCGGATCCGAGATCGTCCCCTGCACATTGAATCCGGCCAAGGTCGGTCCCACTCCGCGGATCAGGACCTGCTTGGGGACTCCGGGATTGCCGTCGTAGCCGGCATCGACGACAAAACCGGCGATCATGATCCGACTGCCCGTACCGACCGAGCCCCGCATCGAGATATTGCTCAGTTTCGCCGCCACTGGACCCAGGGCCAGATCGTCGGCATCATAGACTTCAACCAGGGAGATGCCGGTCACTCCTCCAACTCCGCTCACTTTCGCGGTGAAAGATCCATTGTCCAGTGGCAGGACAAGAGCGGAATCATTTGCGCCCGCGTCCAGCTGGAAAGCACCGACCCGTGCCCGAACCGAGTCCAGACCGGCCTGGTCCGGGAACTGTTCCCAATTGTCATTGCCATCGACCACCGGGCCGCTCAGCACGGAAACAAGCAACTGGGGATCTGAAATCGTATCCTGGACGTTGAATCCGGCGAGCGTCGGACCCACCGCCCGAACGAGGATCGGTTTCTGTCCAGTTCCGCCCACGACAAAGCCCGCGATCATGATGCCGCCGCCCGTTCCGACACTGCCGCGCATGGAGATATTCGTCAGAAGGTGCGGCGGTTCCACTCCCATCCGATAGCTGCCCAGATATCCGGTATCCGAACCCGAAACAAAGTTGCCGGCGACCGACCCGTTGGTGAACTGAAGATTGACCTGGACGCCATCGAGGTTGCTCTCCGAAAACTGTCCGGATGGGGACAAGGGACCTTCGATCGCCTCACCGTATCCTCCCGGAAGACTCGGGGCAAAGACCACGGCATTCCCGTCACTTCCGGCAATCAGGATCGCATCGGAATCGGATTCTCTTGCGACGGCCAAACGATAGGCTCCGGCAAAACCCGGAGTGGATCCGTTTGGATCCGACCGGGTGGCGGTAAAGCCGAGACTCAGACCCGACACCGAGCCGGTAACGGTATCGCCCGAGACCTGTCCGGAAACCGTCCCGGTACCTTCGGGACCTTCAAACAAGAAAGAACCGTCTCCCCCCACAGCGACCTGGTCTTCGAGGATCAGACGCGAATCGGTCTGCACATACAGGGCGAAGACAGCGGTGTTGGTCCCGCGCACCCAAAGGCCAAGAGTGCCGGATGCACCGTCCGGGCCGCCGAAATAGGCACCGCCGAAGGTCGATACGTTGACTGTCAGGCGTGCGGTTGCGCTGGTGGCTGTCCCCGCGTCGTTGGTCACCTCAACGCGATAGTCGCCCTCATCCCCCGAATCCAGGCCGGATAGCCGAAGGACCGGAGCGGTCGATCCGTCGATCGCCTCTCCATCCTTAAACCATTGGAAGCTGAATGGCGGAGTCCCGCTGACGGTGGCGGCAAAGGTGGCGCTCCCGCCGGCTTCGGCGGTGGCGTCGGAGGGATCCACCAGAATGGCCGGGGCAATGACGGCGGCAACCTCCACGACCGCATCGTCACTGACTACGCTTTCCACGCTGTTCGTGACAGTCACCGCATAGACGCCGGAGTCGTCTTCAGTCGCATCGGTCAGCACCAGGGTGTTCAGAGTGGCGCCCTGAATGGGATCGCCGTCCTTCATCCACAGGTAGGTGGGCGCCGGATAGCCGGTTGCGGCCACGGTCAACTGGATGGTTGTTCCGGCCACAAAGGTTCCGCCCACCGGCTGGGTTGTGATCATCGGTCCTTCCAGGAGATTGACCGTGACCACCGCCGCGTCGCTGGTCACGCTTCCTTCCGAATTGCTCACCACCACGGTATAGCTGCCGTCATCATCCGCACCCGCATCGGTCAGGCTCAAGGTGGCCGAGGTTGCCCCGGATACAGGCTCGCCGTCTTTTTCCCATTGGTAGGTGGGAGACGGAAAGCCGGTTGCCACGACCGTCAGATCAATCGAGTCACCTTCATCGATCGTCCCCCCCGTCGGCTGGACCGTGATCTGCGGCGCCTCATTGGCGCCGGCCGCGGCGGTCACCGGCAAAACCGAACCCCAGTCCAGCGGGTAGTCATTGTAGAACACGGGGCGGGCCTGGAGTCCGTAATCGCCGGCCGATGGCGGATTGAAGGGAAATTCCGTGCCTTCAATGGTGGCACTGGCCGCCCCCACCGCCACCGTTTCGACATTCGTCAATTGCACATCGTCGAAGTACCAGCCGACCTGGCCGCCGTTGAACCAGCTGCCGAAGGCAATCGAAAAGACCAGGCGCAGTTCAAAGGTCTGCCCCTCATAGTCGCCGAGCGAAACGGTCTCGAGTGAGAACGTCCCGTTCTGGGCGGCCGCCTTGTGCTCCCAGATCGTCTTCCAGCTTCCCCCGCCATTGAAGGACAACTGCACGGCCGCCGTCTGATCATCGGTTACGGCCGCCAATCGCTGCTGCATGGAAAACTGACTGTCGCTCCGGGCGAGGAACGTGTCTTTCAACCGTACGTATTCCGTCTGGTTGCCTCCGCTGTGCCGGAGATTGAAGGCCTTGCTGCCGCTTACCCTGGGGTTCGAAACGATCACCTCATACCCGGCCGTCGATACGATATCGACGGTCGATGTGCCGCTTTCGGCGCCTTCGAGAATTGTGGTCACCCCGCCACTCTGAAGACTCCTCCATTGCACGCCGGTCGCAAAGCCGGCCGTTGCCACCGAGTAGGTGTTGTCCGCGCCGACCACCGGACTGCTCGAACCGCTCACGGTGGTTGCGACAAAATCGCCGCCCGCCTGGTCCGGATCAAAGACAATGACATCGTATTCCCATTTCTGATTCTGACCATTGATCGTCACCCCGTCGACCACCACGGAATAGGTCGTGTCCGAACCCGGCCGGGAGTGGGTTTGCGGGACATTGGCATCGAGACCGTCGTAGACCCAAACCAGGGTGGTTTCGCCCACACCCGATGAAAGGGGCTCCTTGGCCACTGCGATATCGACGCCATTGCGCTTCATCGAGACCGATGCCCCGTTGAAGTTCGCCCCGGGGTAGGAAACCGACCAGCGCGGATAGATCAGCCCATAAGGCACGTAACCCGGCGGCGGCCAGGCCACAAAGGAGTCACGGACCGCGGGACGCGTCCCGCCAAAGTTCCCGTCAAAGACCCAGATGGAGTTGGCCGGCCGTCGGTTGCTGACGTTGGCGATGCCCGGAACGTCGCCGGTCCCCATAACCTTGGTCTGAGGATAGAACAACCAACGCCGGTGGCCAACCGCCGTGTTACCGGATCCATGGTCCTGAATATAACCCACGACCGAATCCGGACCCGCGCTGCCGATCGCCAGGTTTGAGTTCTCAGCGGCCTCACGTCCGTCAGCCGTCCAATAGGCCCATGAATTGGGTGGGAAATGACTCAATTGATCATTGCCACTCATCATCAGGGCCGCCTGTTGCGACTTGCTGCTGTAGGTGCTGTTGAAGGTGATGTCGGCCGGAACGCCGACCATGGCGCGGAAGTAATTGATCCGCCGACGGACGGCATCCTTGTAGGCCTGGGAAGTGTCTCCCTTTTCACCGGAATCATAACTCCCGGTCCATTCCATGTCGACGCCTTCGGAGGCGGTGAAGACCGTCCGGTAAAAGGTCCGTGACTCCTCCCGACTGGCCGGATCGACGACAAACCCGCCCAGGGTTTCGCCATCCGCGGCCATCGGGTGGTCCGCCTCGCGCATGGCCCGCAACTCGGCATTGCGTTCGGCACTCGGAGCGGTCGGCTGGGCGTGAAGCAGGCCTGATGAGCCGAAAACCAGAAGAAGTGAAAGGCCGTAGCGGCGTGGGTTCACAATCATGATCGCAAGGGGTCGAGTGTCCATCTGAAGTCGGATGCGCCTATCCGACATCGCCTCAAAACACCTTCAGGTTAGGCGAAAAACGAGCCGTCCGGCAATCCTTTATGCTTATGCCCACCATTAGGAAATGTTCTTTACGGGGATCTGACATTTCCGGTTTCTCCTGCCATGCCACACCAACTGAACGACTCAAGACGATGCCCGGTTTCCGACCTGATCTCGAAAACCTCAGTGCCTCAGGGTGTTGCGAATGAACCGGAGGGCTTCCTCAGGCGTGTTGGCGTCGAGGACGGCTCGTCGATTACTCTCAAGATGACTGAATCGCGCCACCTCCGCCATGGTTCCCAGATGTCCTTCAGAATCCCCGTGCGGACTGAGAATCAGGAAGACGAGGTGTATTCTCTCATCCGTGCCGGGCCGCGACATCCCCCCCCTGATCCGAGCCACCACGCACAGGCGGTCATTCAATTCCTCGACGTAGGCATGGGGCACGGAAACTCCGTGGCCAATCGTCGTGGGAAAGAGCCGCTCCCGCTCCTCCAGACTGTCGTGCAGGATTCCGGCATCGATCGCCGAATTGAGGGCGACCACGTGGGCGACCAGTTGATCGTAGAGGTCTTCCATTGAGTCCGGCTCCAGATCGACAATATCCCCGGCTTCCAGTGATCGGTCGAGGAAACCGCTGGTGCGGACCAGGTGCAGGCAGCGGTCATCGGGCTTCAACGCGTAGTCGTCGACCATCCAGAATTCCGGGAGGATCTTCCCTCCGCGAACAACCGCGAGGTTGGTTCCCGGTGGATCCGCCCGCGTCTTGTCGGCATCAAGGGAGGACAGGATCGCATCCCCTCGAGAGAGTTCGGCGCTGACGAGGGATGGATGGGGTATCCCGCTCAGGATGACCCGCCCGTGGCGGGTCACCTTCCGGGCGTCGGTCGGCACGGTCTGGGCCCAACGGAAGAGGTGGTCCCGAGGCACCACATGTGACCAGCGCTGACATATCAACTCGTTCAATTCAATATTGTCGGTCAGGGCGAGGATATAGCCCACGCTCTGCAGCTCATCCAATTCGTCGACGATATCACTGGCGAGGGCGTCCTCCCGAATCACTTCAAGATTCTCCCGCCGGGCGGCCGCGGCGGTCCGGGGGTTGTTGTCGATCAGCCAGGCACTCAGGCCGGCCTCCTTGTGAATGAAGCGGGCAAAGGCCCGGCCCAACTCATGCGCTCCACAGATCAGCCAGTCGGCGGCCGGCGGCCGTGTAACCCGAAGCAGGCGGGCGACCCAGCCGGCGGTAAAGCCCTGGACGACAACCGTGGCGACAATCACCGAGTAGGTCACGGTCTCCAGCATGGCGGCACTGCCTTCCCGACCACCCGAGGCGAGGGCGATGCTGAAGAGCGAAGCCATCGAGGCGGCCACGATCCCGCGTGGCGCCACCCAGGAAAGAAAGGCTTTCTCCTGCCAGCGAAGGCCGCTTCGCCAGGTGGAGGCGAGGACGTTGAGCGGCCGTATCACGAAAATGACGATGAGAACGAGCAGAAGCCCCGGCAGGCCGAAATCGATGAACTGATTCAACTCCAGCCGCGCTGAAAGCAGGATGAAAAGGAGGCCGATGAGCAATTCGGTGACCTCCCCCTTGAATTGGCGGATCTCCCGCAGTTCGACCGGATGCTTCCACCCGATGACCAGACCGGCGACGGTGACGGAGAGCAGGCCCGCTTCGGACATGATGGCTTCAGTCAAACCGAAAAGCAGAACAGCCGAGGCAAGGGCAAACCCGTTGATCAAACCTTCGGGCACAACCCGGCGCCGGATCAGTATGTAGATGAAATAGCCGCCGAGCAGACCCAGGGTGAGTCCCGAGACAATCCGGATGGCGAAATTGCGGATCGCCATCGCTTCCTCGCCGGCCACGACCCATTCAAAACAAAGAATCGCGAGAAACACACCGATCGCGTCGATCAGGACGCCCTCCCAGTGGAGGATGCTGTGCAATCGCGCTTCGACCTTGATCCGCTTCAGGATCGGGACAATCACGGTCGGACCGGTCACGACGATCAGACTGGCCACGAGCAGTGAGAATGACGGAGGCGTTCCGAAGATGGCCCATACCGCCAAGGCTCCTCCCAGCCACGTGATGACCACACCGACGGTAAGCAACCGCCGGATGACAATGGAGCCCTGGAAATAGCCGTGCAGGTCCAGAGTGAGGCCGCCCTCGAAGAGGATGAGAGCGACCGAAAGAGAAACCACCACCGGCAGAAAGGGCCCCAGGGAATCGGGTTGGACCACCCCCAGACCCTCGGGGCCGAGAATGACACCACCGAAAAGAAGAAGGACGATCGTCGGCAGCCCAAGTCGCCTCGAAACGAGTATCAGTCCCATGCCGGCCGATAAGGCGAGACAAAGGGTCAACAGGACATCGTTGTGGATGGGTATCTCCAAAGCAGAAGAGGGCTCAGACCATCAGGCGGAGGCCGTCAAAGGCCAGACGCACCGTGTCCGGGAGCCCCGCCTCGACCGTTTCATGATCCACGGTATGGGTCAAGTGGGTGAGGAAATTCAGCGGTGCCCCGATCGCGTCCGCCACCTCGGAGGCCTCGTCGATGGACATATGGGTGGGATGGGGCTCCTGACGCAGACCGTCGAGGACAACCACCCCTGCCCCCCGGGCCAGTCTCCGCGCTTCCGGTCCGACCTCCTTGCAGTCCGTGTAATAGGCCAGACAGGAACCCGAACCTCGCTCCTCGAAGATCAGGCCGAGAACTTCCACCCGGCCGTGTGGCAAGAGAACGCTGGTGATCGTGCCGACACCCAGATCGAGAACCGGAGGCATCTCGTGGAGGACAAAGGCCGGATAGCCGCGGTAGGCCGGCCTGGCGCCGATGGCATAGGGATAGATCGACCGCACGCGGGCGAGAGCCTCTGATGTGCCGTAGACGGGAATACCTTCGCCGCTGCGACGGTCGCAGAAGCGGCGAAGATCATCCATCCCGAGAATATGATCGGCGTGTCCATGAGTCAGGACAAAGACATCGACCTCAGGAATCGAATTGCGAAGGCACTGCTCCCGGAACTCCGGAGCGGCGTCCACCTGTATGTGCAGACCGCCCATGACCACGTGCACGCTCGTCCGCGACCGCCGGTTCCGGGGATCCGACGACCGGCAGATCGCGCAATCGCAAGCAATCATCGGGACGCCCTGCGACGTCCCCGTTCCCATGAAGATGAGTTCCATCGCCAGGAAGCGTCGAAGGTCCGACCGTCCCTGTCGAAAGCACTTTCTTCACGGCAGGTGACAATCCGATGAAGGCGAACCGCCCCGATCGCAGTGGCAAAAAAAAGGGGCGTCCCCTCGGACGCCCCTTTGCATTGGAATGTATTCTCCGGACTGTCGGCAGACTCAGTAGCCCATGCCGCCCATGCCGCCCATTCCACCCATGTCACCGCCGGCCGGAGCCGGTTCCTTCTTTTCGGGAAGCTCGGTGATCATGCATTCGGTGGTCAGGAGCAGACCGGCGATCGACGAGGCGTTCTGCAGCGCCGTGCGGGTGACCTTGGTCGGGTCGACGACGCCGGCCTTGACGAGGTCCTCGTAGACATCGGTAGCCACGTTGTAGCCCATGTTGCCCTTCTCGGCGAAGATCCTCTGGACAACGACCGAACCCTCGACCCCGGCATTGGTGCAGAGGTGACGGAGCGGGAACTCGACCGCCTTGCGGACGATGGACGCACCGATCTTCTCGTCGCCTTCCAGCTTGAGCTTCTCGATCGCATCGATGCAGCGGATCAGAGCGACACCGCCACCGGGGACGATACCTTCCTCAACCGCAGCGCGGGTCGCATGCAGGGCATCCTCCACGCGGGCCTTCTTCTCCTTCATGTCCGGCTCGGTGGCCGCACCGACATTGATGACGGCCACACCGCCGGCGAGCTTGGCGAGACGCTCCTGGAGCTTCTCCCGGTCGTAGTCGGAGGTGGTCTCATCGATCTGGCGACGGATCTGCTTGACCCGGCCCTGGATGTCCGCACCCGATCCACCGCCTTCGACGATGGTGGTGTTCTCCTTGTCGATCGAGATGCGCTTGGCCCGGCCGAGATCACTCAGCTGAACGTTCTCCAGCTTGATGCCGAGTTCCTCGGTGATGCAACGGCCACCGGTCAGGACGGCGATGTCTTCGAGCATGGCCTTCCGGCGGTCGCCGAAGCCCGGAGCCTTGACGGCACAGGCATTGAGGGTGCCGCGGATCTTGTTCACGACGAGAGCGGCGAGAGCCTCGCCCTCGATGTCCTCGGCGATGATCAGGAAGGGCTTGCCAGACTTGGCCACCGACTGGAGGAGAGGAAGCAGGTCCTGCAGATTGCTGATCTTCTTCTCATGGATCAGGATATAGGCATCCTCGAGAATCGCCTCGAGCGTGTCGGTATTGGTGGCGAAATACGGGCTGAGATAACCCTTGTCGAACTGCATGCCCTCGACCACATCGAGGGTGGTCTCGATCGACTTGGCTTCCTCTACCGTGATGGTGCCATCCTTGCCGACCTTGTCCATCGCATCCGCGATGATCTGGCCAATGGCGTCATCCCAGTTGGCCGAGACGGTGGCGACCTGACGGATCTCCTCGCGGTCCTCGACCTTCTTGGAGATCTTCTTGAGCTGGCCGATCGCGGCCTCCACGGCCTTGTCGATGCCGCGCTTCAGGTAGACCGGATTGCATCCCGCGGTCACGTGCCGAAGACCCTCGCGATAGATGGACTCGGCCAGGACCGTCGCCGTGGTGGTGCCGTCACCCGCCAGGTCCGAGGTCTTGGAAGCCACCTCGCGAACCATCTGGGCGCCCATGTTTTCGTAGGGATCGGACAATTCGATCTCCTTGGCCACCGTGACGCCGTCCTTGGTGACGGTCGGTGACCCGAATTTCTTGTCGATGACCACGTTGCGGCCCCTGGGACCGAGAGTGACCTTGACCGCTCTCGAGAGAGTCTCGATACCGCGCAGAAGACTCTGGCGGGCGTTCTCGTCGAACTTAAGTTGTTTGGCTGCCATAATAGAAATGAATGATTGAGGATTGGATGGATAAGGAAACGTCAGGCGATGACGCCGAGAATGTCGTCCTCGCGGACAAGCATGTACTTCTCTTCGTCCAGCTTCACCTCGGTTCCGCCGTACTTGCTGATCAGAACCTTGTCACCGACCTTGACCTCAAAGGCCTGGACCTTGCCTTTGTCGTCCTTCTTGCCGGTCCCAAGGGCGATCACTTCAGCCTGTTGGGGCTTCTCCTTGGCCGAATCAGGGATGATGATTCCGCCGCGGGACTGCTCGGCCTCATCTTCGATATACTTCACGAGGACCCGGTCCCCGATTGGTTTTATTTTTGCACTCATTTATGTTGTTCAGTGGGTTTGGTTAGATACTGAATACGCTCGTATTCGAAATTTCAGGACTTCTTGTCGTCGTCGACGACCTCAAAATCCGCGTCGACCACATCGGGATCGACCTTGCGGGGTCCGGAGGCTCCGGCCGATTCCGGACCGGCCCCGGCGGCGCCTCCGGTTTGGGCATCGGCGTTCCCGGCTCCGGCCGCAGCCGCGGCCTGATAGAGATCCGCGCCAACCTTGCTCAGCTTCTCCATGGCCGCCTTCATCTTCTCGGTGTCCTTGCTCTCCAGGTCCTTCTTGGCCTCGGCCACGGCCGCCTCGATCGGCGCCTTTTTGTCCGCGGGCAGCTTGTCCCCGGACTCCTTCAGAAGCTTCTCCAGCTGGTAGATGGTGGAGTCGAGCTGATTGTGGGTCTCGACCGATTCCTTGCGCTTCTTGTCTTCGTCGGCATGGAGTTCGGCTTCCTTGGTCATCCGGTCGATCTCTTCCTTGTTCAGGCCGGACGAACCGGTGATGGTGATCTTCTGGTCCTTGCCCGTACCCATGTCCTTGGCGGACACGTTGAGGATACCATTCGCGTCGATGTCGAAGGTGACTTCGATCTGCGGGACCCCGCGCGGGGCCGGCGGAATGCCGTCGAGGTGAAAAGTACCCAGGATCTTGTTGTCGTTGGCCATCGGGCGCTCGCCCTGGAGAACCTTGATTTCGACCGAGGGCTGGTTGTCGCTGAAAGTCGAGAAGGTCTGGGCCTTGCGGGTCGGGATGGTGGTATTGCGGGGAATCATCGCAGTGGAAACCCCACCGGCGGTCTCGATGCCCAGAGTCAACGGGGTCACATCGAGGAGAAGCACATCGCGCACGTCGCCCTTGAGAACCGCGCCCTGGATACCGGCTCCGATGGCCACGACCTCGTCGGGATTGACTCCCTGATGCGGCGCCTTGCCGGCCAGTTGCTTGGCCAACTCGACGATCTTGGGCATACGGGTCATCCCTCCGACCAGGACGAGCTCATCGATCTGGCTAGGCTCGAGCCCGGCGTCCTTGAGACAGCTCCGGAAGGGAGGCAGGGTCCGCTCGGACAGCGATTCACAGATCTGCTCAAGCTTGGACCGGGTCAGCTGAAGATTCAGGTGCTTGGGACCGGACGCATCCGCGGTGATGAACGGAAGATTGATGTCGACCGTCATGGCCGATGAAAGGGCGATCTTCGCCTTCTCGGCTTCCTCCTTCAGACGCTGCAGGGCCATCGGATCCTTGCGCAGGTCGATGCCGTTCTCGCTCTTGAAGGTATCCACCAGCCAGGTGATGATGGCGTTGTCCCAGTTGTCTCCGCCGAGGTGGGTGTCGCCATTGGTCGCCTTGACCTCAAAAACGCCGTCACCGATCTCGAGGATCGAGATGTCGAAAGTGCCGCCGCCGAGATCGTAGACCGCAATCTTCTCCTCGGCCTTCTTGTCCAGACCATAGGCGAGCGACGCGGCGGTCGGCTCATTGATGATGCGCAGGACGTCGAGTCCGGCGATTTTCCCGGCATCCTTGGTCGCCTGACGCTGAGAATCGTTGAAGTAGGCCGGAACAGTGATGACCGCCTGAGTGATCTTTTCGCCCAGGTAAGCCTCGGCATCGGACTTCAGCTTCGCCAGAATGAACGACGAAATCTGCTGCGGGGAAAACTGCTCGGTCTTGTCACCGACTTTCACCTCGACCCAGGCATCTCCATTCTTGGCCTCCACCACCTTGAACGGCAGGGAAGCGGCTTCCTCCCGGACTTCACCAAACTTGCGACCGATCAGTCGCTTGGCCGAAAATACGGTGTTCTGGGGATTGGTGATCGCCTGACGCTTGGCGGCCTGGCCGACCAGACGCTCGCCTGACTTGGTAAATGCGACGACTGAAGGTGTGGTCCGCGCACCCTCAGCATTCGGAATCACGACGGGCTCACCACCCTCCATGACCGACATACACGAATTGGTTGTTCCTAAATCAATGCCAATAACACGGCTCATATACCATTCTCATTGCAGTCGGCGTGCCACCCATTTCGCTGCAATGCTAACCAATTATCCTTCAATCGTTTAAATTAGTCATCCGGCAACTGTGGGAAACGACTCCGCCATCCGCATGGGACGGGATGTCTCACCTGCGCGTCATCCACGGCAACGAGTGGGGCACCCTGTCCCGCCACTTTCTTGCCGAAGCCGGGACCCTGCGATTGGCCGTTGAGGGATGGACCGGATGCTGCCATACAGCAGGCTCAGGAATGCCGAGAAATGCCCGAAGGTATCTGGAGCGAATACCGCAGTTCCGATCAGCTCAACCGTCAGCCACAGATCGGTCGGATCAATTGCCTGGTCCCGGCTAAGTGCAGACCGCCATTGCACTGCCGGATCGGCGCGGTATGTTCCTGGTTCATACTGCATGAAAATCGGTCTACCCAAAGAGATCCCTGTCATGACCCTGCCGGGAACGGTCCTCTTCCCGCACACCCTGCTCCCCCTGCACATCTACGAGCAGCGATACCGACGCATGCTCGAAACCATCCTCACGGCCGAGCGCATCTTTGCGGTGGCCGCACTCGACCGCAAGGCGGCCCTTCACCCGGATGCGTTCGAACCCTCCTGCGGAGTGGCCACCGCCGGACTCATCCGGATGTGCCAGACCAACGAGGACGGCACCTCGAACCTGCTCCTTCAGGGGTTTGCCAGGATCCAGATCGACGAGGTCGTCCAGGAATCGCCCTACCGGGTCATCCGAGTTCGCCCGTTGAGGACCGTCTCGGGAGCCAAAGCCGAGACCCTGGCCTCGCTCCGTCGTGAGTTGATCCAATTGGTCAAATCCAAGATTCGTCTCGGCGCCCGGGTTCCGGATGAAATCCTCCAGATGTTGGGTCATATTGACGACCCTGATGCGATCTCGGATCTCGCCGCCTACACCCTCTGCGACGACGACAGCCTGAAGCAGGCCCTGCTGGAAAATCCCAGCACCAAGGACCGACTCCTCATCATCATCAAGCAGATGCGGGCGGACCTCGCCCTTCTCCATCTCAGCCGCAAACTCCAGGGCGGACTCGACGAGAACCAGATCGCCGACAATTAGCGGAAGGAAGGGTTCGGGATAACGCGACCTCCGGGTCGACCGAGAATGGCCTGGTCAAGAATCTCCCGGAACTGACGATAACTGCGTCACTGGCCGAATGACTCCCATCCGGCTCCTGTTTGCCTACCCAACCCCCAGAACGCATGAAATCACCGAAATACGTCCTCGCCACCCTTCTCGCGACCAGCCTCCTGTCCGTCTCCTTCGGCGGCGGCTACCTGAAACTGGGGGATATCAAGGGTGAGTCCACCGATTCCGCTCACAAGGATTGGATCGAAGTTCTTTCAGTCTCCGGTCTGAGTGAAGATTCGACCCGCGATCATTCCTCCGGCATGGCCACGGGAAAGCGCCAGCACAAACCAATCACGATCACCCACGAGATCGACAAATCCACACCCAAGCTGGCAACAGGTGCGTCGTTCGGATCCTCAGTTTCCATCTCGTCCAACGGGAAGCTTTACCAGATCGAAGGCGCCCGGATCGCGTCGGTCACCCGCGAGGGCACGATCGAGACAATCACCCTGACCTGCACCTCAATCACGGCCGTCCAGGAGGGACAACACATTCCGTCCGCGCAATTGCCAGCCGCCGCTCCTGCCACCAAGAGCGCCCCCGCTCCAAAGGCTGCACCGGCCCAGGACTACAACTCCTCCCGATCGAACAGCTGAGCCAGCGACCATCCTGAAGGACTCCGGTCCCCGGGCAGGCAGGATTTGCACTTGCCACCCGCCCGTCCCTTGCCGCAAATACCGTCTTTCTGTCGCCGGGATAGCTCAGTTGGTAGAGCAATGCTTTCGTAAAGCATGGGTCGTCGGTTCGAGTCCGATTCCCGGCTCCAGTCTTCTCAAGACGAAAGAGGTCCGGACCCCATGTGTTCGGGTTCCTGAAGTCGACCCCGACTGCGTCCCGACTGCAGGGATTCACGTCGCAAAGAGAACCGGGTTTGGCGGTGTCAAGAGGGTCAGCACGTGGGCGGCGCCAGAAGGGCGGCGACGGACTATGGTCAGGCAGGTTGGTGATTCTGAAGAATTCCTCCCGGCAACACCACGGAATTATCCAATGCTCCCTTAATCCGGAAGCCGTCGATCCGTTGAACAGAAAGGCGGCCTGCGACCTCATCCGAATCGGGTCGCCCGACCCATTTCAACCATGTCCAGACCGCGATCACCCAAAGCCACGGTTCACCCAATACGCGATGCCTTTGCGGTATCCGCATTCGTCTTCATTGCCGCTGCCGCGGCCATCGGGTGGCTGACTCTCCGCGCCCACGACGCCCAACTGACCGCGGTTCGCAACGACCTCGCCCGGATGGCACGGGTTGCGGCGTCGACGATTGACGGAGACAAAATGAAGGAACTGCGGCGCCCGGAGCAGCAGAACAGCCCCGAATACAAGGAGGCGCTCGCCCCCCTGGTCGCCTTTCACCGGACCGTCCCCGAACTCTTCTATGTCTATACGGTGATCCTGAAGAACGGTTCGCCCCGGTTTGTGCTCGATACCGCCATGGATCAGCAGGCTCTCGGTTTTGACCGCGAGATGGAGGCCTCCGAGCTGATGGAAGCCTACGACGACGCCGATCCCTTCATGATCAGGGCCCTCACCCAAGGGCGGGTTGAGACCACAGATACGCTCTATTCCGACTCCTACGGAACCTTTCTGAGCGGCTTTGCCCCGATCCGTGACCGGGCGAACAACCTCGTTGGCGTCGTTGGAGTCGATCTGGAGGTCTCCGATTTCCAGGCCAGGATGCGTGGGATTGAGATTGCCGCGATCGGGTCGGGAGCCATCTCCGCCCTCATCGCCGCCCTTGTCGGATTTCTCGTCGGCTACGTCCGGCATCGCGCCCGGCAGGCTGATGAACGCCGCACTTTCGCGGAGACCCGCAACGATGAACTGATTGCAGAACTTAAGGAAAATATCGACCTGATCCGCGAGGCGGCCGAGGTCAACCGCAAGCTGATCGAAGCCAAGGAATTCGACAGCGCCATCCCTGAGGTCCTCCGGATGATCGGCACCAGTTACGAAGTCGACCGCGCCTATATCTTCCGCCGGCACCCCCACCCGGTGAGCGGCCGACCGGCCGCCACCCAGCTCTTTGAATGGTGTCGCGAAGGAGTCTCCACCGAACTCAACAACCCGACGACGGTGGACATTGATCTCGAAGCCAACGGCATGGCCGGATGGATCACCGAGTTCGACGCCGGCCGGGACATCGCCGCGCACACCAGGGACCTCCCTGAAGCGGCCCAGCGCATTCTCAGTGCCCAGCAGATCGCCACGGTCCTGCTGACGCCGATCATGGTCAACCAGACCTGCTGGGGGTTCATCGGCTTTGATCAGTGCAACGAGGAGCGCACCTGGACACCCGAGGAGCGGGCCATCTTTTCCAACACCGTCGATGCCCTCGGCACCGTTCTCGTCCGGCTCGAGACCGAGAATCGCCTCACGGAGAGCCGCAACCTTCTGGATGGTGTCCTCGCGGCGTCGGTTGATGGCATTCTTGCCTTCAGGAGCCTGCGTTCAGAAGACGGCAGAATTGCCGATTTCGAGCTGGTCCTCGCCAACCCGGCATCCCGGACGATGGTCCAGTCCGGCTGTCCGCTCGAACCCGGCACGCCGATCACTTCCCTGCTCTGCAGCGCCGTCAAGGAAAGCCTGCTTCCACACCTCATCAAGGTGGTCGAGAACGGCACACCCTACACGGTCGAGTACCAGAAACCTGCCGAAGGCGACCCACAATGGATCCGCCTGACCGCCACCCAGCTCGACGACGGGGTCACCCTTACGCTTTCCGACATCTCCCGGGCCAAGCAGGCCACCAATGAGATCATCCGAGCCAAGGATGCAGCCGAGGCGGCCGACCGGGCCAAGAGTGAATTCCTCGCCGTCATGAGCCATGAGATCCGGACCCCGATGAACGGCGTCATCGGCTTCACCAATCTCCTTCTCGAAACCAACCTCGACAGCAGCCAGCGGGAGTATGTCGGAACGATTCACCAGTGCGGGGACTCCCTGCTCACCCTGATCAACGATATCCTCGATTTCTCCAAGATCGAGGCAGGACAGGTCGAACTGGAATCCAACCCCGTCAGCCTGGCGAAATGTGTCGACGACGTGATCTACCTGAACAAACAGACCGCTGCCTCGCGTTCGCTGAAGCTGAAAACCGAGGTCGGTCCCGACTTACCCGAATTCGTCTTTGCCGATTACCACCGGCTCCGTCAGATCCTGGTCAACCTGGTCGGCAATGCCGTCAAGTTCACCAAGGAGGGCTCCGTCACCGTCAAGGTGAGCCGGGACTCCGGGAATTCCTGCCAGGACGGTTCCGTCCCGATACGGTTCAAGGTCGTTGATACCGGTATCGGAATACCGGAAGACAAGCTGTCCAAGCTCTTCAAACCGTTCAGCCAGGCCGATTCGTCCACCACCCGCCGCTACGGTGGCACCGGACTGGGCCTCGCCATCTGCCGTCGCCTCGTGGAACTGATGCACGGGGAAATCAGCGTGCACAGCGATGCCGGCACCGGTTCCACCTTCAGCTTCTCGATTCCCCTTGATCCCGTCCCCACAGAAACCGGCAGCACCACTCAGGAAAAGACACCTGAGATCAAGCCGGCCTCCGATCGCGATTTCGCCGTCGACCACCCGCTGAGTATCCTCATCGCCGAGGACAATCGGGTGAACCAGCAGCTGATCCGTCTGGTTCTCTCCCGCATGGGCTACCAGCCGGATATCGCGCCCGACGGCCGTGTCGCCACCGAGGCCGCCGGCGCCCGACCCTATGACGTCATCCTGATGGACATTCAGATGCCGGAGGTGGACGGGTGCGAAGCGACACGAAGGATTCGGGAACGGGAGAAGAATCGGTCCGAGGCGGGTGATCCCACCCAACCGTCCTATATCATCGCCCTGACCGCCGATGCCATGCAGGGCGATCGCGATCGCTGCATCCAGGCCGGGATGAACGACTACCTCTCCAAACCTCTGCGGGCTCCGGAACTTCGGGCGGCCCTCGAACGGTGTTGGGCGGAAAGACGACGCAAGCAGCCGGAAGCAGACACCCTGCCTCCCGAAAACCTCGAGGACGATTGGATGATTCCCCTGGCCGACGAGTCGGGCATCGAAAGCGAGAAGCTCGACTGACCCGACAATTCATCCTTGCCGGTGAGGCCCGGGTGGATTCAAGTCTGCGGCCGTGTCCAAGCCGTTCGCGATCGGAGTCTTCGCCCTGACCGGGCTGTTTTTTGCCGCCTTCTTTGGGTGGCCGATCATCCAGATCCTCCAGGGCGGCTTCACCAATGCCAACGGGGACCTCACCCTTGCCTATGTTTTCGAGATCTTCACCGATCCGATCTATCTCGAAGGTCTCCGCAATGCCTTTGTCCTCGCCGTCTTCTCGACCCTGCTGACCTTTCTCATCGCGGTCCCGCTCGCCTTCGTTTCCGACCGGTTCCTTTTCCCGGGCAAGCAGCTCCTCTCCGCCTTCATCCTGGTCCCGATGATCCTGCCCCCTTTCGTCGGGGCCATCGGCATCCGACAGATCTTCGGGCAATACGGCGCCCTCAACGCCCTTCTGCAGCAACTCGGGTTGATGGCCGAGGGTGCCACCTTCGACTGGCTCGGCGCCAACCGTTTCTGGGGCATCGTCCTGCTCAATGCCCTGCATCTCTACCCGATTCTCTACCTGAACGTCCTGGCGGCCCTCGCCAATGTCGATCCGGCCATGGAGGAAGCGGCCGAGAACCTCGGCTGCACCGGCTTCCGCCGGTTCTTCAAGATAACCCTCCCCCTGATCCGCCCGGGCGTCTTCGCCGGCGGCACCATCATCTTCATCTGGTCGTTCACCGAATTGGGGGTCCCCCTCATCTTTGACTACACCCGGGTCACCCCGGTCCAGATTTTCTACGGGCTGAAGGATATCGGCGGGAGTCCCTTTCCCTACGCCCTCGTCGCCGTCATGATGATCAGTTCCGTCCTGCTCTACGCGATCGGAAAGGGTCTCTTCGGACGAACCGGGCATGCCATGATGGCCAAGGCGACGAGCACGGGAGGTCCCCGCGACCCAGGTCTCGGCCGGGCCCTCTTCTGCAGCGGTCTCTTCGGCCTGATCACCTTTCTCGCCGTCCTGCCCCATATCGGGGTCATCCTGGTGGCCTTCTCGTCCGACTGGTACGGCACGATCATTCCCGAGCACTTCACCCTTCAGAATTTCGACCTCGCCCTCGGACACGACCTGACCGTTCCGGCCATCGCCAACAGCCTGAAATTCGCCGGCCTCTCGACCGTCGTCGACATCTTCCTCGGCATTTCCATCGCCTACGTGGTCGTCCGCACCCGCCTGCCCGGCCGCCACCTCCTCGATGCCATGGCCATGATGCCCCTGGCCGTCCCCGGTCTGGTCCTCGCCTTCGGCTACCTCGCCATGAGCCAGGAGGGCCGTTTCTTCAGTTTCCTCGATCCGACGGAAAACCCGACCGGTCTGCTCATCATCGCCTATGCGGTGCGCCGACTGCCCTACGTGGTCCGCTCCTGCGTGGCCGGCTTCCAGCAGACGAGCGAGACCCTCGAGGAGGCGGCCCAGAACCTCGGCGCCCCGCCGCTCAAAGCGACCATTCGCATCACCCTCCCCCTCATCACGGCCAATATCATGGCGGGCGGACTGCTCGCCTTTTCCTTCGCCATGCTCGAGGTATCCGATTCATTGATACTGGCCCAGAAACAGGCCTACTACCCGATCACCAAGGCCATTTTCGAACTCTTCCAGCTCCTCGGCGACGGACGCTTCCTCGCCTCCGCCCTCGGCGTCTGGGCCATGGTCTTCCTCGCGGTCACCATCGGCGGCATGTCCCTGCTACTCGGCCGCAAGCTCGGCGCCATCTTCCGGATCTAGCGACCCGCCCCTCTTCGGCTTCAAACCGCAGGGTCGACGAACTGAGATCCATCGCGCAGTGCCGTCACCTGTATGGCCTGGCGCCGGTACGGGCAGACGGCCAAGGGAGCGTGATCGATTTCATTGCCAAATCTGGCTATTCTGTTGAGCGGTAAGCTCACAGCGACGACACTCGCAAGAGAAACGCCGCAGAATACGCCGCGATATTGGTGTCCGCTTTTGCAGCAAGTGATACAAGCAGCAGGCAATACGCCCGGGCAGCAGGTTGCCGTTTTCAGACTCCGATCTGCACGGAGCGGAAGTGAAGTTCCTGCTGAGGGCACCGACGATTTCCGGCTTCAGATCGTTCCAGAGCCGGGGACGCCGTCACTCTTCATGGGAGGCATCGAACAGTTGGATGCCCATGCGCTCTGCCCGTTCCCTCCATTTCCGTCGGGCAAATTCCCGCATATCCACGACTTGGTCCGACTCATCGACGATCTCCAGGCCAAGGAGGGTCTCGATAAGATCTTCATTGGTCACCAATCCCGATACTGTGCCGTACTCGTCGACCACAAGAGCGATCTGTTCATTGTGGTCCAGCAAGTCCCGAAAGAGGGTGGATAAGGAAGCCCGGGCGGAGACAATCCTGATCGGACACTTGATATCCGAGATCAAAGTCGAGTGCCGATCAAAGGCCACTTCCTCCAGTATCCGCTGCTTGAGCACATAGCCTGTGATATCGTCGTAGTCTTCCGCATGAACGAGGATACGCGAAAACCGAATGACGGACCCATCCTTGATTACGTCGCCGCAGGTCATCGATTCGGGCACCTTGGCGGCGACGGTCCGCGGAGTGGTGATGTCTTCCACGCGTATATTGGGAAATCGAAGCAGGTTGCGGATCATGGTGCTTTCACTTTCACCAATCACACCTTCCTTGACGCTGAGCTGGGCCAAGGTCACCAGTTCATCGCGGTTCATGATCGCTTCGGTCTTTCCCTTTGGTTTGAAAAAATCGGTCAACTGTTCCGAAATCCAGACGAGAGGCAGCAGACCGACAATGAGAAGCTCGCAACCCACGGCTGTGATGCCCGCCAGCCGCTTCCAGTAAACGGCTCCGAGAGTCTTGGGAATGATCTCGGAAACAAAAAGAATGAGCAACGTGAGAACAGCGGAAATGATGCCGAAATATCCGTGACCGAAGATCGCTGCGGCCTGGGCCCCCACCCCGGCAGCTCCCACCGTATGGGCAATGGTATTGAGCGACAAGATGGCCGCCAGGGGGCGATCGATATCGCCCTTGAGCCGGGCCAGCCGCCTACCGGTCTTCGCTCTCCTGCCATCCAACGTTCTTACGAAGGAGGGCGGTATCGAGAGAAGGCATGCTTCCAGGACCGAGCAGAGAAACGAGACCCCCAATGCAAGAAGAAGGTAGAAGATCAGTAGAGCCATTGAACAATCACCATTGCGGGTCCGCATCTCCTCTCGGGAAGAAGAATCGAACCCTGGATTTTGGATCACAGCCTGAACGCATTGGACGTCAAAGCAAGACACGTCAGGCCGTGACTCTCGGCAGTTTCGCTCCCCGGCTCTGTCAGGAGTCAAGGCCCGACACCGTCCATCTCATTGCGAACGCGCATGGCGAGCGCAACGACCAGCACGGCGGCGCCGAGGGCGAGGGAGAAACCGTAGTAGCGACCCTCCTCGTGGAGGGACAACGACGTGACCAGGACCGGGGCGAACCCGCCAAGGATGCGCCCCAGGTTGTAGGCCGCCCCGGAAAGAGCCGTCCGGTAGTCGCTGAACATCTCATTGAAAAAGGCTCCCATCAAGCCGAAGGGGATACCGTTGAACAGGGGTAGCGCCAGGGCGAAGGCATACTGCCGGAGCGGCCAGTTCGACCATTGGGCAAAGACGGAGAGTCCGGCCAGCAATCCTGCATAGAGGATCATGGCCGGGCGCACCCCGGCCCGTCGGACCAGGGCGGCGCCGAGAAGCATGCCCGGAGCCACATTCAACCAGAAGAGCATGGTGAAGAGCGTGCTCTGCGGGAGTTCCTTGACCACGAAGAGATTCACCGTCCCGCTGGCGATGGAAAACCCGGCCAGGAGCAGGCAGACGAAAAAAGGTCCACGGGATCGGAAGAGGACCCGAAAGAGCGATCCGCTACTCCTTGGCTCACCCGACGGTCGCACCAGCGATCGGAACCGTATCAGCGACAGCACCACGATCGGGATGAGGGACAGCGCAAAGAGTCCCCGCCAGCCGACCGAAGGTAGGGCGTACGATTTCATCGCCCAGGCCAGGAGTCCCCCGAGAATGGAAAACTGCAGGAGCGCCGAAAACAGGTAGCGGCGTTTTCCGTGGATATTCTCGGCCATGTAGGTGTGGCTGATCCCCCACTCTCCCCCCAGGGCCATCGACGCCAGCAACCGGAAGAAGATCAGGCTGCCGGTATTCCAGGACAGGCTGAGTCCGGCAATCCCGAGAAGGTAGACGATCAGGACGACGATCAGGAGCCGGCGGCGGCCGAGGCGGTCGGCCAGGTAACCGAAGAGAAGAGCCCCCAGTCCCACCCCGGCAAGGCCGACGAACTGTGACAGGTCGCGTTGCCCGACCGACATGGCAAAAGCGTCCGCCAGCACCCGATCAAGGTAGACGAAGAGGTAGAGGTCGTAGTAGTCGAAGAACAGCCCGATAAAGGCCGTCCAGTAGACTCGTGCCGCCGATTCGCGCATTCGATGGGTCGGAGCTTGGCGGTCGGGCCGGTTCCGACTCAGGCCGGGCCGCTGGCCGAGCCGACCCGGGTGGCGACATCGCGGTAGCCGATATCCGACGCATAAACCTGCTTGAAGGCGGTCGTTGCCTCGTCGGTCCGGCCGGCCGCCTCATGACACAGACCCAGATGGTAGACGACATGCTTCTTCAGGTCGTCCATGACCGGGAGGGCCGCCCTGGCGGCCTCATATTGGGCCAGGGCCAGATCGGTCAAACCCTTCCCATAAAAACAATCCGCCAGACCGGCGGTCGCCTGTACCCGGTAAGCTCCGACACCCTGGATTTCCTGAAAATGGCGGGCCGCCTCATCAAACTGACCGGCGGACTTGAGCAGGTTGGCCAGCTCAAAACGAAACGAAGCCTCCCGCGGGAATTCCCCGACCAACTTCCTGAACCCGGAGACACGCAGGGCGAAGACTTCGTCCTCGCCGGCCTGCCGTGCCTTCAGCCGGGCCACCTGGAGATCGACCAACCGGCGGGCGAGGGACGGATCGGAGGACCCGGCCCGAAGCTGACGGGCCCGCTCCAGCGCCTCGATGGCCTGATCGAAGTCTCCGCTGTCCTGGTAGGCCCTGACCAATGTGACATGGTGATTGAGCGCTTCGGGATCCCGGGCGATCGCTTCCCTTGATTCGCGGATGATGCGCTGGAGGGTCTCAGCCGGAGTCGCCGAACGGTTCCGCTTTTCCAGATCAATCGCCTGGTCCTCGTCCCGCAGTTTGTCCCGATAGGAACCCGAGCCGGAATCCCATCCACCCTTGTGCAGGGATTGGGTGACGAGGGCCTCTTTCAGCAGATCACGAAAGACTTCATCCTGGGGCCGGCGACGGCTCCATCCTTCGGCGATCTTGAGTGCGTCGCCCGGACGTTCGAGCTGGAGGAGGGTCCGGGAAAGCACGACGGCTGACCGATGATCGTCCGGCCGGGCATCGACCACCGCCTCCAGCGCGAAGATTGCCGTCTCCTTCAGGCCAAGGCGGATCGCCGCGTCTGCCAGGACATGAAGGGCCCTCGGATGGGTGGGGTTCCAACCCAGGACCTGCTCGGAGAGATCCATTGCTTTGGCCGATTGCCACTTCCGGATAAACCCAGCCCAGATGAGGCCGGGATAATGCAGTGCCAGGCGAATCGCGCGCTTGACCGACGACGAAGTTGAAAGGCGCTTGACCTGAGCCGCCCTCAGGAATCGCCGCACGACGAGACATCCGGGTTCCCGCCGCAGGACGTCGCCGAGAAGCCCGATCGCATAGTCCGGGTTGCCGCGCTCAAGGGCATTGCGGGCATACTCGACCTGTTTCTGAAGCCCAGGGTCGAGTTGACTGAGTGGCTTTTCCGGCATCGTAATCCAAGCAGTTTCCTCCTCAGCCGCCTCCGGTCAATCCCTGACCGTCAATTCATTGCGCACCGCGCGCTCCAGCGAAGCCATGACTGCGTCCGCCCGGGCGGGATCAGGCCCCTCGACCAGAAGCCGGATCTTGGGTTCGGTCCCGGAATAACGAAGCAGGATGCGGCCCGACCCACCCAGTATGCGCTCCCCGTCGGCGATGGCCCGGGCCAGCCCGTCCAGGGACTCCAGGGGCGGTTTGGTCTCAACCGTCAGCGCCCGCACCAATTGGGGAAAACGCTTCAGGCAGGTCCGCAGCCGGCTGAGGGGCTGACCTGTCTCAATCATCGCTTCAATCGCCTTGAGGGCGGCCGCCAATCCGTCGCCTGACGGAGATATGTCGAGGAAGATCATGTGCCCGGATGATTCACCACCGATCGAGAAACCACCCTCGAGCATGGATTCGAGGACATAACGATCGCCGACTGAAGTCTGGACCAGATGCCCGCCCCACCCTTCGAGGGCCACCTTCAGCCCGAGATTGCTCTGGACTGTGGCCACCAGGGTCCCGTGCCGAAGGTTTCCTTTGGCCAGGGCCTGCCGGGCCACGATCGCCATCAATTCATCGCCATCGAGAACCGAGCCGGTTTCGTCCACCAGGACGAGACGATCGGCGTCTCCGTCGTGGGCCACTCCGAGATTCGCTCTTTCGCGGATGACCAGCGCGGCCAGCCCCTCCGGGTGCTGACTGCCCACCCCGTCATTGATGTTGGATCCGTCGGGCTCGACGCCGATGGCGGCAACCTCCGCCCCGAGACGTCGAAGCACGTCCGGGGTGGTGGAAACCGAAGCTCCGTGCGCGCAGTCCACCGCGATCCGCCACCCCTTGAGGATCTGCGGAGGCAAAAGCCCGACCAGATGATCCGCGTACAAATCGACCGCCTCCAACCGTTCCGGAGACGGCGAATCGCCCGCCGTCGAAGGAGGTCCATCGGAATCGAGCAGACTCTCGATCGTCAGCTCCTCCTCGTCGCGCAGCTTGGCCCCGGACGGACCGAAGAACTTGATTCCGTTGTCGGTCGCCGGGTTGTGGGAGGCGGTGATGACCACGCCGAACGCGGCGGAAAAGCGGCGCACCGCAAAGGAAACAACCGGAGTGGGCGCCACACCGACCGTCACGACCGTGAACCCCTCGGCCCGGACCCCGGCAGCAACGGCCGCCTCAAGCCCGACCCCGGAGGCCCGGGTGTCCCGGCCAATGACAACCAGGCCAGGGCGTGGTCCGTCGTAGGATTGACCAAAAAAACGGGCGGCCGCGCCACCCAGCCGTCTCGCGAAATCGGGATTGATGAGCGGTCCGCCGACCGGCCCCCGCACACCGTCGGTCCCGAAAAAGCGCCGCTTCATCGGTTCGCGTAAAAGGATTGGGTTCGATCGAGCAGGCGCCTCACTCCCCCGCCGAGGAGCTCATCGCGGGCGATCGCCACTCCCGCCTCAATCGAATCGACCCGTTTGACAATAAAAAGGCCGGTGGCCGCATTCAGCAGAATGGAGTCGATCAGACCGGGGGGGGCCGTGCCCTCGAGGACGCGGTCGAGCAGGGCCAGATTTGCCGACAGGTCGCCACCCGCCAAAGCCTCAACCCCGGAGGCCCGCACCCCCACCTCGCCCGGTTCCGGAAAAACGGTGAACGCCTGAAGCCGGCCAAACCCCGCAACCCGGTTATCGGTTGCCACGGTCAGTTCATCGACACCGCGTCCATCATCCAGGCGACCGTGAACCACCAGCCCGGACTTCAGGCCGAGTTGGTGGAGCGCGCCCGCCAGGACCGGAACCATGCCTTCGCTGAAGACACCCAGAAGTTGGTGGGCGGGGCGGGCCGGATTGATCAGGGGACCCAGGATATTGAAAACAGAGCGACGCCCCTGGCCGGCCAGAGCCTTCCTTACCGGGCCGATCTCCTTGAAAGCCGGATGGAAGGCCGGTGCGAAGAGAAAGACGAACCCGAGCTCGTCCATTGCCGCCCGGAGAAGATCGTCGTCCGCGTCGATCCGGACCCCGAGTGCCTCGAGCAGGTCGGCACTCCCGCACTTTGAGGTGATCGAGCGATTGCCGTGTTTGAGCACGGGAACCCCCGCCGCAGCCAGGACAAAGGCCACCACCGTCGAAATGTTGAAGGTGCCGGACCGATCCCCACCCGTTCCGCAGACGTCGATTGCCCGCTCACTCCAGGAATCGAGGGGAGACGGGCGGGCCATGGAGCGAAAGGCGGACGCGAACCCCGCGATTTCCGCGACGGTCTCGCCTTTCTCCGCGAGCGCGATGAGAAATGCCGCCTTCGTGGCGGCGTCGATTTCCGCCGAGGCCAGTTCGCGGCAGACCCGGTCGATCGAATCCTGTGGAAGCGAGTGACCCTCCTGAAGGGACGGGGTCAGGGTGTCGAGAAGACTCATGGTCGGCAGATCGGGTCAGTTAAGCGGCAAAAAATGGAGCATGTCTCTCTGCAGGGAAAACCTGGATCTGGCAAGGCGACTCTCGTCGACCATCCCGCCGGGACCGCCATCCAGCTCGACACCGGCCGGGTCTCTGCTAACCAGAAACCGTGCACATTCGTCTCCCGGCCGTCTTCTGCCTCTTCTCTCTGCTCGCCTTTGCCCCTCTGCGGGCCGAGGCACCGGCGGTCGAGGAACCGATGGATTCCCCGTCATCACTGAGTTTCACCGACGCGACCATTCTGGGCCTGGTCGAAGGGATCACGGAGTTCCTGCCCATCTCGTCGACCGGCCACCTTATCCTGACCAGTCGTCTCCTCGGTCTTGACGACGAGACCATCCAGACGAACGCCTCGGGGGTGACCATCTGGCTGAAACCGCCGACTGCAGATGAACCGGGGATTCCCCTGACTCCCTCCATCGCGGCCAATGCCTACGTGGTGGTGATCCAGGCCGGCGCCATCGCCGCCGTGGTCATCCTCTATTGGCGTACCCTGCTCGGCATCCTGGTCGGCCTGCTCGGCCGCGACCCCCGGGGCCTCAAGCTGCTGCGCAACATCATCATCGCTACCTTTCCAGCCGCCCTTCTCGGACTTCTGCTGGATGATTGGATTGAGACGCACCTCTTTTCCGTCCCGGCGGTCATGGCCGCACTGGTCGCCGGCGCGATCCTGATGATGGCCGCTGATCGCTGGATGCGCCGACGCGGCTTGCTCGAACCCGGTCGGGAGTCCGATTCGATGACTGACCTGGCGGCCTTGTCGCCGTTTCGAGCCCTTTTCGTCGGCATCCTGCAGTGTTTTGCCCTCTGGCCGGGCACCAGCCGGTCGATGATGACCATTGTGGGGAGCTGTTTCGCGGGACTTCGCCCCGCCCGGGCCGCCGAGTTCAGTTTTTTGCTGGGTCTGCCCATTCTGGGGGGAGCCGCCCTCTACAAGAGCCTGGACACCGGCCCGGCGATGATATCGCTCTTCGGATTGCCCAGCGTGCTCTGGGGGTGCCTGGTTGCCGCGATTTCCGCCGCCCTTGCCGTCCGGTGGCTGGTTTCCTACCTGAATCGGCACGGACTCTTCATTTTCGGGATCTACCGGCTCGTCCTGGCCCTCCTCATCGGAGTCTTTCTCGCCCTGAACGGAGCTGACTCATCGTCCGGAGCCGCCGGCCCGTCCGAGACATCCAGCCTCGTTCAAGCCGACCCCGGACATAACTCTTGACGCCCCCGAACCCCAACCTTAACTAACCCGATTCCAATCAAGAGGGGCCTCCCCTCGCACCGTTCGCTCCTTCCCTCCAATCACAAGCACTCTCCACCATGGCCAATCCAAAACGCAAACAATCCAAGCGGCGCAGCGCCAATCGGCGTGCCGCCAATCGATTCACCGCTCCTGAACTCGCCCGCGACCCGGTCGACGGAACCGCTTTTCGCCCGCACCGCGTCAATCCGAACAACGGAATGTACCGGGGTCGCCAGGTCCTCGATATCGAAGCCTGATTACGAACTCCCCCCGGCGGTCCCAGCGACACGATCCCTCCGCCCCATCGATGTCCACAATCGCAGCGGGTTCATCGCGCATCGCACTTGATGCGATGGGGTCGGATCTCGGACCTTCCGAGATGGTGGCGGCGGTGGCGCTGGCTCTACGCACCCTCCGGCGGATCGACCCGATCATCATGGTCGGCGACCAGGCCCAGTTGGACCCCCTCCTTGCGGCGGAAGGCCTGGCCGGTCATCCCAGCGTGTCCGTCCTCCATGCCTCGGAGGTCATCGAAATGAAGGACAAGCCGCTCGCTGCGATCAAGCAGAAGCGCGACTCAAGCATGCTCCGGGCGGTCGAACTGGTCAAATCAGGGGAGGCCAAGGTGGTCGTCAGCTGCGGCAATACCGGAAGCCTGATGGCCGCCGGAACCCTCCGCCTGAGAACGCTCGAAGGGGTGGAACGTCCGGCGCTGGGCATGATCATCCCCAGCAAGATCAGTCACTTCGTCCTGATCGATGCCGGCGCCAATCCGTCGGCCAGGCCCGAACACCTCGTTCACAATGCCGTTCTGGGCAGTCATTATGCCCGGGTCGCGCTCGGGTTGGAGAAACCACGGGTCGGACTCCTCTCGATCGGTACCGAGGAAGGCAAGGGCAATGAATTGGTGACCGAGACCCACGAACTCCTGAAGCGGCTGGGCAATCTCATCGACTATTGCGGACCGATCGAGGGATTTCACGTCTTCGACAACTCGGTCGACGTCATCGTGACCGATGGATTTACCGGCAATGTTCTGCTCAAAACGAGCGAATCCCTTTTCAAACTGCTGTCCGGCTATCTGAAGGAGGAACTGATGCGCTACCCAATCCGCAAACTGGGTGCCTTCCTTTCGAAGGGCGCCTTTCTCGCGATGAAGGAGCAGTTGAGTCCTGACAATTACGGAGGAGCGCCGCTTCTTGGTCTCAAAGGGAATGTCCTGAAGGCACACGGTTCAAGCAACCGCGTTGCGGTGATGAATGCCATCCGGGTGGCCCATGAGTTGATCGCGGCCGACTTCAACCAGCACGTCATCGAGGATATCGCGACCGCAAACAGCTTGATTGCCCAGCCGGTCGCGTGATTCCCTCTTTCCCTTCCGGACAGTCTGATCCATTTCTTTCCCGTAGTCGGACCAATCGAGCGATCGGCCCGAGAACGAACACCATGCATTTCGCCATCTGCACCTCAATTTCCACGAACGCCGCCGCCGTTCCTCTCCCTGAATGACCCAGGCGCTCGTCCCCATCACTCTGGCCGGCACGGGTTCCTCACGCGCCCAAACGAATTCTGACCAATGATGAACTGGCCAGGACCGTCGACACTTCCGACGAATGGATCGTGACCCGCAGCGGCATCCGGGAACGCCGGATCGCCGGCGCAGGCGAGTTGACCTCCGACATGGCGGCAGAGGCGGGGCGTCGGGCACTCGAAGCCTCCGGAACCCCTCTCGATGAAGTCGATCTCGTCATCGTCGCCACAACCACGCCGGATATGCCCTTTCCGTCGACGGCCTGTATCGTTCAGCACAAGCTGGGGCTCAACAGTCTGGCCGCCTTTGATCTTCAGGCCGCCTGTTCCGGATTCCTCTATGCGCTGGAAACCGGTGCCAGCATGGTCCGATCCGGCGCCTGCCGCAATGCCCTCATCATCGGCGCCGAGCGTCTCTCATCAGTGGTCGACTGGCAGGACCGTTCAACCTGCGTGCTTTTCGGCGACGGTGCCGGGGCGGTCGTCGTCAGCCGCAACCACGACCCGGAGAATGGCTGGATGGGCGCCCAACTCGGTTGCGACGGATCCGCGGGCGAGCTGCTGCACCTGCCCGGGGGCGGATGCCTCCATCCGGCCAGCCTCGAGTCGATCGAAGATCGACGACACTTCATCAAGATGCGCGGACGGGAGGTTTTCAAGGCGGCCGTGCGGGTGATGGAGCAATCCGCCACTCAGATTCTGGAACATCATGGGCTGACCGCTGACCAAGTGGATTGCGTGGTGCCTCACCAGGCCAATCTGCGCATCATCGAAACCCTGGGCAACCGCCTGGGGATCCCCATGGAACGTTTCTTCATCAACCTCGACCGCTACGGGAATACGTCGGCCGCCTCGATTCCACTCGCTCTCGACGAAGCCGTCCGCACCGGACGGATCAAATCGGGTGACCTCATCCTCATGGTCGCCTTCGGCGGTGGCCTGACCTGGGGATCATCCTTGATTCGATGGTCCTGATGCATTACTTCACCGACATTCGAGTTTCGAAAGATCGAACCCGCATGGACAAAAATCTCACGAACCAGCAGCTTTTCCCCTCACGTCCAAGGCTGGGCCGTGGCCTGCTGGCCCTGTTGATTCTCATCGGCTTGGGAAGCACGGCGCTTCGAGCCCAGCAGGAAACCCCGCCGGTCGAGAAGAAGAAAAAGGAATTCAAGTCCTTCTCCAATACCAACATCGACCTGGACGGCATGCAGCCAGAGCTGCGTTCGCCCGACAGCGACGTGGGTGAAATCCAATGGAGCCCGGCCACCGGCTACTACACGGTGGGCGGCACTCTCGGGGGACTTCAGCCCGAATACGCCCAGGAAGCCCTCGATCTGATGAACCGGGCGCGGGCCAACGAAGAACGCGGGGCCGATCGGTCGGCGCTGGGCGACTACAAGAGGGTCTTCAAGGACTATCCGGCCAGTCACTACGCACCGGAGGCACGCTTTCGCACCGCGAATATCTACATGGAGCGCGGCCGCTACGACAAGGCATTCGAGGAGCTCGACATCATTCTGCGGGGTTATCCGTCTTACGGGAAATTCAATCTCCTCCTCGGTCAGCAATACGAGATCGCCAGCACCTACGTGAACGGCTACCGCAAGAAGATTTTCGGATTCATCCCGGGGTGGACGAACCAGGATCGCGGCATCCAGTATTTCGAGCGACTTGTTTTCAACGCTCCCTACAGCGATTACGCGCCACTCTCCCTCATGAACGTGGCGACGGCCCATCTGAAGGGCAAAGACTACGCCTACGCCATTGATGCCCTTGACCGGTTGATCAATGCCTACCCGAACAGCATGGTGACCGGCGACGCCTACCTGAGGCTGGCTCAGACCCATTCAGGAATGGTTGACGGTCCCCTCTATGACCAGGGCGCCACCCGCGAAGCCATCAGCTATTTTGAGGATTATCTCATCCTCTACCCCAAGGGCACCAGTCTGGCCGAGGCGGAGGAGGGACTGGGCGAAATGAAGGAGGTCCTGTCCCAGAGCAAGTTCAAGATGGCCGAATTCTACTACAAGAAGCGGCGCAACTACCCGGCCGCCAAGGTCTTCTATAATGAGGCCATCACCGTGGCCCCCAACTCCCAGACGGCCGCCACCTCGAGAGCCCGCCTTGAGGAACTCGACTCCAAGGAAAAGGCACTCCGGCAGAAGCAGGCGGAATGGCTGGAAAAGCAGATTGCCAAGATCGACGAAGCCGCGTCAAAGGACCCCTCCCGTCCCACCCCGAACGCCGATCCGACCACTGCCTCGATCAGTTCCCCTCCTGACAGCAACACCGGCACCCCTCCTCCCCAGGCTTCGCCCGCACCGCCTCCTCCTGAGACGAGACCCGCCTCCGAAGGGGCCCCGGCAACGGAAACGGCCAAACCCAAAAAGAAGTTCCTCGGGATCTTCTGATTTCGGGTGAACCATCCCATCGTTGAGCGCCGCCCTCCATTCGGTTTCTCCAATATCCGGGTGGCCTCGCTTGCCCTGCTCCTCACGTTGAGCGGCTGCTCGGCCTATCACCTGGGAACACCCGCCAACCAGCCTTTCACCTCCATCGATGTCCCACCGGTTCAAAATGAGGCCTTTGCTCCCCAGGCCGGCCCGGTCCTGACCTCGCAGATCATCCGGGAATTTGAACGCGATGGACGGGTCCGTCCCGAGTCGTCGGGATCCGCGGAGGCGACTCTGGTCGTCAGACTCGTCGATCTGCAGCGTGAAACCCGCGTCATGCGAGAGGAGGATACCGGGCTCGCCCGGAAGGTCCGCCTCACCCTGATCGCCCACTGCACCCTGACCTCCGGCGACGGGGCGACCGTTTATTTCGCAAACCGGCCGATCAGCGCCCAGACCGAGGTATTCCTCGACGATGGTCAGAATCCGGCCGAATCCCAGGCCATGCCGGTCCTGACCCGGAATCTGGCCTCCGCCATCAGCCGATCGGTTCTCGATACCTGGTAACCCGTTCCGGTGAAGCATCCGACCCTCCTCGCCCCATCCATCCTCGCCGCCGATCACGCCGCCCTCGGCGAGGGACTCGCCACCGTCGAAGCCGCCGGCCTGGAGTGGCTGCACGTCGACATCATGGACGGGCATTTCGTCCCCAATCTGACCTTTGGTCCCCAGGTGGTGGCCGACCTGCGGAAGCGCTCGTCCCTCTTCTTTGACACCCACCTGATGCTGGATAATCCGGACTCGTTCATCGAAGCCTTCGCAAAGGCCGGTTCCAGCCTCATCAGCATCCACGTCGAGCCCGATTACGACGTCCATGCCACCCTCGCCGCCATCCGCAAACTCGGCTGCAAGAACGGGATAGTGATCAATCCGGACACTCCGGCCGACGCGGCCAAGCCTTTCCTCCATCAGGTGGATCTGGTTCTTCTCATGACCGTTCAGCCCGGTTTCGGCGGTCAATCCTTCCGCACGGACGTCCTGCCCAAGATCTCCGCGATGCGTTCACTGCGTGACTCGCTCAGGCTCGATTTCCGCATCGAAGTCGATGGAGGCGTCGATGGGACCACCGCCCCCCTCTGCTGCCAGGCCGGAGCGGACACCCTGGTGGCGGGATCGGCCTTCTTCAGGCCCGGACAGCGCGACGCCCTCCTCAGGGCAATTCGCCCAGAAACCCCACCGAGCTACGATTAAAGCCGGACGGCTTCCGGTCCGATAACCGGAATATGGTCGAATGGCTTCCGATTGCGACGACAGCTGCCCTCCTGCTGCTGCTCCTTCTCCTCGTTCTGGTTCTAATCAAGCAGAACTCGATCGGCAGGGAACAGGCGGAGATCAACCGCGTCCTCGGCCTGCTGGTGGACACGGTCGAGTTTCAGACGGAGACCGCGCAAAAGCGCATGGAGTCAAAAGCTGAAGAAACGGCCGACGACCGACCATCCATCATCTCCTACCAGAAGCCCAAATTGGCGGTCGAGTCCAAGCCCAAGCCCCCGCCGCCCCCCCCGGCCAAGCTGAAGCGCTGGTAGCGCGTCGGGTCTACTTTTTTTCCAGTTCCCCGGGCCCACCCCCGGTCGATTCCAGCGCCGAATCGATGGCGCGCAACCGTCGCAAGACGTGGGCGACGTGCAGTTGCAGGTCGTAGAGCTCATCGGCGTAGGAGAGAGGCACCTCGACACTCCGGATGTCCGTTTCCAGGGCCTCCAGTCGCACGATCTGGGAGTGGGTATCCCTCCGGATGCTCCCGTCACGGATCTTCCGGTCCATCTCCCGCAGGATCCGGTACCAGCGGTAAATCCTCGACCGGATACGCCATCGGTAAAGGGGTCCGGCGATCTTCACCAGCGGAACAATCAGGGCCATGAACGGGATGACGAGAATGATCATCCGATCGACCAGGGAAGCCGCCCAGAAGGGCAGGAAACGGAGCAGAAACGGAGGGCCCTTCCGGTGGTAGTGCTCGGCCTCCGTGGTCAGGGGAAAGCTGACAAACCGGTCCGAAGGAAATTCATCGGGGGCTTCGATCAATCCCCCGCGTCCGACCACCTTGCGGGCTGCCTCCAGAACCAGCGGGGTGTGGGCCGGATGGAAACGATCGTTGACGACCAGGGTGGCCACCGGCGCAAGGAGGGTCCGGTCGGTATCAGGAATATCCTCTGCGATGTCCAGGAGCCCCGCTGGAATCCGGCAACTTGAGAGGAACGGGAAATTGCCCTCGTAGGCAGCCGCCCGGCGCACGTCCTGAAAATCGAGGTCGGGATTCGCGGCCAGACGACGGATGATCGGACTCTCGGCCGGCAGAACAAAGAATGCCGCGTCGATCGTTCCCGCCTCAAGAGCGTCCGCGGCATCTTCACCTCCGATTTCCTCCACCGTGACCCGGGCATCGCCGCTCACGGGCAGGAGAGCCGACGCCTCCAGGAGCAGGCTGGCCACCGCCTTGGTCCCGCTGCCCTCCGCCCCCACCGCCACCCGCCTGTCTTCCAGATCAGTGATGAAACCGACCGGGCGCCGGCGATTGTAGAAAAGCCAGATCGGTTCATAATAGAGCGATCCGAGTCCTCTCAACGTGCTGGTATCCCCGTCAAAGAGATGCTCCACCCCACTCTGGACAAACCCGATGGAGATCTCGTTGTCCTCGGCCACCAGCATCCCGAGGTTGGCAATGGATCCGGCGCTGGTCAGCAGTTTCACCTCAAGGCCGTCCTTGGCCAACTCGTCCCTGAGCTGCCGGGCGACCTGATAATAACGCCCCTCCTCCGAACCGGTGACCATGGTGATGGTGCCGGGAGGAGCCGGATCGATGAACCGGATGGTGACGAGAAAACCGGCCAGGATGACCACGACCATCCAGCCGTTGGTCCGAAGGAACTGTTTGAGGGCAATCATGGGAAAATGGAGTTCCCCGGATCCTGAGCAATCCGCGACGATATTCAATCCCGGAGGAATACCCCGGACACGTCCCGGCCGGACACCTTCCGATTGACGATTCCCGGAATTGCTCCTTGCTCTGAACCGTGGTTCGCCTGACCCAGATCCAAGCCCCTTCGTGATTCCTCCCTCCTCCATCCAGGCCGAGAGCCCCTCACCCCCTTTTGCTCCGGAGGGGCAGAGGCGGACTGCGATTTCCCGGCTGTTCCGGCTTTCCCTCTGCCTGTGCCTGTTTGCCGGTGCCGGCTGCGGGTCCCGGGCCCCCGACCTAGACCAGCCGGTCGAGGTCACCCTCTGGACCAGTTGGGCCGGGTTCGAGAAAGAAGCCCTCGACGGCATCGTCGACGACTTCAATCACTCTCAGACGGAAGTCCGGATCCGTTGCCTCAACGTAAGCGAGCTCGAGCGCAAGCTTCTCCTCGCCACGGCCGGAGGCAATCCCCCCGATCTGGCCGCCCTGCCCTATCCCGCCATCCCGGTCTACGTCGAAAACAACGCCCTCATTCCCCTTGACCGGATGGCGGCCGCGGCGGGCATCACTGCCGATCAATACGTCGACATCTTCTGGGAGATCTGCTCCCACCGGGGGCACCTCTGGGGCCTCCCCATCACCGCGTCCGTCACCGCGCTGCACTGGAACAAGAAGATGTTCCGGGAGGCCGGACTCGAACCCGACAGGCCGCCCGCTTCCATCGCCGAACTGGAGTCGTTCAATGAAGCCATCACCCGCCACCGGGAAGATGGCAGTATTGCCGTTCTCGGCCATCTCCCGACCGAACCCGGTTGGTGGCGGAGCTACTTCTGTTACTGGTTCGGCGGCCGTCTCTGGGACGGTGACGCGATCACGGTGGATTCTCCGGAGAATCTCCGAACCGCCCGCTGGATCGCCAGCTACCCCGAGCGCTTCGGCGCCGACAGTCTCCTCCGCTTTCAGTCGGGTTTCGGAACCTTCGCCTCCCCGCAGAACGCCTTTTTCACCGGCCGCGTGGCCATGGTCATGCAGGGCGTCTGGATGGACAACTTCATCAAGAACTACGCGCCACCCGGTTTCGAATACGGGGTGGCGCCCTTCCTCCGACGACCCGGAACGGCTCAAGGGAGTGAGCATCGCCGAGCCGGATTCCTTCTCCATCCCCGCCGGGGCCCGCCATCCCCAGGAGGCCTTCCGGTTTCTCGTCTACGTCAACCGGCAGGACGTCCTCGAAAAGCTGGCCCTGGGTCACCGGAAGATGACCTCCCTGCGGGCGGTTTCGGAGTCCTTTCTCGCCCGTCACCCCCATCCCTACATCAAGGATTTCATCGACCTGGCGGCCAGTCCCAACGTGACGCGCACGCCTCCGATCGCCCAACGCAACCAGCTCGAAAGCGAAATGCAGAATGCGATCGGCCTCCTCCTCCGTGGGCGGACCACGCCCGAGGAGATCCTCGCGGAGATCCAGGCCGGGCAGGCCAGGATCTATGAGCGCAATCGATTGCGTTGGGACCGCGTGGCCGAGTCCCGGAAGAAAGGATGGAGCGAACAATGACCGGAGCCGAAAAAAGCCGCCTGATCCGGGGGTTGCTCTTTATCAGCCCCTGGCTTCTCGGATTCCTCATCTTCAGCGCCTACCCGCTCGTCGCGACCGCCGTCTTCTCATTGACCGACTATTCGGTCCTGTCCAAGCCGGTCTACATCGGAAGCAGCAACTACACGGATCTGGCGACCGACCCCCTCTTCTGGAAGGCGCTCTCCAACACCATGCTCTTCGCCTTTCTCGCCGTGCCGCTGAACACGGTGGTGGCCTGCTTCCTCGCCATACTCCTCAACTTCAATATCCGGGGAAAAGGCGTTTTCCGGACCATCTTCTTTCTCCCCTCCCTCGTCCCCCTGGTCTGCCTCGCCATCGTCTGGCGGTGGTTGCTCAACGGGGAACTGGGACTCATCAATACGGCGCTGACCCCGTTTTTCGAGGCGGTCAACGCCACCTTCGGCACCGGTTTCCGACCACCGAACTGGCTGCAGGAGGCGGCTTTCACCAAGCCCGGCCTCGTCCTGGCCGGCCTCTGGGGCGTCGGACACGCCATGGTCATCTACCTGGCCGGACTCCAGGAAGCACCGGTCGAGTACTATGAGGCGGCCGAAATCGACGGTGCCGGATTCTGGCAAAAACTCTTCAAGGTCACCCTGCCCCTGCTCTCCCCCTATATCTTTTTCAACCTGATCATGGGGATCATCGGCACCCTGCAGATTTTCGCCGTTCCCTATGTCATGATGGGCGGGACCGGAGGAACGGACGGTATTGCCGGACCCGAGCGCTCCATGCTCTTCATCGCGACCTACATCTACCAGAACGCCTTCGATTTCTGGAATATGGGTTATGCCTGTGCCATCTCCCTCATCTTCTTCATCATCGTGCTCATCCTCACGCTCTTCGTCGTCCGAATGAGCGAACGGCGCGTCCATTACGATTGAGGTCATGCAGTCCCACCGCCTCACCCTGATCGGTCACCTCATCGTCTACGCGCTGCTCCTCCTCTGCGCGGTCGCCTTTATCGCGCCCTTCGCCTGGATGCTCTCGACGTCCCTCAAGCCGCTCAATGAGACCATGGTCCTGCCGCCCGTCTGGATTCCCAGCGAGATCCAGTGGCATAACTACCGGGATGCCCTCGTCGCGATGGGTGATTTCTGGCGCTACGCCGGAAACACCATCATGCTCTGCTTCCTCTCTGTCATCGGAACAGTCCTCAGCAGTGCCCTGACCGCCTATGGATTCTCCCGCATTGAGTGGAAGGGTCGCGATGCGGTCTTCGTCCTCTGCCTCGCCACCATGATGATTCCCTTCCCCGTCATCATGGTCCCGGTCTACACCCTCTTTCGCGAGATCGGCTGGGTCGGCACCTTCAAACCCCTCTGGGTTCCGGCCTTTCTCGGCAGTGCGTTCAATATCTTCCTGCTCCGCCAGTTCTTCATGACCATTCCGAAGGACCTGACCGAGGCCGCCCGTATCGACGGGTGTGGAGAACTGCGCATCTTCTTCCAGATCATCCTCCCGATCGCCCGGCCCGCCCTGCTGGTCGTCGCGCTCTTCACCTTCATGTACACCTGGAACGATTTTCTCGTCCCCTCATCTACCTGACCGACCAGTCCCAGTTCACCCTCTCCCTCGCCCTGCAGGCCTTCCAGACCAAGCAGGGCGGCACCGCCTGGCACCACCTGATGGCCGCCTCCACCGTCATCATCCTCCCCCTGATCATCCTCTTCTTCTTCACCCAGAAGACCTTCATCCAGGGCATCAACACGACCGGCTCGAAAGGATGAAGTAGCCGGAGGCCGAAGGGCAGAGGACGGAGGGCAGAAATCTGCAGGAGAGGCTTTACGCCTCGATCCAGAGTTGTCTGGATGAGAATCGAGGCGTAAAGCCTCTCCTACCCAACCCATCGAATCATACCTGTCCGACAACCGGGGAGATGGGATAAGAATTTTCGGATACTCCAGAGATCAAACTCGCCTTTCGACCTTCGACCTTTCCCTCCCCTCTTCGCCCTTCGACTTTCGACCTTCGACTTTCCCCGACCTTCGACTTTCCCCGACTCTCCCCCTCCACACCTCCATCGATACCACCTATGAGTGAAAAGAAAGAATCCCTCCTCGGCACCCGCAAGGTCAGCCAGATCGCCATCGTCGTCCGCGACATCGAAAAGACCTCCCGGGCCTGGGCCGAAGTCCTCGGGTTGGACGTGCCCAAATGGTTCGCGACCCAGCCCGGCAGCGAGGTCGGCATGACCTTCCGCGGTGAACCCTCCGACGCGCGGGCCAAACTGGCCTTTTTCCACCTCGACAATATTACGATCGAGTTGATCGAGCCGATGGGCGGCAAGAGCAGCTGGCAGGAAGCCCTGGACAACAACGGCGAAAGCGTCCACCACATCGCCTTCAATGTCTCGGACACCGAGGGCCGGGTCAAAGCACTTGCCACCCGGGGCATCGAGAAATTCCACCAGGGCGGCGACCCCAAAACCGGCCAATACACCTACGTCGACGCCAGCAAGCAGCTCGGCCTCGTCATCGAAATGCTCGAGGGCTATTGAGGAAGCCCGCAGGGCCTGAAGTTGTAGTTGGATACATTCAAACCAACCGTAGCAGGCTACGTTTTGTTTTCGAACGAAAAACAAACCCGTCTATGCTACCGTTTGTTTGGTGAGTGTGTATCTGAAGAATCGATTCACGGTAGGGGCGTCTTGCGTGCCCTCCGAGCTCGATTTGCTCCCTGATTTTGACAGCGCGCCCGGCGGTCACGCCCTACCACCGGATCGGCCTCATCAGGTAGGGCGTGACCGCCGGGCGCCGTTCTGACTCCCGAGGAATTCTGTGTATCCGAAGAATCGATGCACTGTAGGAGAGGCTTTACGCCTCGATTGACCGGCACATCGAGGCATAAAGCCCCTCCTGCAGGAATTGAAAAAGGACGCAGCCCCGCCCGATATTCCTATTTATCCGGCCCCGGCCTTCCGGGTGGCCTTCTTCGCCTTGACCGGCGGGCAGCTGCGGCCGTCCGTCCAATAGCCGTCGACGAAGGACCGGACCGGCACTGCGGGAAGGCCGAAGATGTGCTGAGACATGAAACCGGCGACCATGTCCACCGCCAGCCGGCCGACATCGAGGTGGTTCTGGGTGATGCCGGCAATCGCCCCGTCTGTCCCCATGCAATTGAAATCCGCCACCGCGAGATCACGGGGGATCCTGATCCCGAAAGACTCCGCCATCGCGATGATCTCGGCTGAATCGCCGAGGACGGCGTCCGGCTTGTATTGGTCGAACCACTGCTTGAAAGCCCTGGATTTCGACCGGATATCCTCCGCCCCGGCGTAGCGCAGCTCCGGGATCCGGTCTTCGGGTTCATGCTTCTGTTGTTCCCAGAGGTAGGCGATGGCCCAGACGTCATCGAGCATCTGCTCCCAGCTGTCGGGAAGGCACAGGCCGATCCGCCGGTAGCCAAGCGCACGGATCCTCTGCATGGCCAGGCGGGTGATCTGGAGCTGGTTGTTGGTGATCGAGGCCAGCCGGGGGGCCAGCGGTTCGTAATCGATCTTGACCGCACAGAGATGATCCCAGGGGAGTTCGATCGACTCGGTGTGAACCAGGAAATTCGCCAGGATCAGACCCTTGATGTTCCGGGTCAGCAGGATCTTCGACATCCGGGCCGCAGTCATGCCGGCCTCCCCGAGACTGAAATGCTCCAGCTTGTAGCCGAGCCGGTGCGCCCGATCGTGAGCACCCGTCCAGAACATGTTCTTCGTCGGGTTGCTTCTCCAGCCGTCCGCCGGCTTCCAATCCGTGAGAAAGGCAATGACCGGCGGCGACTTGCTGCGATAGAGGGAATTGCGGTACTCGACCAGGGCGACGAGAGCCGGATCCCGGGTGTAGCCCATTTTCTCCGCCAGTTTCTTCAGGCGCTCGCGGGTCTTTTCGGGAATGCGCGGGTGATTGCGCAAGGCCATCGAAACGGTGGTGGGGTGCACACCGGCCGCTTGAGCGACATCCTTCAACGATACCCGACGGTCCATCGTTCTATCGGTAGAGCATCGACCACCGTAATCAACAAAAACCCGTAGCCCGTCTCGCGAAACCCATTAGCCCAGCTAAAGGTGCGAACCGGACTCCATGAGTGTATCCTTTGGGTTGCCAGCACCGGGGCAAACGGTAGCCTCGACCACATGAAGACCCTCCGCCTCGGTGCCCCCCTCCACGAAGCCACCGAATCCCCGGAACAGTGGATCGCCACCCTCCGCCGGCACGGCTACCGCACCGCCTACTGCCCTATCGGGTTGGATTCGGACATCAGCGAGATCCGGACCTGGCGCGACGCCGCCGACGAGGCGGACATCATCATCGCCGAAGTCGGCGCCTGGAGCAATCCGATGAGCCCGGATCCGACAGAGCGGACCGCCGCCCTGGAAAAATGCCGCCGGTCCCTTGAGTTGGCCGACCAGATCGGTGCGCGCTGCGCCGTCAATATCGCGGGGTCCGCGGGCTCCAAATGGGACGGCCCCCACCCCGATGACCTGAGCCGCGACATGTTTGACCGGGTCGTCGAAACGGTCCGGTCGATCATCGATGCGGTGCGTCCCAAGCACACCTGCTACACGCTTGAGCCCATGCCGTGGATGTTTCCCGATTCGCCCGAAAGCACCCTGGAGTTGATCGCCGCCGTCGACCGGCCCGCTTTCGGCGTCCATATCGACATGGCCAATTGGATGAACTGCCCGCGGCGCTATTTCTTCAATGCGGATTTCACCCGCGAATGTTTCCGGAAACTCGGTCCCCATATCCGGAGCGTGCACCTCAAGGACTCGATCCTGCGGGACGGCCTGACCACCCATATCGACGAGGTGCGGCCGGGCCTTGGCACCTTTGATTTCGGCACGCTCTTCGAGGAGGTCCACCGCCTCAACCCCGACCTCCCGATGCTCCTCGAGCATCTCCCGAGCGCCGAGGAGTATGAACTCGCCGCCAAAGCCATCCGCTCAGCCGGCAACGCCGCCGGCTTTGAGCTCTGAGGACGGTGTAGGCGAACCCTGCACCTACTCAGGCTCAAGGTCCCCGGCGGCCGGACGGTCGGCCAGCAGGACGGCCTTGTCCTGGCGGATGCGCCCGCCGGGAATGGTCACATCGCCCCCGATGATTCGCGGAAGCATCCCGACCTTCTCCGCCCCGGTCACCACCCAGAGGATACACCGCGCGCGATTGAGCATCGGGAAAGTCAGCGTCATCCGCCGCCGGCCCAGGTAAACCCCGGTCAAAGCGACATCGCGGTCGGTGATGTCGAGAACCGGATCATTCGGCACGAGGGAGGCCGTATGGCCATCCGACCCCAAACCCAGATGGGCGAGATCAAGGACCGGAGGCCTACCCGCAATGCCTTGAAGCGTGATCGCGTAGTCTGCGGCCGCCGCCTCAAGGTCGGTCTCGTCCACCGGCATCGCGTGGATCTGACCGGGCGGCAACGGAGCGTGGGACAGAAGGCTCTCCCGCAGATGGGTCAGGTTCCGGTCCGGGTCACCAGCCGGTGCGATCCGCTCATCGACCTGAACAACATGCACCTGCTTCCAGGGCACATCCTCATCGGCCAGGGCCCGCAGCATCTGCCACGGAGTCCGGCCGCCGCTGATCGCCATGATGAACCGACCGCGCGCGTTGACTGCAGTACGGGCTTCCCCGGCGATGAACCGGGCTGCCCGCCTGGCCACGGCATCGGCATCTCTATCGATCTGGATTTTCATCTCTTCCCTCTTGAGGACTCTTTCCATTGAGCGCGATCCGGAAGGCGGAGTCCACCCATTCTTCCATCGCCCCCTGCCAGCCAGGTCGGAACGCTTGTTCGGCATCGATCCGAGCGATTCTCCGATTTGACAAGCCCGGTTTGAAGAGGAGATTGCCCGTTTTCAATAATCCACTCAAGGAACAGACGATGGACACGACCAATTCACCCGACTCGATACAGCTCGAAACCGCCACTCTCGGAGGCGGCTGCTTCTGGTGCCTGGAAGCCATTTTCAAGCGGGTTCCCGGAGTCCATCAATTCGGACCCGGCTATGCGGGGGGACACGTCAAGAACCCCACCTACCGCCAGGTCTGCGAAGGCACCACCGGCCACGCCGAGGTCATTCAGGTGACCTTCGACCCTGCGGTCCTGAGTTACGAAGCCCTCGTCGACCTCTTCTGGGAGGCCCATGACCCCACCACCCTCAACCGCCAGGGACCGGACTCCGGAACCCAATACCGATCCGTTATCTACACCCACAACGACGCCCAACAGGCGATCGCCGAGGCCTCCCGCACCCGGGCGGCCGCCCGTTTCACCGATCCGATCGTGACCGAGATACTTCCCCTCGACACTTTCTATCCGGCCGAGGACTACCATCAGGACTACTACGATCGCAACCCAACCGCCGGCTACTGTGTCTACGTCATCCAGCCCAAGATCGAAAAACTGACTGCCAAAGGAAAGATCGGCTGAGTCGCAACGGCGGGGACGTCGCTCAACCGCGCCCTACTTCAAGGACTTGAGGGTTCAACCCTGACGGACCGATTCCGGTCCTCCACTAAACGGTTTCGTCGACATCCCAGCCGAGCGCTTCATAGTGCCGGCGACGCGCCTCCCTATCCCGGGCATGTTCGGCGCCGGCATGGAGCGCAACGTCCTTTGCGATGGCCGAGGGCACCACGATGACACCGTCCCCATCCGCCACCACGACATCGCCCGGACAGACCGTCACCCCGCCCACGGCGATGGGCACATCGTGACCGTCGTACTGGAGCCGGCCCTGCACCATCGACTGGGCGACCGCAGCACTCCAGAAGGGCACCTTCTGCCGGATGATCTCATCGGTGTCGCGCACCCCGGCACTGGACACGAATCCCCGAATCCCGCGACGCAGGGCATTCAGGGTATTCTCAGACCCCATCAAGCCGGCAGATACCCCGCTCAGGTCAATGACCATGAAGTCCCCCTCCTCAATCGTCTCCATCCAGGGATAGCGACAGACTTCGCCATAATACCGCCCGGACCAGGCGGCGTATTCCTCGGGACCCAGTTCAGGCACACGACCCGCAAAAGGCAGGTAGCGCGCCGTCCGGGCGATGCCCACGGCCCGTGTCCGCCAGAGGGGACGGATCACCGGACTGACCGATCCGGTGTGATGATAACCCATCACGTCCATGCCGTCGCGCACATCCGCCACCCGAAGATCCGCATACAATTGAAGCAATTCCGCCCGCAGATGCGTATTCATCAATCCAGGCTCGCAAGAATTGACCGCTCCCGCAACCCTTCCGCCAGTCTTTCTGAATCTGCATCACCGCGAGGCGCATCCACTGCCCCGTTGGAGGTCGCCCAAACCACATGACCCAGGCACACGACCCTTCAACTCTGGCCGCCGCCGCCATCCGGTTCCTCAATTCGCTCGATCGTCCCTCCCGGGAACTCGCCCAGCGGAGCTTCGACGATGCCAATCGCGTCGACTGGAGCTTTATCCCACGCCCGCGCGCAGGGCTAGGCCTGAAGTCGATGTCCGATGTCCAGCGCAAAGCCGCTTTCACCCTTCTCGACGCGACCCTCAGTGAATCCGGGGCAGCCCGAGCCCGTGCCATCATGGAGTTCGAAGGCATTCTCGGACGGATCGAAGGCAACACCCGCTTTCGCGACCCCCAACTCTATTTCTTCACCGTATTCGGAGCCCCCTCCGCAACCGCTCCGTGGGGTTGGCGGATCGAAGGTCATCACCTTTCCCTGAACTACACCTCGGACGGACGCGGCGGCGCCTCAATCACCCCGGCCTTCTGGGGAGCCAACCCGGCCCGGGTTCCCCATGGTCCGGAGACGGGGCGCCGCGCCCTGCCGGCCGAGGAGGATCTCGCCCGGGCCCTCATCCTCTCCCTTGAACCTGTCCAGCGGGCGGAGGCCATCATCGACGAGACAGCCTATCCCGAGATTCTATCCGGCACCGATCCGCGTCCGCGGATTCCGGAAGCTGCGGGCATCCGCGACCGCGATCTGACCGCGGATGAGCAGAATACCCTCTGGTCCCTGATCCGGCTGCACCTTGATCAATGGGAACCCGGGCTCACGGCGCTCGCGCTCGAACGGATCGGGCCGCCGGCCGAAGCCGCGATCCGCTTCGCCTGGGCCGGGGGACTTCTGCCGGGCCAGGGACACTACTACCGGATTCACGGTGCGTCCTTTCTGATCGAATACGACAACACCCAGAATGACGCCAATCACATCCACACGGTCTGGCGGGATTTGACCGATGATTTTGGATACGAACGGCTCGGAGAGCACCTCCGGAAGGACCATCCCTGAGAGGTCGCCGGAACGAAAGGGTCAGGCGTTCAGCGAAACCTTTTCAACGATCTTCAGGCCGTAACCGTCGAGCCCCACCAGGTTCCGGCTTGAGCTCGAGAGAAGACGGATCTCCTTGAGCCCCAGAGAAGCGAGGATCTGTGCCCCCACCCCATAATCCCTCAGGTTCATCGAGGCCGCCTGAACCCGGCCCGGCGCCGATTGGTCGGGTTTCTCCATCGAGAGTCCGCTGTTGGGCTGTTCGATATAGACAAGCACCCCGCGGCCTTCCGCCGCAATCCGTTGCATGGCTCGCTCCACCGAATGCCGACTGGCGATGTCACTGGATCGGAAGATGTCTCCGAGTACATTCTCGCTGTGCACCCGGACCAGGGTCGGCTTTTCATCGAGGGAACCCTTGGTGACCGCGAAATGTCGGCGGTTGTCGAGGATATTGCGGAAGACGTGCAGTTCAAAGTCGCCCCACTCCGTGGCCAGGGCTTGCCGCGCGATCCGCTCGACCAGGCGCTCCCGGCTGAAACGGTATTCGATCAGGTCGGCAATGGAGATCAGCTTCAGTCCGAATTTCGTCTTGAACTCGATCAACTCGGGCAGCCGGGCCATGGTGCCGTCCTCATTGAGGATCTCGCAGAGGACCCCGCATGGATTCAGCCCGGCGAGGACCGCCAGATCGACCGCCGCCTCGGTATGTCCGGCCCGCTGCAGCACGCCACCCGGACGCGCGCGCAGAGGGAAAACATGACCGGGACGGACGAGTTCATGCGGCTTGGTTTCCGCACCAGCCAGCAATCGTATAGTACGACACCGGTCATAGGCGCTGATACCCGTGGAAATTCCCTCGGTGGCGTCCACGGAAACGCCGAAATCGGTCCGGTGGGACTCCCGGTTTTCCTGCACCATCGGGTGAATGCCCAGACGCTCCAATTGGAAGCCGGGCATCGGCACGCAGATCAGCCCCCGGCCGTCACGGATCATGCGATTGACGGTCTCCGGAGTGGCCTTGTCGGCCGCCATGATGAGGTCGCCTTCATTCTCCCGGCACTCGTCGTCGACAACGACGATCAGTTCCCCCGCCGCAATCGCCGCAATCGCGGATTCCACCGAGTCGAAAGGGCTCTTGTTGATCTGTTCGGCCATGGCAAAACCCGGACTCTAGCCAACCGCCTCCCAATGGGAACCCCAAAACTCGGGGCCAAAGGGGTCATTGCTTGACTCTTGACAAAAGCCGGTGGCCTTTTGTCAAGAGTCAAGCAATGACCCCTTATCCGTCACAGCAATGACCCCCTATCCGTCGCGGGTGAGCTCAGCCGGCGGCGTCCTTCATGATCGCCATCATGGACTGCTCGACTTCGCTTGCGACTGGGGCCAGTGACGGCACGTCATACATGCCCAGCATCTTTTCCGGCTTGATGGTGGCGAGGACGACCTTGCCGCCCTCTTCGTAGACCGAAATCCGACAGGGCAGCGCGGTCGATATCTCCATCTTGGCCTCGAGCACCTTCTTGGCCTGATGAGGGTTGCAGACCTCATAGACCCGGCATTCACGATCAAAAGCCACACCCTTCTTCGCCATGGTCTGGCGCAGATCGTGTTTGCCGATCAGTCCAAACTTGTGGGCGGGGACAGCGACCTCCAGATCCGCACAGACTTGATCCAGGCTCTTTTTACTCAGGACGGTATAGACCATAATCGAATCACCTTTCTTTCGGGAGACGGTCTCCACGACCATCGTTTCAGAAGCCGCACACTAGTTGCCCGCGGACGGATACGCAACTCCGGCTTCCGAATTGAACAGCGGCATCCGACCGGAAGTGAGAACGCCGGACGGTGCGGGGTGCCGATCAGGGCCGCCGTGCTTCGATCTCGATCCGGGCCTTCACCGGATCCGGACCCTCAGGCATCCCGAAAAGTGCCGGCGGTATCGGCACATTACCCTCCATCGATTGGACCAGGACGGTCCGGACCAGGCTCGTCCCGCGATAGACCTCATACCGAAACGGCAGCATCACTCCCGCGACTTTCCGGTAATCCAGGTAGAAGGTGTCGAGTTCGATCTGCGCCCCTCCTCCCCTGCGGACGCCCGACCGGCAGGCAATGAGAAAACTCTCCCCGTCGATCAGGATGCTCGATTCCTGTCCACCGCCTTCGACCAACTTCAGGCGGAACACCTTCTGTCCATTCAACGTTTCCTCACCGATAAGCGTCAATTCGTTGCCCTTTCCCCGGGGGTTGATCAGGGGGCCGGTAAAGTCCGCGTCGCTGATGAACTCACCGGCCTCGACCTCGTTCATTTCCTCCGGAAGCGCATAGATGGTCTCCGGAAACCAGGTCCAGGGCGGATTCTTCCCATCGTAAGACTGGACCAGCACCCTCTCCCCAATCGTGCTCTCAATCCGCAGGCGGTTCGGAAAGGCGGCCCATAACTCGTAGGGTGCCCGCTGCCGACTGATCAGCACGATGCCGGAAGCTCTGAGCGTATTCAGCCGTCCCAGCGCCTGCGTGCCTCCGATCGCCTCGCGATGTCGGGCCAGGATGGCGTCCAGGTCCAGATCAGCCCCTTGAACCGTGAGGACAAGGATCAGGAATCCCCACCAGGCCAAAACCTTGAAACTGCTTCCCACCAACAACCGTATTATTCAGGATCAACTCAGGTGCAAGCCTGCCGGGGATCCGGAGGCGAGCCGCGACCCAATCCTCAACCCAATCTTCAACCCAATCTCCTGAAATCATGACACACCACACCCTGAAAAACATCTGCATCTTCGCCGCCCTGATGGCGGTGCCTTCACTCCCGGCCGCCAAGAAGCCGGACGTGCGGATTCCCATCGCCGACAACGCCAACATCGTGGTCGAGTATGTCGAATTGCTCCGCACCACCGATATGGGAGGCCTTTATCCCGCGGGTGCGGAGACCGACCGCCGGACATCAATCGGTCGCATCTTCGAGGAGGCCTTTGCCGATGGGGGCTACAAGGTCAATATCGAGACCGTTCCGAACAATTCCGGCAAAACCGGCGATCTGACCATCACCATCATGATGAGCAGCTGGGAACTGAACCGGATGGGCGAATACGAATGCCGCTTTTCCGGAACAATTGCCAACGGCGACCAGAAGATCGACCTCGGCATGTTTGTCGGGACCTACACGACCATCGTAGTCAGCTCGTCGCAGAGCACCAAGGCCTACGACACCGCCGCCCGCAAAGCGGTCGACAAGCTGCTTAAGCACTTCTTCCGCGCCTGAGTTCCCGATTCCGGCTGAAGAAACCCCGCTCTTGCCGGCAAGGCCCTGTCAGGTCCCGCACCTGGCAGGGCTCCTCATTCTGAAACAACAGCCGGTGCCGACGTGAGCAGAGCGACTCCGGCATTCTTTTCCTCGAAGAATCGCACCATCCACTCGCTCGGGAAGAGCACCACCGCCGACCCCGCCGCATCGAAGGCCACCGCTGCGCCGCTTGGAAGAACCAATCCATCGTAATCGGGTTCAGCCCCTTTGAAATCGAGCCAGCGAAGCAGGCTCCATGAGGCCGACTCGAGCCGGGACTCCGCGCCGTATTCCAAATCCAGACGGTGACGGAAAACGTCAAACTGCAGCGGACCGACCGCGGCCAGCAGCGGCACCGGGTTGAGTGAGTCCTTGAGATTCAGCGACTGGACGACGCCTTCCTGCAGGAGCTGATCCAAGCCGCTCCGGAACCGCTTGTCGTTGGATTTGTTGGGATTGGAAAGAAAGGCGAAGCATTCCGGAGGGAAGCGGGGCATTTCCGCATAGATGATGTCGGGATCTTCGGTCAGGGTGTCTCCGATCCGGAAATCGCTGTGTCCGACCAATCCGAGAATGTCGCCGGCGAAGGCCTCGTCCATCGTCTCGCGTTCCTGCCCGAAAAGGCGGTGTGAACTGCTCAGTCGGTGGCGGCGCCCGGTCCTGGCGTTGACCACCCACATATCCCGATCAAAACGCCCGGAACAGATCCGGATGAAAGCCAGCCGATCCCGATGTCTGGGATCCATGTTGGCCTGAATCTTGAAGATGAAACCGGAAAATGTCGGACTGTCGGGCTTGATTGTCCGTTCACCGGTCCGTCGCGCCATGGGGCCGGGCGCAAGGTCGAGAAAGGAATCCAGAAGCAGCTGCACTCCGAAGTTGTTGACCGCACTGCCGAAGAAAACCGGGCTCTGGGCACCGGAGAGGACTGCGGCGGCGTCAAACGACTCCCCGGCCATGTCGAGCATTTCGATCTCCTCCCGGACCTGATTGCGGATGGATTCATCGAGTTTCCTGACCACAAACGGATCGTCGAGACCGGCGATCGATACCGGAGACCGGTAGGCACCGCCCGGGGTCCGCTCAAACAGGTGGACCGACTGGCTCTGCCGGTCAAAGACACCACGGAAGTCCACCCCGCCGCCGAGAGGCCAATTGACCGGGCAGGCCTTCAGGCCGAGCACGGACTCGAGCTCGTCGACCAGGGCGAGCGGCTCGCGGATCGGCCGGTCGCACTTGTTCATGAAGGTGAAGATGGGAATGCCCCGCTGTCGGCAGACCTCGAAAAGCTTGCGGGTCTGTGTCTCGATGCCCTTTCCGGCGTCGATGACCATAAGGGCTGCGTCCACGGCCGTCAGCACCCGGTAGGTGTCTTCCGAAAAATCCTTGTGCCCCGGTGTATCCAGGAGGTTGACCGCACAATCCCGGTATTCGAACTGAAGGACGGTCGATGTCACCGAGATGCCGCGCTTTTTTTCCAGTTCCATCCAGTCCGAAGTAACCGAACGCTGGTTCTTGGAGGCACGGACCGAGCCGGCCAGCTGAAGGGCTCCCCCATAGAGGAGGAACTTCTCGGTCAGGGTCGTCTTGCCGGCATCCGGGTGGGAGATGATGGCGAAGGTGCGACGGCGGGAAATCTCGTGATTGAGAGACACAGGCTCCCAATTGAGCCAACCCGGGCGCCGCTGGCCAGTCTCGAATTAGGGCGATCAGGTTCCGTAGAGACGGTCGCCGAAATCCCCGAGGCCCGGGCGGATGTACTTCCGCTCGTCCAGACCACGGTCCAGCCCGGCCGTGAAAATCGCCACTTCCGGAAAACTCGCCTCCACCCGGGCCACCCCTTCCGGTGCGGCCACCATGGCGATCAGCCGTACATCGTTCCCACCGGCATCCTTGAGCAGGGCGATGGCCTGTTCGGCCGACCCCCCGGTGGCCAGCATCGGATCCACCACCAGGACACAGCGCCCCTCGAGAGGTGGAAGTTTGCAGTAATACGATCGCGCCTCGGCCGTTTGGTGATCGCGCTCCAAACCCACGTAGCCGACCGCCACCTTCGGGAAGAGATCGGTGACCGTGTGCAGCATGCCCAATCCCGCCCTCAGGATCGGAACCACCACCAATTCCCGGGCAAGGGCCGAACCCTCGAAGCTCTCAAGCGGCGTTTCGACCTGGTCCGGACAGGTCTCCAGATCGCGGGTCGCCTCGATGACGAGGAAGGTGGTCAGTCGATGACAGAGCGCTCGGAAAGTCGCCGCATCCGTCGTTCGATCCCGCAGACGGGTCAGCAGGTGTTTTGCAACCGGGTGATTGAGGACCGTCAGTGCCATGGAGGAAAAGAAGAACCGATCCGCTCCATTGTCACAAGAACGGGATCCACTCAATCCATCAACTCAACGGGATCAACCCGCAGCTCCTTCGCCCTGACTGTTTCGCTTCACGATCGACCAGATCAAGGCAAGTGCCGGGGCACAGACCGCGTCGCCCGCCGCCACCAGGCGATCCACCTCCGCCGGAGCAAACCACCGCCCCTCCTCGATCTCGTCCGGATGCAGCACGAACGGGCCCTCCGCTTCCCCTCGATAGACCCGGACAAATTCCTGACCGGTTTCCCGGCAGGCTCTGATCCGGGCAAGGGGGCTCAGCGGGCTCCCGATCTCCCAGCCGAGTTCCTCCCGCACCTCGCGAACCGCGCAGGCATCGTAGTCCTCCCCCGCATCGAGGTGACCGGAGGCTGATGAGCCCCATCGCCCCGGCCAGGTGTCCTTGATTGTGGAACGCTTCTGCAGGAAGACCTCGCCGCGCGGATTGAAAAAGAGAATATGGACAGCCCGGTGCCTGAGCCCCTTTCGGTGGACCTCGGACCGGCGCTCCTGACCGATCACCTCGTCCCTTTCGTTGACCACGTCAAAGACCTCGTCTCCCACATCCTTCATTTTCATCCTTCCTTTCGATGCGTGACGGGCGTTAGTCTGCCCGACCCTGATTTCCCAAACCTTTCCAGACCGAAACACCCATGGCAAAAGTTGATGTCGATGTCGTCGCCAGTATCCTCAAGGAATCCGAAATTGAGCCTCAGGTGGTTGCGCAGATCATGCGGAAACTCCAGCAGGAATTGAAGATTCAGGAGGAAATGGCCGAAGCCACCCGCGAACCCAGGGTTAAGAACCAGTATGTCGTTTTGCTGTCGGACCCGCTCAACCAGGTCGCGGCCGATGATCTTGTCGCCTGGGTGGTCCAGATCCCCGAAATGGACAGTCCCGCGTCCATCACCGAACGCATTGTCCGGGCCACCAACGAGTACAACAACGGCCGGAAAGGCCGGAAGTTCCCGGCCAAGAGCATCGGTGAGGCCTGTGAGATCGTGGCCGCGAAATTCCTCAAGCCGGAACGCATCCAGATCAAGACCAAGCTTCCGGTCAGCGTGATCAAGACCGACAATCAACTGCCGGAAGCGAGACCGGCCAGGATCGGTCTCGAGGACCTCAGAGGGTAACCGTCCGGTTACTTTTTGTACCAGTCGCCGTTGGGCGCCTGGAGCCAGACTCCGGGGGCTGAACGCTGACGGATCTGCTCCGCCCGGCCTTCCCCAACAACGCCGATGGTCAAACCACTGCGCGAGGCAATCATGCCGTAGATGGCGCGCCGGTCTGCGTTTTCGTCAGCCAGCACCTTGCTCTGCTCCGGGTTCAAGCGGCCCTTCTGCTCGAGAAATCCACGGTTGGTTTCGCCGACGAGTCCGGCCGTCTTCAGGGCATCCACGGCGGGCACGCGGCTGATCATGCGGTTCTGCACATCCGCCTCGGACTCGGCATAGCTGGTCGCCGAAATCATCAGCCCAATGATCAGGGTCAGGAAGGAAAGGATTCGAGTGTTCATGGCGAAAAGGGGTCAGGAACCGGACTCGGCCGAGGGCGCCGGGACATTCATGGTATCGGAAGCGGCGTCGATCGCCCCGAAGGCGTCAGTGAGCTCGCGCTGAAGCTGGACCTTCAGATTGACATCGAGGGTCATGTAAATCGGGTCAACGGTGCTGTGGGTTGTCACGGATATGCATCCGCTCAACGAGCCCGCTGCAATGAGGCCTGCGAGAATCGGTCGTCGTTTCATTCGATGGGTGGGTTCAGATGGGACCGCCTGATCAGATCCCGAGTTCCCTCTCAGCCCGGATAATTCATCACAAGGAAGCCAGCCGCAACAGGAAATTCAGCGCCTCCGACACGGTTCCGTTTACGTTCGCGGTGACGACATACGGAACAACGGCTCTTGCCGTGACCGCCTGGCCCGAGAGGTGGATCCGGACCGGAGTCTCCGGCCAGGCCGGGTCAAAGAGGTCAACGGTCAGACTCTGGACCTGCATGTCTTTCAACCCATCCTCGGCCAATTCGAGCGGCAGGAGCCGCAGTTTGTCCATCACCGTCCGGGGCTGCTCACCACCCGTCAACAGGCCGTCCGCCTCATAATGAAACCGGGCCGGCAGCGAACCATCCAATTCGAGATGACCCTGTTGTGTCTCCACCCTTCCCTTTTTCATTCGAAACGGGACCGATCCGTTAAGAAGACCCTCGAAGCGGCCATTGAAGAAATTGAGATGGTCGACGAGCGCGCCGGCGTCGAGTCCCTTCACCCTCACATCCATTTCCACCGACTGGTCCGCGATCGAATAGACAAATGGATCGATCTCGAAATGCCCCTTGAACATCTCGAAGGAAAGCGCCGAGACCACCACCCGATCCGGATCGGGAATGCCGAAAACAACCCTCCCGTTCTGCAATTCCAGATCCGTCGCCGCCAGTCGATCAAAGGTCCAGATCAGGTCGGGCCGGGTCCTCAGACTGCGCAGGGATTCCAACACCAATTCTCCCTTCAGGCCATCAAGATGGACATTCTGCGGGGGGAAAGCGATCGAACCGTCCTGAACACTCATGCCTCCGGTCGCATCCCAGTTTCCGTCAGGAGACCACTCCGCCTGAAACCGACCTTCGAGGGTCGCATCCAGAGACAGACCGGAAACTTGAGGCAGGTGACGGGAAAGAAGATCCGAGTATTCCAATCGCAGAGCTTCCATCGCGACACCGCCATAGATCTTCTCCACTTCGCCGTCCGGGCCAAAGCGGATCGAATCGGTCAGAACAAGGACGAGTGGCACCCCGTCAAAAGACGCCTCCAGGCGGCCGGATCCGTCAGACGCAGGCCCGCCGGTGGTCTGCCGGTGGTCGAGACGGACCGACGTCAGTCGCTCCACGCCCAGACTGACGGTCGCCGCCTGAAACAGGAGATCCAGTTCCGGCCCGGCCATTCCAGTCTCCGCTTCCGTCCGGCCCCATCGGCCGCTCAGATCAAACCATTCGGCGATCAATCCGCCGGGAAGTTCCAATCGGTCGCCGATCACCTCAAGGTTCGCGGTCAGCGGTCCGGGCCGTTCGATCCGGTCCCGTAGCGGCCCATCGAATAACCGGCCGATTTGCTCGGAAGACTCAAACGGAAAGGCCATCGTCAGATCGATGCCGGAAAGCTCGGCCACCCCCGAATCCGTCCGGACGACAGTCGGACCGAAAGCCAGGGTCAGATCGGCCAGAAACCTTCCACCCGGCTGCAGTTCCACGGTTGCCGTCAGTTCCCCGCCCGCCTCGACGGATCCGCCGTTCGCCACCGTCCAGGCGCCTCCACCCTCCGGCAGGCCGATCCTCAGATCGGCCTTGATCCGTTCGGTCTTCAGTCCGGACAATCCGATCGAAAGCAGGAGATCCGAGCCGGTCACCAGGGCGGAGTCTTCACTGGACCCGGTCCCAAAGACTACCCGTCCCTTCCCGGAAACCGTATCAAATCCGTCGTCCCCGAGTGGCGCTCGCAGGACGACGTCGGTCAAGACCGGCCGGGCCGGGCCGGATGGAGCCAGGCGCGGCAGATCGACCATGACTTCATTGCTTTGCGTCCGCACCCCGATATGGAAGGGATCCCATCCGAGTCCTCCGGCCCGGAGCGTGTCGACATCCACCACGAGAGACGCATCCATCGGAATGGCTCCACCCGTCGGCCATGGTGCGGCCAACCGGAGCCCGACCCGACCCGATGCCGGGCCAGACTCGACATCAACCGCCGGCACCTCGATCTCGAGACGGCGCCCCACCAGGGCTCGGGCCGAAATCCGGTTCGCCGACGCCCGAAGCTCATCGGAATCGATGCGGAGACTGCTCAATTCAAGCGAGACAATCGGATCCGCCTTCACCTTCCACTCCAGATCGGATTCCAGTTCTCCCAATGAGAAATGACGTCCCAGGATCGACAGGCCCACATCTTTCACCGTGGCTTCCAGATCGATGGCAACGGGTCGCAGACGTTCCTGCTCCAGCCGGAACCCGACCCGCGCCGATTCGAGGGAAGGATCGGCTATCTCGAATGAGGTGGGCAGCGATTCCACCCATCCCGGGAAGAATCGTTTGACCGGACCAAGCGGATCACCGCGCGTCGCCCAGCGCCCCTCGATGGTCATCGGCGCGTTTCTGTCCGGGCGGGATATCTCGATCTCTCCCTCTCCCGGTTCGCCGGACAGCAAGAACCGGCCCTCAATCAGCGGTTCCGCTGCCAGTCGTCCCTTCCCTTCCATCCGAAGCGTCTCCCCGGCGTGCCGGTAGCGAATCACGATCTCGGTTGCCCCCAGGACAAAGGGGATTTCAGGCAACCCGGCCCGGATCCCTTCGACCCGTTCCGCCAGCACATCGAGCGTCGTTTCGGACGGGGCCTCCAAGGCGGCATCCACATCGACGTCTATCCGGGTGGGACCCGATTCGACCAGCCGGATCCGCCGCTGCCACCAGTCGTAGTCGACCCGCAGGGAGTCCGCCTCAACCCGCCAGAAGTCACCGGCCAACCGGATCCCGGAAAAGGATGCCGATCGGAGGCCGATCCGGTCGACCGAGACATGGGCTTCGGCGAGACCCGATCCGGCCAGGACCCGGTCGATCGCCATCTGTGCCATCCGGGTCCGTTGATGGACCAACACCAGAACCATCCCCGCCAGAACGGCGAGGAACAGGAGCATCAATCCGACGAGTTTGTTTCGAGTTCGAATCACGAGTCCGCCTCCTCTCCGGGGGACCCTGCCGGCGGTTCTTCAGATATTCTTCACGGCATGACGGAAGGCGACCTCGATCTTCTCGAAATCCTCTTCCGTGTGTGCGGCCGAGACGGCCGTCCGCACCAGATCCTTGCCCGGGGGAACGCCGGGAGCGATCGACATTACGGTGAAAACACCCTTGTCCATGAGGTGCTTCCAGAAAAGGTAGGCACGTTCCCGCGAGCCCAGGACAACCGGAATGGCCGGGGTTTCACTTCCCCAGAGATCGAGCTTCAAATCCTCGAGCAGGGCACGGTAGCGGCGGGTATTGGACCAGAGGCGTTCGAGATGCTCCGGCTCCGTTTGCATCACCTCCAGGGCGGCTCCGGCACAGGCCGCCTGGGCCGGGCTGATCGCGGCGCTGAAGATGGTCTGGCGCGAATGGGTGCGCAGGTACTCGATCACATCATTGCTGCCCGCCACAAAGCCCCCCGTGCTGGAGAGCGATTTGGAGAGACTGCCGCAGTTCACGTCGATCCGCTCGTTCACACCAAAGTGATCGGCCGTGCCCCGACCCTCTCTGCCGAGTACGCCAAAACCATGCGCATCATCCAATACCACGAAGCAGCCATGCGGTTCGGCCGCATCGAGGAAATCCGGCAGGGGCGCGATATGCCCCTCCATCGAATACACCCCTTCAATCGCCAGCAGCTTCGCCGCCGCCGGATCAATCACCTTGAGGACAGCGGCCAGATCGGCCGGGTTGTTGTGGCTGAAACGCTCCATGGTGGCGTGAGAGAGCCGGATGCCGTCCCAGATGCAGGAGTGGATGTTCTTGTCGACCACGATGATGTCGCCCCTCGTGGCAAAAGCCGCCACGGCTGAGAGACAGGACAGGTAACCGGCCGAGGTGATATGACAGGCCTCCTTGCCAAGAAAGGCCGCCAGGGTTTCCTCCAGTTCCTGATGGTAACGGCGGGATCCGTTCGACAGCCGGGCCCCCGTCGTGCTGCTTCCCCACATCCTGAGAGCCCGTTCGGCGGCCTCGATCACTTTGGGGTGACTGGTCAGGCCGAGGTAGTCGTTGCTTGAAAGCATGACCAGTTCCCGGCCGTCAAGAACCACCCGCGTTCCCTGCTGGGACTCGAAAGTATGGTACCAGGGCGCATACTTTCGCCTGAGGACAGAGGCCTGATCCGTCCTGCATCTCTCGGCGATGATATTCCCCGCCTTGTTTCCAAAAAGTGATTTCATCGTTGTTGCGTCGGAACGATTCTCCGTCCGGAACCCTCGATCAGAAGGCCCTTTCGCTCCGAAGTCAACGGACTGGCAAGGATCATGCCGATCGCCCGAAAAAACAGTCGTGGATCGATTTTCCACCAGTAACGGGCGTACCGCCGGAGGTATTCGACCGGCCATTCCCGGCGCCCCCAGCTGATGGCGGAAGGTGCCCTTCTCGAAGCAAAGATCAGGGAATTGGCATCATTATGATCGTGCCGCCCCGGGGACTGGCTGACATGATGCAGGATGATGCTGCGATGGGAGACGAGGATGCGATAGCCCGCCAGACAGAGCCGCACGCAAAGATCAATGTCCTCCATCCCATTGCGGTAATCCGGATCAAAACCTGAAAAATCGCGGAACACCTTCGCGCGCATCAGAAGACAGGCGGCCGACGCCGCCTTTCGCTCCCTGAACGCCCCGCGAGGCGGATAGCGGCGGTTCTTGTGCGCATGGGTCGGCATGCCGTTGAGGTCAAAAAACACCCCGGCATGATCGACCAACCCGTTTCGGGGATTGACCTGCACGTTGCCGACCGCCCCGACTGTCGGCGACGAATCAAGCAGCTCGAGCATCGGTTCGAGCCAGCCGGGAGTCAGCACCGTGTCACTGTTGAGAAAGAGCAGGCGGTCCCCTTCGGCCAGCGACGCCCCGCGATTGACGGACCGCGCAAAACCGAGATTCTGCTCCTGCCGAAACACCCGGAAGACCCCGCCCAATCCGGCCAGAAACCCGCGGGTCTCCTCTCCGCTCGCGTCGTCCACCACGATGACTTCATGGCGGCAGTGAACGGTTCGGGTCAGGCTTTCAATACAGGCTTCCGTCAGTTCCCGGCAATCATGAACCGGAACGATTATGGAAAGTAGGGCATCGCCCGAGGAACTCGAATCCGCCTGCACCATGCCATCGAATGCCCGGCCCTCGTCCGGTGCGAGTCAGAAATCAGGCAAAGCGTTCCCGACCGGGTGCGTTCGAGAGCACCTCATCCGGCAAGCACCCGGAGAATACCCGTCCCGGTCGCCTGCCAGGTCGGCAGGGAACGCTCCCGGGCTTCGTGCGCCAATCGATCGACCGCCGAATCGTCCGTCAGGTAGCGATGAAGGCCGTTCTCCCAAGCCCTCGGGTCATTGACCGGAAGAAGGGCGCAGCCTCCACCTTCGGCCGATTCCCGGTGTGAGGGAAGATCGCTGCACAGCGACGGTGCCCCCATCCAGAGAGCCTCCAGGACTGGAAGCCCGCACCCCTCCGCTCGCGAGGGAAAAACCAGAAAGCGGCACTCCGAGAGGAGACGGTGCAACTCCCCGTCGTCCACCCGCCCCGCATGGGTGACCGGACGGCCCAGACGGCGAAGGCGGCGAACCTGCGCCACCGCCGGCTTGCCGAAATGCGGATTGACCCGACCGACCAGGATCAGGTCAAAGGAAAGTCCCGTGTCCCAAAGCCGCTCGCAGGCTTCGAGAAGAAGCAGCTGGTTCTTGCGGGGTTCCAGAATGCCCACCGAGAGGATCATCCGACCGGTCGAGCGCGCCGCCAGATCCGTCGGCCGTGGCGCCTCGGTGAAATCCGCTCCGGGACGAACGACCGTGATCTGCGGTGCCGGTGCCGCGCCAAGCCACTCCAGGTAGCCTGACAGTTCTCTCCGGCTGGAATTCGAGACGGCAAAGACATGATCGAATCCGGCCAGCATCTTCAGGTAACCGGGGAATCGCGCGACGCTCTTCGGCCAGGTGAACTCGGGATGACGAAGCGGGATGGCATCGTGGAAAACCGCGGCCATCCGGCAGGGATGCCGATTGAGGAATCCGACAAACCCCTTCCGTTCATCCGGCGAAAACGGCTCGCACGTCAGGAACCAGTCGCCGGCTTGCGGACGGACGGGTTCCGCTCCCTTCAACCGCGAAAGGGCCCGACTCCGGTCTCTCCAGACCACCGGAACCCAATCGTCGCCCAGTTCCCGGCCCAGCACCAGACCCAACCGCCGGGCCGTCCGGGTGATGCCTGAACCGTGTCCCTGGCGGGAGGTCTTGGTCACATCAAAAAAGACCTTCATGTGCGTTCAACCCTTCTCCGGAATCGGTCCCGATTTCCCGGAGGCGCCGGAACCAGCTCTCGATATTGACCCTCGCATCGAACTCGCTCTCCACCCAGGCACGTGCCCTCTTGCGTATCTCCCCGGCCATGACAGGATGCTCAAGAAGCGAGCAGACCACCGCCAGCCAGGCCGTATCATCGGCCAGAGGACATAGAAAGCCGGTCTGTCCGTCAATCACCGCTTCCGCCACGCCATCCTCCGGAGTGGAGAGGACAATCGTCCCGACCGACATGGCCTCCCCGACCACATTGGGCAGTCCATCCCGATCGCCGCTCCGGGCGACCTGACCGGTGTGAAGGAGAAAGTCCGAACGGACCATGGCGAGGGCAACCTCTTCAACCGACATCCATCCTGTCAGCGAGACCCGATCAGCCAGGCCATGGCGGTCGATGGCATGCCGGAGGGTTTCCCGTTGCGGCCCGTCACCGATCAGGCGGGCCGTGAAGTCGACGCCGCGATCCCGAAGCGCGGCCAGGATTTCGATCTGGCGCAGGAAGCCCTTCTTCTCGACCAGGCGCCCGACACCGACGAGACGGGTCGGCTCCCGGACCGGCCCGCGCTCGGGATAGGGGGGCACGGGAAGAAGGCCGCGGCGGACGAGAATCACCTTCCCGGGATCCGCCCCCACCTCGCGCAGGCGGGTGGCACCCGCTCCCGTCGAGGTTCGAATCAAGCGGGCGGCCTTCACCTTCTCCCGGAGGAACCAATCGCCGCCGTGTTCGAAGAGATCGTAGGCGTGGGCCTCAAAGGTGAAGGGAATATCGCAAAGCCTTGAAAGCATCCACGCCCCCATGGCCGGGAGACTTCCCCACACCCCGTGAATGAGGTCCGGGGCCGATCGGCGGAAGGCCGGCGCTTCGACGATCGCAAACCCGATCCCCAGCAGGTTCTCGCCGAGATTGAGAATCGAAGGATGATGGTCACCGCTCAGGAGAAGGTGCAGGAATTCAAAAAAGAGACGCGGCCGGGCCGACCATTCGCGCGGAATCTGCCAGAGCAGGCGCCAGAGGCGCCATTTCGAGAACCGGCGGATGGGGATTCCGGCGAAGTCGGGATCTCCCCCATGCAATGACCAGACCTCGATCTCAACATCCTGCTCGTGAATCGCGACAAACTCGCGTTGAACGAATATCTCCGAACGAACCGGAAAGGTCGTGTAGAGGATCGCGATCTTGCGGAGGGCCATCAGGTCATGCGGAAGTGTTCGAAACGGCGGTCAGACAACGGTCGGATCACTCTCAACGATTGTCGCGGTGGCCGCCGCCTGGGCCAGCTCGACCAATTCCTTGATCACCAGCGTCGGATCCTCATCGTAGCGCAGGGAGCAGAATCGCTCCTTTATTTCCCGGTAGGATGCGGGATTCTCCAGCCATCCCCGAAGGATGCGCTCCAGGTCACCGGCCTTGGTGATCACCTCCGACGCTTTGTCCTGGGTGAAGAATTTCACGGTCAGGCGCTCCTGGGGCATGATGCCCTTGAAACCGTTTAGGATGGTGGGGCAGCGGTAGTGCATGGCTTTCGCACAGGTGGTCGTGCCTCCGCGCGTGACGATGACATCACTCGCCTGGACCAGCAGGTGCATCTGCTGGCAATACCCCTCGACGTGACAAAGCAGCTCGGGATGATTCCTGCGCCACTCATTGACCCGGAGAAACGCCCGGTTGTTGCGGCCACAGACCACGATGACCTGGACCCGGTCCGCGAATTTGGCCAGCACCGGGAGGAGCTCAAGGTGATTGTTGGCGCCGGCACCGCCCGTGGCCAGAAAGACCGTGAACCGGTTCGGGTCCAGGCCGAGATTGTCCCGCTGGAAATCCTGGCGGTTCTTCATGATGAAGACTTCCTCATAGACCCGGGGCTCCATGAGATGACCGCGAACACGGATCTTCTCCGGATTCAATCCGAGCTTGATCGCATAGTCACGGGCCGTCCGGGTCCGCGAGATGAAGAGATCTACTGTGGGCTCAATCCAGTTGCTGCTGTAGCCGTAGCCTCCGGAAAACTCGCTGCAATAGGTCGCACACCTCACCCGCGCGGGCCCAAGGACCCTCCGGGCCGTCTGGAAATAGCCGCGGTTCAAACAGTCATGCACACTGAATACGAGATGCGGCTGATAATTCTCCAGCACCTGGGTATAGTAGCGGTTGCCCAGGAAAACCCGGTTCGTATTGAGGAACCGCAAACCCTCGATCAACAGGTAGTAGGGATGGTGTATCCAGGGGGCGTGCTTCTGGATGAAGTTGTAGAAACGGACCCCGAATCGATTGAAGACGGACGAGTCCTCCAGCATGCTTTCTATGCGGACCTCGACCGACCAGCCGTAGAGGCGTTTGACCCACTTTGAAAAGGCCACGGCACGGGCGTCGTGCCCGCCTCCCGTGCTCGAGGTCAGGACCAGTATCCGGAGATTGGACACTCAGGAGATCCCGAAATAGCGGCGGGTCGCCGCCCGCAGCCAGCTCGCATGCAGAAAGCGCGCGAGCGTTGGAGCCAACCGGGCCTGGAAGAAGGACCCGGACCGGAAGACGCCGTCGCGGCGCCGGCGGAGCGCCCGCACCAGATCGCGGGCGGCACGTTGAGGATCGGGCGCACCCTCCATCAGGACATCCAGCCGCCGACCTGCCCGGATCAGGTGTTCTGGAGAATCTTCGAGGTTCGCTGACAATTCCATGGCACGATTGAACGATGTCCGGTAATCACCCGGCCGAAAATCCAGGATGTTGGGGCCCCGCCCGTCCGACTCAATCATTAATCCGCGGGCCAGGCCGGAGAGACCGGACTTGACCGCGTTGTATCCGGAGAGACCGGGAAGAGGAAAGTCGACCGCCAGAGAGGAGACGACCACGATGGCCGAAGGCACCCGATCCCGCAGATCGGGCATCGCCCGGTGAAGGAGACGGGCGGATCCTGTCAGCATGGCGTCGATCTGGTCGGCCCAACGCTCAAACGGAACTCCCGCGAATTCGCCCCAGACCCCGAAACCGGCGTTGGCCACCACGATATCGATTCCCCCGGTCTCGACCCGGAGATGCGACCAGAGACGATCGATCCCTTCGGGGTCCGCGAGGTCCATCTCCACCGGGATCAATCCGTCCCGGACTGCCATTCTGTCCGGCCACCGGGAGGTCCCCCAGACGTGAAGCCCCTGGTCGATGAAAGCATCGGCAAATGCCCGTCCCAGGCCCGAACCGGCACCGGTGATCAGGGCGGAGCGGTATCCAAGATCGCTTAAGCGCACATCCGAAATCCGGTTTGCGAAGGCGGCTTCACTCCCGCCTCAGGACGAGAACCACGTTTGAGCCGCCGAATCCACTGCTGTTGCACAGCGCCGTCCTCGGCCCCGGTTCCCGGGTCGTCCGAAGTATCTCCAGTCCGTCGCACTCCGGATCGGGTTCCTCAATATGAGCTGAACCGATGGTGAACCCCCGACGCATCGCCAAAGCCGTGAAACCCGCTTCCAGAACACTGGAGAGCGACAGGCCGTGACCGGTCAGGGCCTTGGTGCTGCTGATCGCCGGGCGTCCCGCGCCCACACCAAAAACCGCCTTGATCGCCCTCAGTTCACTGACGTCGCCAATCGGGGTCGAGGTTGCATGGGCATTGATATAGTCGATGTCGGCCGGCCCGATCCCGGCGTCCTTGAGCGCGAGATTCATCGCATCGCGCAAGCCGATCCCGTCTGGATGCGAAATCGCCACATTGTGACCATCCGAAGCCTGACCCCACCCCGTCAATTCCACATAGGGCTCGGCCTTCCGACGCTCCATCTCCTCTTCCGATTCAAGGATCATGACACAGGCACCGCCCGTCCCCACAAAACCGGACCGGTTCAGGTCAAAAGGGCGGGATGCCTTGTCGGGATCCGCTTCCAGAGAAAGGGCGCGCATCCCGGCAAAAGGCAGGATGCTGTCGCGATTGCAGTCCTCGGCCCCGACCACGATGATCCGATTCTGGCGACCCGCACGGATATCCTCGACGGCAAAGCCGATGCCATGCCCTGAGGATGCACAGGCCGAGGAGAAACCGCACGAAACCCCGCGGATCCCGAACGCCGCGACCAGGTTGAAGTTGAGCGTTCCCGCAATTGAGGCGACAATTCCCGTCGGCGGGCAACGCATGACGCCAACCGCGTCCATCCGCTCGAAATTGCGTTTCATCAGGAATGGAGAACCCGCGGAGGCGGCGTAAAGTCCGGTCATCGGGTTGGAGATGTCCTCCCGGCTCAGTCCGGCATCGTCAAGCGCCTGGAGCAGGCCACAGTAGGCGTAGACCCCATGCGGGGCGAGTCCCCGGAGGATTTCGCGCTTGATCCGATAGCGATCCGGATAGCTCCAATCCTCAAAATCGACCGAGTCCACGTCGAAACCCTTAATGGTCCCCAGAACCGAAATCGGAATATCCGCCTGATCAAAAGGCGGGTAATGCTCAATGCCGTGACGCAGGTGACGCAGGTTTTCCGCGACCTGCCCGGCGTCGTTGCCGATACTCGATATGAAACCGAGTCCGGTCACGTATACTCTGTGTTTGGACATACGGACGCTTGGAAGGATTCGAACGTGTCAGCGCATCAAAAAATCAGGCGGCGGGTAGAGATCCCTCAATCCCCAAAAACAACTGCGTGTGAAGATCGGACCGAGGTCAGGACCCGCACCGGATGGCAGAATCGCCGATCCGAAACCCGATGGCAAGGCATGAGAGAGGCCGGAGGAAAGTTGAGAACTTCTTGACCCGGCAGGATCGGCCGCGGTGACAGAAACCTGCCCCCTCCGAAAGGCGGCTCTTACTTGCGCTCCAACCGCTCCGATGGAAGCGCCACCGGGGTTCCGTTCCGTCCATGCGCCGAAGGGTCGCCCCTGGAGCGGTCGCTCTCGTCTGGAACGGCCGCTGCTGCGGCCGAGGTCGTCTCGGGTTCGTCTGGCACGTAGTCAAAAGTCAGCGTTATCTCCTCTGCAAATGCGGCCTTTTCCTGTCCGACCCGGATCGACCCTTCAAAGGTGGCCAGGGGGTGACGGATCCGCTTGGGTTTGATCGAAAGCTTGAGGACGTCGCCGGGGCGGCAGACCCGGTGACATCGAACGCCCTCGCAACCGGTGAAGTAGATCGAGCCGGAAGAGACCTTCCTCTTGATCTGGCTGCTCTTTCCTTCGAGAAGGAAGAGGACGGCCAATTGTCCCAGGGATTCAAGAAGAATGGATGCCGGGAAGACCGGATTCTCCGGGAAATGACCGGCCAGAAAGCCCTCGTCCCCGGCAATCCGGTACTTGGCCGAAACCCAACCCGATGCCATGGTCGCCTCCTGCAGGAAAAGAAAGGGCGGCTGTTGTGGCATGATGCCTACCAATTCCTCGATCGATAGAAATCGTGAGGGTTCCGGCGGCGGGAGCCCCCGGACCTTGTGATCAATAAAGACCTTGATGTCGCCCACGGTCCGCAGATTGCGCAATTCATCGTTGGCGATGGAGACGTTGACCACCTCCTCGACCAGGATGACAACCTCCATCATGGTCAGGGAATCCAGTCCGAGGTCCTCGATGACCCGTAGATCCTCGTCTGCCTCCCTCAACCGGGCATGGTGTTCCGGCTCGACAAAACGCTCGATGATCCCCAGGACGATCGACGGCAAGTAGCTGGCATCATTAGACTTACGGAAATCCAGAGCCGCCTGGAGCGTCTCGGGCGAACAACGTTTGAGAGATTCCCGCAGAGCGGCCTCATTCCCGCCTGCCGGGACTGCAGAGGCGTTTTTCGGTTTCTCGTTTGCGGATGCCATGTTTCCAGTTAGTAACGTTCGGGAGTCAGGATTGTAAATGTTATTTTTCCTCAACGAAAACCTCGCTCAACCCACCAAAATAGCGAATGATCGGCTCTTGACTCAAGCACCTTGTCCACCGATTGCTCAAATGGGGATCGAAGTTCGGTCGCGTCAGTCGTGGAATGATTGCGCCATCAAATAAGCCATCTGTTTTCGTCATCACACACGAGTTTCACCCGATGCGTGGCGGAATCGCCACCTACGTCGAGGAGATGGCTCGTGCCTCCGTCGGCCTCGGCTACAACGTCGAGGTCTGGGCGCCGGAGTCGTCCATGGCCGATGACAGCAGGTTTCCTTTCGAAGTCCTGCGGGTCCGCCTTCGGGGCACCCAGAACCTTTCGTGCCAGATGAGGATGGCCCGGCAGATGATCCGCGAACGGCGCCGACTGCGCACCGGGATCGTCTACCTTCCGGAACCGGGTCCGGTCCTCGCCATGACCTATCTGCATTATTTCAAGGCGTTCAAACCGGCGCGGATGATCATCACCTTCCACGGAACGGAGATAATCCGCTTCGCCTCCCGTCCGACCGCGCGACTCCTCGTGCGGCAGCTCATCAAGCGGGCGGACCTCGTGACCACCCCTTCCCTCTACACGAACGAACTCCTGCGCAGCCACTTCCCCGTCTCCCGCAGCAAGACCCGACTGACCCCCTGCGCCCTGCGTTCGGATTTCCACGAAACCCCGCGCGTGAGCAAACCCGTTTCGGACAAGGTTGTCATCCTGACTGTGGGCCGCCTGCATCCGCGAAAAGGGCAACTCCATATCCTTGATGCCCTTGAACACCTTCCGGAAGAACTGCGGGGACGGGTCGAATACTGGGTGATTGGACGGGGATCCAAGGGTAACTATGAGGCCCGCCTTCGCGAAGCCGCGCACCGGTCAAGCATTCCCGTGACCTTCCTCGGGATGATCGACAACGACGACCTTGAGATGTTCTACCAGCGGGCGGACATCTTTGCCCTGACCAGCATCAATCACCAGAAAAGCGTCGAAGGTTTCGGCCAGGTCTACCTGGAAGCATCGGCCTTCGGACTGCCGGTCGTCGCCCATGACGTCGGCGGTGTCTCCGAAGCCGTCGCCGATGGCAGGACCGGCATCCTCGTCAAGCCCCGCGACCGCGAGGGACTGACCCTGGCCTTTGCCCGATTGATCAGCGACCCGGGTCTGCGCCGCCGGATGGGCGAAAACGGTCGCATCTGGGCCCGCCTGCGGTCCTGGGACGACTCCGCCCGTCTGCTCTTCGAACCAGTCGAAGCAACCGCGGAAATATCTCAAACCTGATCGGAGCAGGCCTCATCCGTTGCCTGCCGCCCAGGCGGCAAAACGACCCAGCCCGGTCCGCAGGTCGGTGGACGGACGGTAGCCGAGCAACTCGCCCGCCTTTCCGATATCCGCCCAGGTCCGGGGAACGTCCCCCGCCTGTTCGGGCAGGCGGTCAATGATCGCTTCAGTCCCCAGGACCTGCTCGAGCGTACCGATCAATTCCATCAGACTGACGGTCCGGTTGTTCCCCAGGTTGATGATCTCATAACCGGATCCCGAATACCCGGAAGCGCTGATCACGCCGGATACAATGTCGTCGATGTAGGTGTAATCACGACGGGTCGATCCGTCGCCGTAGACCGGAATCGGACGTCTCTCCAGAATGAGCCGGTGGAACTTCTGGATGACCAGGTCGGGACGTTGCCGGGGACCATAGACATTGAAGAAGCGCAACCCGATGAAACGGATGCCAAAAAGATGGGCATAGACATGGCCGAGCAATTCACCGCTGACCTTGGTGCTGGCGTACGGGCTGATCGGCTGAAGTACCGCATCATCTTCCCGCCACGGCAGATTCGGGTTGAGCCCATAGACACTGGAGGAACCTGCGAAGACAAACTGCTTCACTCCAAGCGAACGCGCGAGCTCGAGCAGATTATGGGTCCCCCCCACGTTGACCTCCTGGTAGGTGATCGGGTCCTCGATGGACGGACGAACACCTCCCTTGGCCGCCAGATGAATGATCGCGTCAAACGATTTCCCCTCGACGGCAGCCTTGAGCCGGTCGAAATCGCGGATATCCACTTCGGCCAGGCGGAACCGTCCGCTCTTGAGGTGCCCCGCCGTATTGGATCGCTTCATCGATACCGGGTAGAACGGATCGAAATTGTCGATACCCATCACTTCATGTCCGGCCGCAAGCAGAGCGTCCGTGACCGAACTGCCGATAAAACCGGCCGAACCGGTCACCAGGAAACGTTTGGCTGGCGTAACGGATTGCATGGGATCTGGCTCGTCGAATCAACGACACTCAGACCGTGCGCACCGCGGTCAAGAGCAATCGAGGAAGCCTCTCCCGATCGTCGGAATCACTCCACGGTAACCGACTTGGCCAGATTGCGCGGTTTGTCCACGTCGCAGCTGCGTGCCACCGCGATATGATAGCTGAGCAGCTGAACCGGGATGGTCGCAAGGATCGGAATGATCGCCTCGTGGCCGTCGGGGAAGACTATGGCGTCGTCGACCAGACCCTCGGGAACATCGCATGACTCCGCATGCACAAGAATGACCTTACCCTTGCGCGCTTTGACCTCCTGGATATTCGAAACGACTTTCTGGAAGATCTCGTCGCTCGATGCGAAAAACACACTCGGACATTCTTCACTGATCAGGGCAATCGGACCGTGCTTCATCTCAGCCGCGGGATAGCCCTCCGCGTGAATATAGGAGATTTCCTTGAGCTTGAGCGCCCCTTCCAGGGCGACCGGAAACATCGACTGCCGACCCAGGAAAAGGAAATCGCCGTAATGGGCGTAGCGGGTCGCGATATCCTTGATCTGGTCATTCAACCGCAGGATCCGGGCCACCTTTTCCGGAAGGCCCTTGAGGGCCTCGACCAATTTGACCCCGCCTTCAAAGCTCATATCCCGCATTCGGCCAAGGTACAAGGCAACCATGGCGGCAATCACCAGCTGGGAAGTGAAGGCCTTGGTCGATGCGACTCCGATTTCGGGCCCGGCGTGCTGGTAGATCCCACCATCCGCCTCCCGCGCGATGGTCGAACCGACCACGTTGGTGATGGCAAGGGTCCGGTAGCCCTTGCGCTTGGCCTCGCGGAGGGCACCCAGGGTGTCAATCGTCTCCCCGGATTGGGTGATGACAAAGAGAAGGGTATTCTTGTCGAGAGGGGCGTTGCGGTAACGGAATTCCGAAGCGTATTCGACCTCCACCGGAATCCGGGCAAACCGTTCGATCAGGTGCTCCGCGACCAGGCAGGCATGCCAGGCGGTCCCACAGGAGGTGAATAGGATCCGGTCCACCTGGAGCAGTTCATGAGGCGTCATGTTCCAACCGCCGAAATTGGCGGTGCTGCCGTCATCCGAGAACCGTCCGCGCATGGCGTTTTCAAGGGCCTCCGGCTGGTCGAAGATCTCCTTGAGCATGAAGTGCGGATACGCACCCATCTCGGAGTCCTCGATCTTCCAGTCCACCGTGTCGATGACCGCATCGACCCCCATTTCGGAACTGGTCGAGATTTTGAAGGCGTTGCGCCCGACCGAGACGATTTCGTCGTCCTTCAGATAGACCACGCTGCTGGTGTGGGTGATGATGGCCGAAACATCGCTGGCCAGCAGGAATTCGCCCTGTCCCACTCCCAGAATGAGCGGTGAACCCTTGCGGGCCCCGATCATTTCCTCGGGATTGTCCAGGCAGAGGGCGGCAATCCCGTATGTGCCCTTGACGTGACGCAACGCCTTGCGCACGGCGATGAAGAACTTCGAAAAACCGTTGGTCGGCTCCCCTTCCTTCGCGTAGTGATAGGCGATCAGATTGACCAGCGCCTCGGTGTCCGTCTCCGAACTGAAGGTGTACCCTTTGGTCAGGAGAAACCGCTTCATGTCGTTGTAGTTCTCGATGACCCCATTGTGAACCATGACGACCCTGCCGTCCGAACTCAGATGCGGATGGGCGTTGGCATCGGACACGCCACCGTGGGTCGCCCAACGGGTGTGGCTGATCCCCAGGGTGCCTTCGAGGTCATCCTTCGACGCCGCCATCGCCAGGTTGGCCACCCGTCCGGTTTTCTTCGACACGCGAAAAGAATCGCGGCGATGGATTGCCATTCCCGCCGAGTCATACCCGCGGTACTCAAGCCGACGCAGACCTTCCAGAAGGACCGTCTTGGCCGATTGACTGCCTATGTATCCTACAATGCCACACATGATTTGAGAAAACTGATACTGGGATTCGGGTTCGGCATCAAATCCGCCGACTCCGGATCAAACGAAGCACCTTAATCGCCCGGCAAGGCGCCGGGCCCTTCGATCGACCTGTCTGCAGATTGGAACCGGCCCGATGACCACTTTCCCCTAGCATCGGTCCCGAACTCATTCAATTCAATGGAAATAAGGATCCTGCCAGCCGGAGCAACCCGTCAGGAAATACCCGATTTCTTCAAATGGGCCTCCACCCGCTCGAGGGACCAGGTGTTGAAAACCTGTTCGGCCGTCAGCCAGCCCTTCCGGGCTACCCGGACGCCGGCGTCGACAAACGAGAGATGCCCCGCCTCGTGGGCGTCGGGATTGATACTGCAAAGCACACCCTTTTCCGCAGCCCGCCGCCAATGCCGCCAATCCATATCCAACCGGTGTGGATTGGCATTGAGCTCGATCATCACTCCGTTCGCCGCCGCTGCATCGATGATTTTGGCCACATCGATGGCATAGCCTTCGCGGTGGAGAAGCAGCCGCCCGGTCAAATGGCCCACCATGGTCGCAAGGGGATGCTCAATCGCCCGGATCATCCGGGCCGTGACCACATCGGTTGCCTGGGTGAAAGAGGAATGGATGGAGACCACCACATAATCCAGCTCCTTCAGGATGCTGTCCGCCAGATCCAGCCGGCCATCGGGCAGAATATCGCATTCCACCCCGGCAAAGATCCGGACCCCCGACTGGCCGGACAGATTGAAGGCACGAATCGCCTCGACCTGTCGTCCCAGTCGTTCCTCATCCAGACCGTTTGCCTGAAAACTGGCCTTGGAATGATCGGCAATTCCCAGGTAATCCCAGCCCAGAGACGCCGCCATCCGGGCCATTTCCACGATCGTGTTTGCGCCGTCGGATGCTGACGTGTGGTTGTGAAACACTCCGCGCAGATCCTCCGGCCGGACCAGTCGCGGGAGACCATCCGATTCCGCTGCGTCGATCTCACCCAACCCTTCCCGCAGTTCCGGCGGGATATACTCCAGGCCAAGAAATCCGAAGAGCTCCTCCTCCGCCCGGATCGCGGCCGGGTCCCCGGGGGCGCTTTCGCGGACCGGTGACCGGGCGAGGGAGCCCGGATCCCGCGGCCCCTCCTCCGTCGGGGTCAAACCCCACTCGCTCAGACTGTAACCCCGGTTGAGCGCCCGCTGGCGCATCGCCACATTGTGTTCCTTCGAACCCGTGAAATGGTGGAGGGCAAAGGCAAACTGGTCCGGCGGCACAACCCTGAGATCCGCCTGCAGGCCCGACTCCAGACGGACACTCGATTTGGTCTCACCTTTGGCCGTCACTTCCGAAACGTGGTCACGACCGGTGAACCAGTCCATGACCGGCCCCGGTCGGGCCGAGGCCACGATGAAATCCAGATCGCCCACCGTTTCCCGGTTTCGACGCAGACTACCGGCATGTTCAGCCCTCTCCACCTCCGGCAAGGCTCGCAGTCCCTCCAGAATCGGTTCAGCCACCTCGCGGGCGTTCCACCAGAGATGCCGCTTGGCATAGGCTTCACGATGGTGAATCCCCTCAAGGATCTTGGCTTGGGATTTCGCCCCGAAACCGGCCAGCTCCGCCACCTGACCCGCCTCACAGGCCGCCGTCAGTTCCGCAATCGAGGTCACCCCGAGCTTCTCGTATATCGCCTTGATCTTCTTGCCCCCGAGTCCAGGGATCTCCAGCAGATCGAGCAAGCCGGTCGGGACGGACGCCTTCAGGTCGTCGTAGAAGCCCAGAGAGCCGGTCCGCTGGAGCGATTCGATCTTCATGGCCAGCGCGTCCCCGATCCCTCGGATCTGGCCCAGTCGGCCGGATGCAATCAGCTCCTCCAGATCATCCTCCATCGTGTCCAAAGCCCGCGCCCCGTTCTGGTAGGCCCGGATCTTGAACGGGTTCTCCCCTTTGATCTCAAGAAGCACCGCAATCTCCTCAAGGACTTCGACTATCTGCTTCCTTGTCATAAGGGCACTTTGAATAATTCGAGATGATCATCGCGGCAAGGATTTGGGCGTCGGGCAAGGCGGTCGGGCCAGTGGGCATACCCGGTGGGTATGTCTCGGCCCGGACAACGCGGCCCCACGCCCAAAGCCTTGCCGCCCTTTGGGTTGTGCAGAAATCCCACGCCCGCCGTGTTGGTCGGATCGAGGATAGCCCCACGGGATACCCGTCGACACGACCGCCTTGCGGTTCTTGATTCTCTGCGCAACGATGACCGTCTCCAATTCTTCAATGTGCCCTTCATTGAACCCCAAACAATCCCTCCAGCCGCTTTCGATCAAGCTTCCCCATCGCATTCCTCGGCAATCGAGACACCCGGACCCATCGTCTTGGGATCTTGAAAACCGGCAACCGCTCCCGAAGGATAGCCCGGGCGGCATCACCGTCAACGAAGGAGCCGCCCTCAATCACCGCGGATACCACCTGCCCCCATTGCGCATCCGGTGTCCCGAACACGACCGCGTCCCCCGCCAGGCCCGAATCCATCAGGACCGCCTCCACCTCCCCGGGAAAAACCTTCTCGCCACCCGTGATGATGACATCGTCCACCCTCCCGACAACCGTCAGGTAACCCTCCCCGTCCATCCGACCCAGGTCACTCGAAATAAAGGGGTCAGGCTTTGTAGTCTGTAGTGGATCCATTTCACTACAGACTACAAAGCCTGACCCCTTTTGCGCAGACGTGTCGGCATACCCCAGAAACCTCGACGCGGTGGCTATCCGAATGCGACCGATCTCGCCCGCCGGGGCCGGCTGTCCGGCATCGTTCACGATCGTCACGGTCGCGTGCGGCAACGCCCGGCCGACTCCTCCGCGCCCCTCCAGGAACTCATCGGGACGGAGCACCGTCACCTGCGCAGCCGTCTCGGTCATCCCATAAGCCGGCGCCAACCGAAGCCCCAGTTCGCGGGCACGATTCAGAAGTGAAGCGCGGGCACCACCGCCACCGACAAAGATCGCCCGGAAGCCACGCAACCAGGGCAGAAAAGTGCCATGGCGAGTATTTTGACTGGCCGATCGCGATACTCGGCCTGACCCCTCTCCCTCCAACAACCAATCCAATTGCTGCGGAACCATCGAAACCAGTTTGCCGTCCGAATCCGGGAGGGACTCACCGGCTTTGATCGTTCGCCAATCGGTCAACTCAACCTCACCTCCCAAGACCGTCGCCCGGATCACCTGCATCAGTCCACCCACGTGCCAGAGTGGCAACAGGCAGACGCAATCCGCGGATCCCGGAAACACCTGGCCGAATCCATTCGCCGCCGCTGAAAGACGCTGCCAGGAATGCAGGGCAAACCGGGGCGAACCGGTCGTGCCCCCGGTCCCGATCCAAATCCGTGCCGGTTTCGGTCTCGATGCCCAATCCTCCGGCGGGTGCCACGGCAGGGAGGACCCATCGGGTTGGCGCCGGTGTCCGTCAATCACCGCCGAGGGCATCAATCGCGCGACCAATTCCATCCTCGGGTTCGAGGGCAAAGCGGGATCGACCAGAACGAGATTCACCTCCTGAAGAGACCATTGGAAGAACGATCCGAGGAACGCCCGCGGATCCGCCTCGGCCAGCATGATCCGGGGTCGATCGAAAAGATGGCCGGGATCAGTCGTCACTGGAGGAAGTCCCGAATTGCCGACGCGGCAGCCCCTTGCCGCGTCCCGGCCCCGACCCCTGCGTTGAGACCGGGGGGCCGCCCCAAACGGGGCCACAGGAGTGTCCTTTCCCTCGTCTTTGGCGCATAACGCCAGGGCTTTACGAACCGGTCAGGCGTTTCCATTGGAACTCGAGATCGATTCCGCCCACCCGGTCGGAACTGAGAAAGGGTTCATCGACCTGATCCGCAAAGAAGGCACCGACCCCAAAGCCGAGGGCCCGTTTCGAGGCGCTTTGAAAAGCCGCCCGCAGTGATCCACGATGGCCGATGGCCGTCTCCATCGCGGTCGAGAAGACAAACACCTCATCCTGACCGATCTCCATCTGCAACTCATCCGGGTCTCCGGCCAGCGCCGGCTTGATCACATAAAGCCCCGGCCATCCCCGGTCGCGCCAACGCTTAAGGTCATCAACCCGGACGACCGACTCATCCAGAGCAATCGGAGTCGGAAAATCCGCGGCGAGACCAAGCAGTGCCTCGACGTCTTCCGGCGGCACAGGCTGCTCGATGAACTCGACCGGCAGGTCCGCCACGAATTCCAACCAGACCGCCGCCCGGGCCGCATCGAGGATGCCATTCGCATCAAGTCGAAGTCCGCCACCCTCGGGCAGCAGCCGGCAGAGCCGTTCGACCCGATCCTTTTCCTGATCCGGGTCGCCCATGCCGATCTTCAGCTTGGCCGTCAGGAACCCCAGGTTGAGCCGTTCCTCAAGGACGGAAAACGCGGTTTGCCCCGCCGGCAGCAAGGCAGCCACCGGCAGCCTTTTCCCGCGGGGGTATCCGGGACCCACCAGGTCGGTCAGGGCAGCTCCGACCGCCGCCCGGCAACAGGGATACGAGCCCGGTATCAGACCCATTACTTCCGGGTTGACCGTGGATCCGAGCAGGCTGAGCTGAATGGCGGCCGACTCGATCGTCTCCGTTCCAAACCAGGGAATCGGCGCAACCTCCCCGTAGCCGATCCGGCCGTCACAGTCTTCCAGACGGACCAGGATGCCTTCGCGGGCATCCCAGGTCCCGTGTCCGGTGACGAGTGGCTGGCGAAACGGGCGTCGGTAACGCTTCCAGGTCAGGGTGTACATCGCGGATCGAAACAAGGTCGGTCCGGCGGTCAATCCTTGTGGGTGGAAACCTCGATCACGTCGTGCGGGCTGGCCTCCTTCTGTCCGGCCGGCGAAACCCGGACAAGCCGGGCCCGGGTCTTCAGTTTCCCGAGATCAGGGGCCCCGAGATAGCCCATGCCCGACTGGATCCCGCCGATCAGTTCGGACAGAACGTTGTCCACCGACCCCGAAACCTCCTTGAGGGCCTCGATCCCCTCGGCCGCAATCTTTCTCGTCGTATCCACTTTTTGGTGACCATACCGGCTGGCCGACCCCCGTTTCATCGCGCTCAGGCTGCCCATTCCGCGGTACTGCTTGTAGAGCTTGCCGCTGATTTCGATGATTTCTCCCGGCGCCTCCCGGCATCCGGCGAGCAGACCGCCGCAGATGACGGCGTCGGCCATGGTCAGCGCCTTCACGATGTCCCCCGATTTGGTGATGCCGCCGTCGGCAATCAGTCGCACCCCCTTGCGGGCGGCCGCCTTGGAAGAGACGTAGAGGGCGGTCAATTGCGGCACACCGACTCCCGCCACCACCCGGGTGGTGCAGATCGATCCCGGACCCTGTCCGATCTTGATGGCATCGGCGCCGCTCTCCGCCAGGAATTCGACCCCCTGGCCGCTGGTCACATTGCCGGCGATGATGGTCAGGGACGGAAAGGCGTCCCGGATGGCCCGGACCGCCTCCCCCACCCCGACCGTATGTCCGTGGGCGGTGGATACGGCGACTGCGTCGACCGATTCGGCCACCAACTCCCCGACATGGTCGAGGAGACGGGACCGATCCAGGGATCCGTCGGACTGCCGGACCACCGAGAGGGCCGCGCCGACGACCAGACGGAAGGACGCATCACGGCTCGGCTTGCGCTGGGCCTTGGCCTCGTTCAGGAGTTTTTCAATGTCCGACACCGTGATCAGACCCTTCAGTCGGTTGGCGTCATTCACGATCAGCATCTTGGTGATGCCGACATTGCCGGTGAAGAAAGCCGTCGCCTGGGCGACCAGATCATGAGTCATCTCTTTCTGGTTGACCGTGATCAGGTGGCTGCGCGGAGTCATCGCCTTGGCCACCGGCGCCGCTCGGTAGATCTCCTTGACCACGCTGCCGGGTAGCAGACCGACCAGCCCCCCCGCCTCATCGACCACCGGGAAGGACCGGAAATCAAACTTCTTCTTCTCGATCAACTTGAGCACATCGCCGACCTGCATGTCCGGCGTCACCGTGATGGGATCCTGAATCAGGCCGTGGATATGCCGTTTGACCCGTGCCACCTCATGGATCTGGTCCTTCGGCGCCATATTGTAGTGGATCAGGCCGATGCCTCCGTTCAGCGCCATCGCCATCGCCATCCGCGACTCGGTCACGGTATCCATGTCGGAGGAGATGATCGGCACCTGGAGACTCAGGGATTCCGAGAGCCGGGTCGAGAGATCCGCCTGCCGGGGGAGGATCTCCGAGTATTCCGTGGCCAGTGACACGTCGTCGTAGGTCAGGGCCATACCTCGCTGGGCCTGAAAAAACGCGTCGACACTGAGATAAAAAGCCCCGTCACCCAAGTCGGTGTCGAAGCCGGGAGCAACAGCCGGATCGGTCATATTGCCGGTCGGTCCTAACATCGGCCGAAAGCACTGGCAAGCGGGAAAGCCGGGTCACCCGCAAAAGATACCGGCCCGGCCCGATCAGTCTTCGGGATCAGCCCGGGAAATGCGTTGGAAAATCAACCCGCTCCATATGAGGGCGGCGGAGAGCCAGAAGACGGCCGCGTAGCCGAGATGGGACTGATAGACCGACGGCAGGAAATCCGCGCTCACCCGGGTCAGGGCCGCCACCATGAGCAGGCCCCCGACCCAGCGCATGGAAATCATCCGCCCGGTCGTCCTGTCCCTCTCCCCGGCATGCCCGAATATGACGCGAGTGGCCACCGCGAAGAGGATCAGGTTGAATCCCCCGATCATGATGAGGTGACGGATGCCGGTCAATTGTCCGGGAAGGACCACAATCTCCAGCAGAAGGCCCACCGGAATGAGGAACAATCCGATCCGGGCGAGACCGCCGAGCGTGCTTTCGCTGCGCAGACCGAGGGTCGCCGCCACTTCAGAAATGACAAAGAAGCCGAAGGAGGTAAGCCGCAGGAGTGTTCCCGCCCGGACAAATCCGGCCGCATCGAGGCCGCAGCCGGCCGTCAAACCCATCCCTGCCCAGAAGGCCACCCAGCCCTGGCTCGCCCATCGGGCGTCCGGCCGCTTCATTTCGGGAAAGTCCTGACGGGTCCTCCCTCCCCAGAGACGCGGAAAGAAGAACGCACCCACACCACCGGCCACACCGAGAAGAAAGCCTTCGTGCAATGCCACCCGGCCCCATCGATAAATCCAGTCTGCAGACGGAAGCGTTCCAACGGGATATTCCGCCCAGGCAAGGGCCACGGCCCCGGTGAGGCCCAGCACCAGGCCGAACGCGGTCAGGACAAAGGCCGGAGGCGGAAGATCCAATCTCCGTATGAACCTCGCGAGCAGGCTCAGGATCAGAAGCAGAAGCGTCAGGCCGAAGAGAAGATCCCCCAGCCAGGCGACACCCACGATTTGGGCACCAACCGCGCCCGACCAGAGGAGCCCCAACCCGACGACCACTCCACCCCCCAGCGGGCCCGTCCCCATCATCCGCGGCAGCGCGGTGGCGGAAAAACCCACGACAAAAGCTCCCAAGAGGCCCATCGACATCAACCGCGCATGCAGAGGCCCCGGGTAGAGCGCCATCCCGCCCCAGACCCAGGCCGGCCAGAGTGCCACGCCCAAGAGTCCGGCAAAGAGACCTGCGGGAAAAAAGAGACGGTAGGGTTCCCGGATGGCGACGGAGCGAGGCATGAACCATCAAGCGTTCGGGCATGCCCGGAATCAAGGCCCGATTGCACCAAAGACAGTCCGGTGATCCGGAAAGGCGACCCGAAGGCTGTCATAGTCCCAGAATTTGCTGGTGCCCCCCGCAAACGCGGGCTTAGCGTATGCCCTTTGGCCGCGTCGCAAGGTTCCCTTCACCAACCGTCAACTCCCCCTATCGCCCAATGTCCCTGATACCTTTTTCCAGCCACCTGATCGCCGACGTCGGAATCAGCACCGGCGACGAAGGCAAAGGCCGCCTGATCGCCGAAGTGGTCGAAGAACTCCGTGCTTCCACCAAGCTCGACGCTCCGGTTCACATGGTGCTCAAGGTCAACGGCGGCGCGAATTCGGGACACACTGCCGGTGGAGTCAAACTGAACCTGCTTCCCGCCGGGGTCATCGAACCGTCCATCCCCTATCTGGCCATCGGCGCGGGCGTGGTGGCGGATCCCCGGAAATTCTGGTGGGAAGCCTCACCCCTCGAAAAGCGCGGATTCAAGGTCATCGATCGCCTGATCATTGATGAGCGGACCATGGTGGCCGACGTTTCCCACCGCCTCCTGGATCTGGCCTGGGAGGACTACCGGGAGAACATCCTTGGGGAGGAGGCGCGCGGTTCGACCGGACGCGGCATCACTCCGGCCTACCAGGACGAAGCCGGCCAATGGCAGATCACCTACAGCGCTTTTCTCGGCACCCGCGACGATTTTGCCCGACGGGTCGGCCAGAGGATCGACCGGACCCTGCGCACGATTGAACATGTCTGCCAGGTGAGCGCCGAGACCTGGTCCGGTTTCTTCGACCGCCTGACTGAGGCAGAGACCCGAGCCAACCGGGATTCGGTTGAGTCCGGGATTTTCCCCCAGTCAGAGTTCGATTTCACTGCTTTTCGCGGCGAAACCCCGTTCACGTTGAACAAGGACCGGATAATCGACGTCTACTGGCAGGCTGGAGCCCGCCTGAGGTCCTGTGTCACGGATGTGCGCGAGCGGGTTCTTGATGCATTGACCGAACACCGGACCGTCATCGGAGAATTCGGACAGGCCTTCTGGCTGGACAAGCGGCACGGCTATCCACCCAACGTGACCGCCTCCCACACCTATACTCCCGAGTTCTTCAATTCGGCCGGCATCCCCTGCCAGCCCATCCACACCTTTGGCGTGGCCAAGGCCTACGACACCAAGGTGGGCACCCATACCTTCATCACACAGATGGATGACGAGCACCCGCTCTGTCAGTTTCTGAAAAAGCTGGAATTCGGCACCTCGACCGGAAGGCAGCGCATGGTCGGCTGGTTCGATGCCGTCGAGAAGGGCGACACTCTGCGCTACGGCGGCTTTCAAGATCTGATGATCAACAAGATCGACGCTCTCGGCGCCCTCCCCGACTGGAAAGGCAACCTCCGCATCTGCACCGCCTACGAAGACCGCACCGGTCGGCGCTTCAGTCATTCGCCCCGCCGCGAGGAGATTCGCAAAACCCTCCGGCCGCTCTACCGGGATTTCCCCACTTGGGAGGGTGACATTTCCGGCATCCGTCGATTCGGCGACCTCCCGCAGGAGGCCCGGACCTATGTCGCCGCCATGATGCGATCAATCCTCGAAGCAGCCTACGACCAGGGCAAATGGCCGCTCCGTCTGCCCAATCTCCGCTATATCGGCGTCGGCCCCGACCCCTCTCAAATCATCAAGGATATTCCGGCCACCTCGGAATTGATCCGCCTCGTCCACTTCGAGTCCGGTCCGATCGCCACCGCCTGAAAGCAGATAAATCCGGCCGGATCGAATCCTCCCGGACTTTTCCGACATCCGACCACCCGGTTTGGACGTATGAGTGGAGATGACACTTACGTCCAATGCATTTGGGAGCTTACGAACCTTATCCTTGCTCCGAAGGGATTCCTATGGTGAAAGAACTTCCGCCTACCCGGATTCCCCGCTTAATGCCGTGACGGACACTGCCACCGACGACGCCATCAATGACAGCGAACTTCTCGCCCTTGCCGCCAAGGGCGACCGGGTCGCTTTCAGCCAGATCTACGACCGTTATTCCAAACCTCTCTACTCGCTCGCCATGAAAATGCTGGGAGAGTCGAGCGAGGCGGAAGATGTGGTTCAGGACGTCTTCATCGCCCTCTGGAACAATGCCGGCTCTTTCGACGCCAATCGGGCCAAACTCTTCACCTGGGCGGTCACCCTCACCCGGAACAAGGCGATAGACCGCATCCGCACGAGGAAGCGGCGCTCCGGCATCATCGAGCGTTCGGGCGAAGATATCGCTGATTTTTCACTCTCGGCAGAGTTGCCGGACTCAGTGGAGGTGGCCGGACAGAACGAGCGGGCCCACATCGTCCGTCGAGTCTTTAAAACGCTCCCATCGGAGCAAAGAAAACCCATCGAACTCGCCTACTTCAAGGGGCTGACCCAGGTCGAGATTGCCGAAAAGCTCGGCCAGCCTCTCGGCACGGTCAAAGCCCGAATCCGCCGAGGTCTGCTTCGCCTTCGCGATGGACTGGAGGGACAAGTATGAACAGAGAAGCCAAACAGGAATTGATCGCCCTTCACGCACTGGGCGCCACCGAATCCAAGGAAAAGGCGGAGGCCGAAGCCCTGATCCATTCTGACGACGAAATGAGAGTGCTCTTTGACGAATTCCGGGATTCCCTTGGCGAGCTCACCCTCGGGGTGGAAGCAATCGATCCGCCGGCCTCCCTCCGGCAACGTATCCTTGAGAACCTGCCCGAGCGGTCGGACCTCGGGGAAACCGAGGACATCTCTCCATTGGTGCCATTTCCCGCCAGCACCACGAGAACCTGGATCCCCTGGTCCCTGGCCGCCTGCTTTGCCATCATCTGCGGACTCGTCCTGCAGAACAACATGACCCTGCGCAATGATCTGACGGCACTCGCATCAACGGACAACCTCAACGCGATCGAAGTGGCCACCCTCTCGTCCATGATGGCGGTCGCCCCGAGAGCCCAGGCTGTCGCGGTCTGGGACGCGGCCCACCAGGAGGGCGTCCTCACCATTGCCAATCTTCCCGCGGTCGATTCGGACAAGGACTACCAACTCTGGATCATCGATCCGCGTTACGAGAACCCGGTCGACGGCGGTGTCTTCAGTGTCAGCGAACGTGGTGAAACCCGCTACCGGTTCAAACCCAACCAACCCATCGAGACAATCTCGGCCTTTGCCGTGAGCCTGGAGCGGAAGGGCGGGGTCCCCAAGGCCGAGGGACCGATGGTCCTGATCAGCCGGATCTGAACGATGGCGCGGCCACCCCCGGGGGAGTTCCCGAGGGCACCTGTCGTCAGAACGAGACCATCGCCTTCAGCACGGCAGCTTCCGGCTCCAGCCAGTGCGGGAAATCCCCCGGCAGGTCGCGGATTGCTCCCCGGTGGGTAATCCATGGTGCCACATCAAGCACCCCGCTCTCCATGTTGGCGATCACGCTCCGGAAATCCCGGGGAAGTGCGTTTCGACTGGACAGAATGGTCAGTTCACGCCGATGGAAATCGGGGTCGGCAAAAGTGACTTTGCCCAGATGAAGCCCCACCAGCACGACGCGGGCACCGTGTCCGGCGAAATCGAAGGAACGGTCCATCGATCCCGGATTTCCGGTGGCATCAAAAACCACTGAAGCCTTTTCGCCGTTGGTCAGTTCGGCGAGAACCGCGACCGGATCGCCCGAGGAGACATCCACGGTTTCCGCCACACCGAAACGGTTCCGACAGAACGTCAGGCGTCCTTCATTGATATCGAGCACAATGGCCCGCGCCCCCCGGAGCTGCACATGCTGGAGGACAGCCAGACCGATCGGCCCGACGCCGACAATCACGCATACGTCGTCGCTGAGGACACCGGCCCGGTCCACCGCATGACAGCCGATGCAGAGTGTCTCGACCAGGGCAAGTTGCTCGGTGGACAGCTTCTCCGACCGGTGCAGTTTCTCAACCGGTATCCGGATACGCTCCCGCATGCCCCCGTCGCAATGAACACCGAGTACCTTGAGGGACGCGCAGCAGTTGGTGCGTCCCTGTCGGCAGGCGCGACAATGGCCGCAATTCAGGTAAGGCTCAACCGAACACCGGTCTCCGACGCCGACGCCATGGTCTCCCCCCGAAATCGCCTCCACCACAACCCCCAACTCGTGCCCGAGTATCCTCGGGTAGGTGAAAAACGGTTGCCGGCCACGGTAGGCGTGAAGATCCGTGCCGCAGATGCCGATTCTCTCCACCTGGACCACCGCCTCGCCTTCTGAGGGTCCCTCGGGGGGTTCACAATCGATGGGCTCAAGACGACCCGGCTCCTGCAGAATGATTCCAAACATAGGATTCCGATCGTGAGCCCTTCCGACAAACTGGGCAATGACCAACCGTCCCTTCCCGTCGATCCTTCAACGCCGGCGCCTCCCAGAATCGCCCGAATCTCCAATCCGGTTTCGGCAAAGTCTTGCCGACATCGTTCCAACCGCCCAACGTATCGGCGAATCCAAGACCATGACACAATCGACCATCGGTATCGGCATCATCGGCTGCGGCGCCATTTTTCCCGCCTACGTGAAAGGCAGTCGTCAGTTCCCTTTTCTCGAAATCAAGGCCTGCGCGGACATGGACCTTCCCCGGGCGCAGGCCCGGGCCAGGGAATTCGAAATCCCCAGGGGCGTGAGCGTCGAGGACCTTCTTGCCGATCCGGAAATCGAGATCGTGGTCAACCTGACCGTCCCTCAATCCCATGCCCCGCTCAATATCGCCGCATTGAAGGCGGGGAAGCATGCCTACTGTGAAAAACCCCTTGGATTGACCCGCGACGAGGTCATCGAATCAGTCGCCATCGCCACCAGAAACGGATTGCGGGTGGGATCGGCCCCGGATACTTTTCTGGGTGCCGGCATTCAGACCGCCCGAAGGGCGATCGACGAGGGGCTCATCGGCGAACCGGTCGCCGCGACCGCCTTCATGGCCGGGCACGGACACGAAAGCTGGCACCCCAGCCCCGCATTCTACTATCTGAAGGGCGGCGGACCGATGTTCGACATGGGGCCCTACTACCTGACGGCCCTGGTCAACCTGATCGGACCCGCCCGCCGCGTCAGCGCCTCAACCCGTATCACCTTCCCCACCCGGACGGTCACCAGCGAACCGCTCAAAGGCACCGTTCTCCCGGTTGAAATCCCGACCCACCTGGCCGGGACCATCGACTTTCAGTGCGGGGCCATCGCCACCGTCATCATGAGCTTCGACGTCTGGGCCCATAACCTGCCCCGGATCGAAATACACGGGACAGAGGGTTCAATGAGCGTGCCCGACCCGAATACGTTCAACGGCGAGGTCAAGGTCCGTTCATCGAAATCCACGGAATGGAAGGTCATGCCTTCCACTCATCGCGATGACGTGGGACGCGGCATCGGTGTCGCGGACCTGGCGACCGCAGTCCGGTCCGGACGCGAACACCGCGCCAACGGCCACATGGCGGCCCACGTCGTCGACATTATGCAGGCTTTCGGCGAATCCTCCGATCAGGGCAGACACATCGAACTGACCACCACCTGCACCCAGCCGGCCCCGCTGCCCGCCGGGCTCGCGGCAGGTGAAATCGACAATTGAAGCGACCGCGGGTTGGCCTTGCCCCGAATACAAATCAAGCGTATCCATTCGAACCGATGGCAACCTACGTTTACGAGACAATCACCGATGATGCCACCCGGCCGCCCAGGCGGTTTGAGGTGCAGCAAAGCATGAAGGACGATCCGCTCACCCACGACCCGGAGTCCGGCCTTCCGGTTCGTCGGATCATCACCGGGGGGTATGGATTCGTCAGTGCCGCCCGGGATTCCGGAATCGGCCAGCCGCCACCCGCTTCTGGTGGCTGCGGAGCCGGCTGCGGATGCCATCACCACCACCACTGAGACCTGACGACCCCTTCGCACCATGCCAGATCAACCACCCACCCGCTGGGGCATTCTCGGGACGGGTGGCATCGCCCGGAAATTCGCCAAGGCCTTGAACGAGACGCCGACCGGCGTTCTGACGGCCGTCGGCAGTCGGAGCGGCCCCGCCGCCCGTGGATTTGCCGAGGAGTTCGGAGCCGGAAGGGCGCATGCATCCTACGACGAACTCCTGCGGGACGCCGAAGTGGATGCGGTCTACATTTCGCTGCCCAACCACCTTCACGCTGAATGGACCATCCGGGCCGCAACTGCCGGCAAACACATCCTTTGTGAGAAACCGTTTGCCGTGAATGCGGCCGAAGCCCGCCGCGCAATGGACTTCGTCCGTGAATCCGGCGTCTTCTTCATGGAGGCGTTCATGTACCGGTGCCACCCCCAGACCAAAAAGATCGTCGACCTGATCGTCGACGGCGCCATCGGCGAAGTCCGGCTCATCCAGGCCGGCTTCACCTACAATATGGGGCTCAATTTCGAGAACATCCGCCTCAGTCACGAAGCGGCCGGGGGCGGGATCATGGATGTCGGCTGCTATCCGGTTTCCATGTGTCGATTGATCGCAGGCGCCGCCCGCCGAAACCCATTCCAGAATCCGTCCGATGTACGGGGCGTGGCCTGGATCGGCGAGGTCAGCCATGTCGATCAACAGGCCGCCGCCGTCCTCAAATTCCCCGGCGGCCTCGTCGCCACGGTTGCCGCCGCCACCCAGGTCGGCTCCGACAACGTCCTGCGCGTCTACGGTTCCGAAGGCAGCCTGGTCGTACCTGTTCCCTGGGCTCCGTCCGAGAATTCAGTCATCCACCTCATCCGCAACGGAAAGGAGCCTGAAGAGATCCGGATCAACGCCGCCCGTTCCCTCTACACTCATGAGATCGATCTTCTCGCCGAATGCGTCCGCCGCCGCGATCGGGAAGCGCCACCCCCGGCCATGACCTGGGCCGATACCATCGGCAATATGGAAGTCCTCGACGCCTGGCGCAAAGACATCGGCCTCGTCTTCAAAGGGGACTGAACGGGGGTAGCCGACATTGCCCCATGTATCCCGATGGCCGGCTGACCTTTTTTCTTCTCACCTGGGCTCTGCCTTTACTTGCCGACCCGCCATCAACAGATTCCCCGATCCTCGATCTGCGGGATGTCATCGGAATTGAAGTACAGCGTTCGTCGGTCGGAGAACGGGCCGTAGGGGAGGGACAGACGGGCAGACTGGTGAGGGATCGGAACCGTGGGCCCGAATTCAGGATAGTCCAAACCTTCGACCCCGCGTCCGTTCGCTACAGGTCCATTCAGATCCGGACGGCGCGAGGCACCTGGTCGGGGGCGATGACGGTGGTCCCGAAAGGGATCAAGTCCCCACCGGGAATCTTCATCCTGGACGAGGGGTGCGCACAACTCCAATTCCCGGGAAACAGGCCGGACAACGTTTCAGTCGACGACTTCGACGGACCGGTCTACTCGCGAATGCCCTTGAGCAGCCATCTCATCGGCATGGGCTTCGCGGTCGCTCTGCCCAATCCAAAGTCGATCACCGACTCTGACCGTTCGAGATCCCCCGCTGATTGGATCGCCCTGATCCGGCAATTCCAGAAGAAAGCCGTAATCGACCCGCACAGTCTCTTTCTGGTGGCGACCGGCGCGAATGCGGAGTTGGCAATGAATCTGGCGGCGGGAATGGATTTCGCCGGAGTCGTCCTCGAAGCACCCGGAGAAATGATGTTCGTGGAGGAAGCGGGCAGCAGGAAACGAGGGCCGGAAGGGCGCCAAGAAGAAGGTGCGGCCAGCTCTACGGCCAAGCCGGAGTCTCCGGGCGACGCATGGGATGGGTCCTATTTCCAGTCCGAAGCGCACATGGTCCGCTACGTGGAGTATGCCCGTTCCATCAAGGCTCCGGTTCTCGTCATCATGGCCAAAGGGACACCCGGCTATGACATAACCAGGAAGACCTTGTTGGCTTCGTTTTCCGCCGTCAGTGCGGACATCAGCGTGGCTCTTCTGCCAGAGAGCGCCACGGTCCCTCCGCCCGTGAAGAATCGGGACCAAGACCGAGGAGTCCTTCGTTATGACAAAGTCCAGCTTGAACAGTGGATCAACCGGATGGAAGCATTCCTGATCACCCATACCCGGACGAAACCACATCCCCTGCCCCTTCGTGATCCGACCCTGCAAGGACCGGATCTCAGCCGCAGCGCGGTTCTCGACGAAATGAAGGGCATGGGCGAACCGAGTTTCGAATTCCCCGCTGAATCCGAGGTTCCCTGAGAGACTGGCTGAAAGCGCGATTCATCCCCCGCAGAGCAATCAGGATCTACGGATTCTCCTCATGGGACTCCAATTCGCGGATATAACTGCGCAACGCCTCCGAGGGATTGATGGCGTAGGCTGACCGAAGCAGCCTGAGGCCGCCTGAGATATCCCCGCGAGTGAACTCCATTCGCGCGTATTCATAATTCGCACGATAAGCGGTCTCTTCAAAGGTGGCGGCAATCTGGAAGGCGATGGCGGCCTCTTCCGGCCTTTCCAGGCCGATCAGCGCCCGTGCCTTTTCCAGATGCAGTTCGCCGTCAACCGGATCGAGATCAATGAGGGATTCAAGGGTCGCGAGGGCCTCACCGTACGCTTCGATTTCCAGATCGTGGAGCACCCGGATCCGGTTGATCTTCGACGAGTCGAGCTTCACTTCAAGATTCACCGCACGCCTCGCAATCGCCGGAAGGAGGTCAAACGCCCGCCCGCTTTGGCCGGCATGGGCCAGGGCCTCGGTTATGTCCAGCCATCGATCGAACTCATCGGTGTTCCTCGCCCGATCCGCGGCTTCGGCCAGAGTACCCGCCACTTCTTCATAAATGCCCTTGTTGAACTGGAGGATTGCCATCGAGATGCACGAATCAAACGTCATGCCTCCCAACTCATGGGCGACCTGAAGATCCACGATGGCCTCGTCCGAGCGCTCGAGATGGATCAGCAATCCCGCCCGATTCACCCAGTTGGCGGGATTGCGTCGATCAAAAGCCAGGACTTCGTCCGCCATCGTGATCGCTTCATCGAATCGATCCAGAGCGATCAGGCACTGCAGTATCCCAAACCGCCAGGCATTGTTTTCCGGGTTGAAGACCGTCGCATTCCGATAGGCCGTCAGTCCGCTTTTATAGAGTTCCTTGCCCGTATAGATGCGACCGATCAACCCCCAGATCTGGGATTCGTTTGCACCGAGTTCGACCGCCTTGAGCAGGACCGGGAGCGCCTTCTCGCTCTCGCCCGCTTCCATCAGGGTGAATCCGAGATTGGCATAGGCCCGCAGAAAACTGGGATGCTTTCGGATCGCAAGTGCATACTGCTCGATCGCCGACGGCATATCACCCTCGTCATAGAGCAGGCTGCCCAGAACGAAATGAAGCGCCGCGCTCGCCTCGATCCCGGATTCATCCAGGACATCCATGCCCGACCTGAGATACCCGATGGCCGCGGGTCGGTCCTCAATCAGAGCCATGGCGCCTTCATAGAAATAGTAATTCTCCACATCCATCTGCGGTTCGGTGTATCCGTTGACCCCGAACCGTCCGAGAAACCGGTTCTGGAAATCCTCTTCTTTCCAGGAGTACTCCGGGAAGACCCAAGCCTCGTAATCGAAGCTCTTTTCCTGTGAAGCCAGGACAGGAGTCAGGGACGGGACCAGAGCGAAAAGCAGCGAAAGTCTCTTGCGCAGGTTCATGGCTTCGTCATTGACCGGCGTTTGGCCACATGCTCGGGATCCGCCGTGAAGACGACCGTCCGATTGACGATGGATTTTGTCGGACGCCCATTGCGAATCGGAATCGAATAAAGCGCCCGCCCCATGGCCTCGACCACCGGCGGGACCAAGGCGGGATGGGTCGAGGAAAGAACGGTCTTCACCTCCGCGTGGCCCTTCTCGTCGATCAGTAGCTTCACCACGACACGGCCTTCGGTAATTCCCGCATCGATCAGCGTGTCGGGAAACAACCTTGGCGGAATGACCAGGCTCTCGATCGATTGATCCACTTCGGAGAAGTTCGAAATCCCGAAGGATCCCTCCTGAAATCCGCTGCCACCCAAGTCGTCGTAACCGTAGCGCCACGCGAGCATCCGGGAAAGATCGACCGACACATCCACCGGCGGATTCTGCATCGTCAGCGGGGTAATCGCGACGGGTGATGCGGGTGGAGGAAGCGTCCGGATCTCCGGCGAGGTCATCATCCCCGCCGGCGCGCCCGAATCCTCGGGATCCATGACGGTCTCCAGGTGAATGCCCACCCCGTCGGAAGTCGGCAATACGGGAACCTGGACTCGATGGGCGAAGACGAGCAGAAAGAGAATCGCCAGCGTCAGGCCGCAAGCCGACGCACCGGATATCGCCCACGAGCGGAGCTCACTTCTGTTCACCGCGGAGAGGACAGCGTTCATTGCGTTCGGGTGGCCACGTTGACGTTCTCAAGCCCGGCCGCCTTTACCTCGTCCAGAGCCGAGATGAGAACCTGCGTCGAGGTCAGACCATCGGCCTGGATGATGACCGGCTGGTCGGGTGACACCGCGAACCGATTCAAAGTCGGACCGATTCCGAAAAGGCCGATTTCCTGTCCACCATGGAAGACCCGTCCATCGGCAGAAATCGCAATCAGGATGCTCTGCCGATTCAGCGACTGGGCCTGGCTCGAATCCGGTTTGTTCACTTCGACTCCGGTCTCTTCGACAAACACGGACGTCACGACAAAGAACAGCAACAGGATGAAAACAATATCGATGAGCGGCGAAATGTTGATGCCCTCCTCCGATCCGTTGTCCTGTGAAATGTAATCCAGATTCAACATGATGAAGGCGGTGGCCACTTCGCGAGAACCCTCGAAGCCTCGAAGGATTCAAAACGGAAAAGAAGTCGTTTCCCGAAGGCCCGGACCGCCCAGAGAGAAACCAGTCCGACAATGGCAATGGACAACCCCGTTTCCGTTGTGATGAGCGCTTCGGAGATCCCGGCAGCCACGAAGTCTCCACCGGCAAGACCCTCCCGCAGACTCATCGCACTGAACGTCTTCAGCATACCGGCCACCGTTCCCAGGAGCCCGAGAAGCGGTGCGGTGGCCGCCAGAATCCGCACAAATCGAGTCCGGCGATCGAAGTGAAGACGCCACTGGATACTTTCGCGAAGAAGCGTCACGGCTTCCTCCCCGCCGGGAAGCGGGTCCGGGCTTCGCGCGATCGGCGGGAGCGCGGGATGGGTTCCCTGGGCCGCCAGGCGGAGGTCCAGCACGAGACGAAAGAGGCAGGTGAAGAGCACAATCGACAGCAGAATCAGCGGAGGCATGACAAAACCACCGTCGCTCAGGAGATCCCTCAACCCGGCGGATAAGGAATGGTTCATGAATTCCCGCCCGCCCCCGGCATCGTCTTGTTGAATCGTTCCGCTTGGACAGCGGTTTGAATGGACAGGCGCCGGACTCGCCGGTTCAACCAGGCATGGACGAGCAGAGCCGGGATCGCCACGACCAACCCGAGCTCCGTCGTCACAAGAGCTTCCGAGATGCCCCCGGACAGGGCACGCGCGTCACCGGCACCATGGAGACTGATCACCTGGAAGGTCTTGATCATCCCCGTGACCGTTCCCAACAGGCCAAGGAGGGGCGCAACGGCCGCGGTCAGCGCAATCAGGGAGAGGCCGGATTCGATACGTATACGGAAACCGAGGAGGGCCTGGCTCATGGCCGCGGAGCGGGCGCTTTCCGGGGCCATGCGATAGGCATGCCCTTCGGCAAAAACCTCCCGCGCGAGTGGCGTGATCGCCTGGAGTCGGCGTTCGAAATCCGTCCCGTCAACCGGAGCCATCAATGCGAGAACCTGGGCGGTTTCCGGCGCTCGAACGCCCCGGATCTGAATCACCTTCCGAATGCCGAGCACGGCCGACAACAGGCCAAAAAGCATGATGGGAATGATCCAGAGGCCGCCGCTCCTGAGATGTTCAAAGAGCGAGACCCGCGCATCAAGGCTCAAGAACGCCTGGTCGAGCAGGGGATCAAACGGCAGTCTCGCCTCTTCGCCCGCGATAGCGGCCGCAACAGCCTTTGCGGTATCCGGCGAATCAAGACGGAGCCGGGCGACCAATTGGTCCGTTTCAACGACCAACCCCGGTTCTCCTTCATCCGGAGCGAAGAACACATAGGGTCCGACCTGAAGAGCCAGCCCGGAAGTCATGACGCCGTCCGCCAGGGCTGTCGCCGGATAGCGGTGTCCGCCGACCTGATCATCCAGCCGATCGATTGCCGAATCAACGATGGCGATCAGGTCGTTCATCCGATGCAGACGACCGTCCGGTGTATCCATCGTGTTCTGCTCGACCGCAAGGAAGGTTTCGGAGAAGCGGGAGCGCTCGATCGTCGGCAGATCCTGCTCGAACTCCCGGCGCAGATGGATCAGCCGGTTCGCGAGGTTGCTTTGCCGTGATGACACGCTTTGGACCAGATCCTGAAGCCTCTCGACAGAGTGCCTCATGTCATCCGTTGCGAACTCCAGCTGTTTCTGATCCCGCCGCAAGCCGGCCAGATCGGATTGAACGCTTGTCAGGGTGTCGAGCAGGGGTCTCTGCTCATTGGCAATTCTCTCGCGCGTCGCGATCAGTCCCTCACGGGCGACTTCGATCGTCTGCTCCGACCAGTCGATGGTCCTCGAGAATGGCGGCCGGGTTTCCGCCCGTGCCCCGCCATCGGCAAAGGCGAGGACCAGCAGCCCGAGGGAAAAAACCCGCCGGATCATCCGCCCCCCTCCTCCGTGCCAATCCTGACGGGCAGCCGAATCCAGGTTGCCTGACGTTCTCCCTGCAGCGTTTCAAGAAACGAACGGATCGGCTCGTTCAGTTCATCCTGGGGAATCCACTCCCAGCCGCCGCTGCGAGGAACGATACGTCCGGCAAGATTCAGTTCTTCCGACAAATAAAACCCGCCGGCAAGCCCGAGGTAGATCGTCTCAAACTGCACGGCTCGACCGTCCGGCAATCTCTTGATGACCGACGAATGGTGGATCCCGTTCTGGAACTTGAGCGCCTCTTCGAGTGCTTCGACGGTCGATCGGATCAATGTGTCCACTTCCGGATCCGTGAAGGTGGCGACTTCCCGGTCCAGGATGGCTTGTATGCCGTTGAGCTGGCTCTCGACCGCCACCAGGAGGGGGTCAGGCCATTGCCTGGCCCCTTCGATCAACCTGCCGGCAAGACGTGGGCCGGCCACCCGCAGAACGTCGGCCAGCATTTGCGATTCTTCCCGGCTTGAGCTCAGTTCCAATTCCCGGGATTGAAGATCCTCGAGCATGGGGCGCGCGATGCCGATCGCAGCCTCAAGGTTCTTCCTTTCTTCCTCTGCAACCTGAATCAGATTCTCCAATTGCCCGCGGCGAAGATCCCAGGCCGCCTGCTCTTTGGCCGCCTGATCCCGGTATTCCAGAGTCCGGGACAGGTTCGCCCGGACATCCTCGATTTCCCGGACCGAATTGGGTTCCGCCCAAACCTGGAATGACGCAAGCAAGATGGCGGCAGGTGAAGCCCATCGCATGGGAAAAGGCCGAAAATCAGGTCGCATGAAGTTGGGATACCGCGCTCTTTTGGCCAATAATGGGTGGAAGACACCGGGGATCAATCCATTATCCCAGGTCGATGATCGAGCTGAAATCGGGATCGGTCAGTCGGCGGTAGGTGCGCATGGCGGCACCATCGGTCATGCCCGCCAGATGATCGCAGAGGATCCGTTTGCGCTCCGCCCCCGTCTCCAGTCGGCTCAACAACGCCGCCACCGCCCGCGGCAGGATTCGAAGCGGACGCCGGGGCGCCTCAATATAATGCTCAACCAAGGCCTCCCAGATTCGACCGAGGATGGCCCCGCCGCGGAACTCCATCTGCTGCAGCTGGGGTGAGCGGAAGATGATGTCCACCGCCATCTCCTTGAAAAAGGTGGCTTCCTCCTCCACCTCGGGCTCAACTTCGAGTCCGAAGGCATGCCGGTTGGACAGATCTGAGAGGAAAGACTCTCGCGGCACCAGCCGACAGGCCCGGATGGCCTGCCCGATCTTGAGGCTGAAGACCGCCTCAAGTTTGTCCGCCAGGACTGCCTCCATCAGATCGTCGATCCGCTTCAGGTCCCGGTCGCTCAGATCGCGTTGCGCCGCCCAGGATTCAATCTTTTCGAAGGTCAGGAAACCTGCCCGGACCCCGTCAATGATGTCATTGAGCGAGTAGGCGGTATCGTCCGCCCAGTCCATGATCTGACACTCGATGCTCTTGAGGTGATTGAGCCGCCTGCCCGCCATCAAATCGCCCGGCACCTCCCGTTCCCCGAAGACAAACCCGCGCAGGTTCCGCTGATCGGAATATAGAAAATGGTGCTCGGGATCGTCGAACTCGCATAGGAGATGCTTGTACTTCATGACCCCGTCGAGGAACGCGCGGGTCGGACTCATCCCGTTCATGCCGGTCTCGGTCAGATAAAGAATATCAGCCAATTGACGGACGGTCTGGGCGTTGCCCTCGAAACCGCCGTCCGTTCGCATCAGGTCGTGGAGTTTACGCTCGCCCGCATGCCCATAGGGCGGATGCCCCAGGTCGTGGGCCAGGCAGATCGCCTCGACCAGATCCGAGTCGATGTAGAAATCATCCGCCATCGGTTTCCCCTGAACCTGGAGGAACTGACAGATGGATCGGCCGATCTGCGCCACCTCGATCGAATGGGTCAACCGGGTCCGGTAGAAGTCGAATTCGCCGGAAACAAAGACCTGGGTCTTGGATTGAAGGCGTCGAAAGGCCGAGGAGTAAATGATCCGGTCGCGGTCCACCTGAAAAGCGTTCCGGTAGTCATCCGGCCGCCGTCCCGGCAGGCATTCAAAGTCAAATGGACGATAGAATCGATTGGTCTGGGCCATTATTGGTCAACCCTCCCTAAAGTTCGGTGTACTTGACCGAACGGCCACGCGCTTTGTCCACCGGATACTTGAGGGCATTCTGCTTGAGCTTCGCCTCAATGGCCGCCGCCAGGTCCACCCCGGACTGATTGGCAAATTCCAGCGCATAGATGACGACATCCGCGAGTTCCTCCTCGATCGCCCGCCGCAGGCGCGGCTCCCGCGCCGTCTCCCGGGAGGATTCCGACCCGGTCCAGAGAAAATGCTCCATCAGCTCGGCCGCCTCCGCCGCCAATGCCATCGCGAGGTTCTTTGGAGAATGAAACTGCTCCCAGTCACGATCCTGGGCGAAGCTCAGCACCTTCGCCTTCAATTCACCCAGACAGACAACATCATCCCTCGGGATCGACATGGGTTCAACATGACGCGGAGAACGGCTGCCGCAACCGCATTCTGGCCGGATCGTTCGGTCGGCCCATCGGGCGACTCCCAAGGGGTGCCTGTTTCCAAGAGCACCACGACCCAAGGGTCCCGACACCCTGCCCTTTCACCGGGCTGAAACCCGGTCGATGCCGTCCTGCGCCCAGCCTTCATCGCTTCGCCTTTGTAACATAATACGTTACAAAGGCGAAGCGAGGTGCCTTCAGCTTGCCTCAGTCCGAGGGTCATTTATTCATCGGTGCCATGAACGGTGAGGCATCCCAGCGCCTCTTCATTGCGATCGATCTGCCTGTGCCCCACCGGGAGATCCTCGGCGCGCTCCAGGTGCCGATCCGGGGCGTTGCCTGGACACCGCCGGAACAGCTTCACCTGACCCTGCGGTTTCTCGGCGACGCCGATCGGGAGACCCGGACTGCCCTGACCGCAAAGCTCAGCCACATCTCCGTAGAGCCCTTCATTCTGCCGCTGGCCGGTCTAGGCGTTTTCCCACCGCGCGAGACCCCGAAGATCATCTGGGCGGGAGTGGGGCACGGTCACCCAAGGCTGTTTCAACTCCGACAACAGATCGACGATACCCTCCTGGCCACAGGGATGGACCTCGATTTGCGAACCTTCGTCGCCCATATCACACTTGCCCGCTGCGGTCGGGCCGGAAAACCCCAGGTTGCCGCGTTCCTGAAACAGAACCAGGCATTCGAAGGTCCTCCCTTCAAGGTGGAACGATTCATCCTTTATTCGAGTCGACTCACACCCGACGGAGCCATCCACCAGGTGGAGGACGAATTCCGGCTCTGCGGCTGAAGCGGAGAACAGCTTTCGAGCCCGCAGATTGGGCTTCCCCATCGGTCCGACGCACAGTCCCGTGACTGAGCCCTCAGAAAGCGACCCATCCGGTCGTCGCAAATGCGCAGTCAGGCCCCGATCCCGGTCGTCACGCCGCGGTCTGCGGAATGGATCCGGCCGATTATCCTCTTGGCTTCATTCTTCGCATGGATTTGCTACGGCGGACAACCCGTCACGCTTTGAGTAACGCCGCCCAGTCCCATCCCGGAGCCCAGCCTGCCGAAAATCCCCTCTCGCTCGGGGTCATCTTCCTGACCCTCTACCTGGATCTGGTCGGCTTCTCCATCATCTTCCCGCTCTACCCGGAGATGCTCACCTACTATCTGGAACTCGACGGCAACTCGGGATTGCTGGCGGGACTACTGGGATTCCTTGACCGGCTCTCGACAGCGGCCGGCACCGGCGGCCATTTCACCCCCGTTCTCTTTGGCGGCGTCCTTGGATCACTTTACGCTTTCCTGCAATTCGCTTTTTCTCCCTTCTGGGGGGCTCTTTCCGATCGTTTTGGTCGCCGCTCCATCCTCCTGCTCACGGTGAGCGGGACAGCCCTGAGCTACCTGATCTGGATCTTCAGCGGGAATTTCCTTCTTCTTGTACTGGCCCGGCTCTGCGGCGGTCTGATGAGCGGCAACATCTCCGTGGCCACTGCTGCGGTGGCGGACGTCACTTCCCGGGCCGATCGTGCCAAAGGAATGGGACTGATCGGCGCGGCCTTCGGTCTCGGCTTTGTGACCGGACCGGCCATCGGGGGCGTCTTCTCCCTGGTCAATCCTCTCGACCACTTCCCCCAGCTCGCCTCCCTCGGAGTCAACCCCTTCTCGGGCGCGGCCACCGTCGCCTTCCTCCTGGCCTGCCTCAATCTTTTCTGGATCTGGAGGCGCTTCTCAGAGAGCCTGCCGCCCGAAAGGCGTTCCACCGCCTCGATCGCTTCGCGCAATCCCATCGCCCTGCTATTGGCCCGTCACGAACCGCCCGTTCGCCGGACAAATCACGTCTACTTTCTCTTCATCTTCGCCTTCGCCGGGATGGAGTTCACCCTCTCCTTCCTCGCGGTCAGTCGCTTCGACTTCAGCACGGTTCAGATCACCGGCATGATGGTTTATGTCGGCTTGATCCTGATCATCACTCAGGGCCTGATCGTCCGCCGGGCCGCTCCGAAAGTCGGCGAACGGCGCATGGCCATCACCGGGCTCGCTTTGGTCATGGCCGCTTTCGTGATCCTCGGCCTGGCGCCATCGCCCACCCTTCTCTATGTCGGATTGACCGTGATGGGCCTTGGCTCCGGCCTGACCACCCCGTCCCTGACCGCCCTCGTCTCCCTCTACACCAACGCAAGCCATCAGGGACGCGTCCTCGGGACCTTCCGCTCCCTCGGTTCCCTCGGACGAGCCACCGGGCCGATCATCGCCAGTTTCGTTTTCTGGTGGTTCGGCTCCAACTGGTCCTACCTGCTGGGCGCCGCCCTTCTCGTCCCTTCCTTTCTGACCGCCCTGCTCCTGACCGAGCCGTCAAAATCGGAAGACGGCAGCTGAGAGCAAAACGGGACTTCGATGGACGGTCGGGATCGTGCCGACCTGTCTGCAATGCCTTGGGGGTACCCTGACTGAGCGTAGCCGGAGCGGAGACTCCAAACCGCTGGACGCCTTGATCAGGGTGAGGCCACCAACCACCTGAATGACGCTCCGATTTTGTAGCTTCCGTCATCTTGGCGATAGGGTTCGAACGCCGCCTCATGAGCGGCGTCAACTGCGTCAGCACCCGAGTGCTCGGCCGCTTTTGCCGCGACACCCGATGAGCCAAGCCCACGCAGGGCATTCTCGAGATCCGGGTAGTGCCAATGGCACGCCACGTCGGTGACACTCAGCGTCTGGAGTCCGCCGCTCTCGGCGAATGCCCGAAGCGCGCCTTCGTCTGACAACGCGAACGGTCCCGGGGCACCTGGTGGCGGTTGTGGCAGGAGCGCCTTCAGCGCAGCAACGAGAGCGGCTGCTTCCATGCCTTCCGGATCACCCCAGGTCATGACAACGATGCGGCCAGCAGGCTTCGCAATTCGTCTCGCCTCGGCAAGAGCCGCCCGCGGATTGGCCGCGTACTGAACCGCATTGAAGCTTGTCACGAGGTCAAAGGCACCATCCGGAAACGGGAGTTCCTCCAGATCTCCGATTCGATAGTCGCCCTCCGGAACCCGTTGCCTTGCGATGCCGAGCAGATTATGTGAGGCATCGAGACCCGAAACTCTAGCGCCACGATCGGATGCCAGCAGAGCTGCCATACCGGCCCCGCAACCGACATCGCAATAGTCCGTATCAGCGCCCAATCCGCACTGGTCAAACACTGCCTGATAGGCATTGCTGAACTGCCCTTCCTGAATCTCCGCCCAGTCTTTAGCGCGCGCGCCCCACAGTCTACCGTTCTGGGTGGATGTCCTTGGCTGCTTGGAAGGATTCATTTCGAGGTCCGGTGTAATGGCAGGGTTGTGACCGATGGGGATCCGTGGGAAAACCCTCCAGGGGCAGCCGTTGGGGGTGGGGTAAGGGCCGAATCAGCGTTGGTTCAAAGAATGGTCCTGTCAAAAGCTTTATGGGAAGCTCAGGGCAACCAACACTAAGCCCGGTCCGGGAACACGGATTCGCGTTCTTCCAATCCGGTTCAGCCGACCTTGTCGGTTCCACTTTTCCGGCGCCTACATATTGAGAAAGGCCGAGACCTGACAGAATCACGTCGTTCTGCATCCCACACTTCTCCGGTGTTCCATGTGGTCAGCTGACTGCCGTCAGCGTCGTGTATGACAATCCCAGACAAGCCAGGTGCGATCGGATTCCCATACTGCAGAGCGCCCCCCGGTTGAGCCGCCTGATCCACATCATTCGGAACCATGACCTAGTGTGGTGTCAGATAAATCCTGTGTCATAAAGCCATAGCGATTTTGGCCGCTCCATCAAGGCGGGTTGAGGCCTGCGGGCCGGTAGGCCCTCCTGCCTCAGACCAACGCGGATGGGTGCCAAAAGCGCATGGCCCTGCGGGCGAGACGGCAAATGGCCTTGGCTGGCGTTGCCCGAGTGCGCACAGGCCTTACGGGCATGCACCCACTCGGCCGCCTTGCCCAAGGCCTTTTGGCGCCTCGCTTTACGTTACATTATTTATCGGACACCACACTAGGGCGAATCGACATTCAAATTGTGCGCTGGCGGGAACTGCGGGAGGGCCTCAGCAAGGCGCTTTTGCGGCGAGAATCCCTTGAAGGGCTTCTGTCGCAAAAGGAACGCGGCTGAGCGCTTCCGCAGACCCGTCCGAAGGATGAGAGCGAAGCGGAAGGTCGCGGCGTTGGTGGCACGGACACGTGCTTCCAGCACGCCTTCCGTGCCACCGCCTTGCGCTGCTTCCGCTTCTCTTCTCACCAGCAGCGCAATTTGAATGTCGATTCGCCCTAGTCCTCCGCTACGGCCAATGCGCCGGCAAACAATTCGGATCCCGCTGCGGCCCCGTCGTAGATGGCCACCGGCTATTCGCGGACCTCATGGGTGGAACGTGCCTGTCGAAGGCATCAGATCGTCGCAACAGCGAAAAGTATGATGGCTGTTGGCAACGGATGGAATTTCATGGATCGACGTCCTCTTTTCAGCACTCCTGTCCCTCCCCCGTCTCAAGACTGATTTCCAAATGAAGGTCCCCCGGTTGATCGCTTCTTCAGGAGCAGGACAAACCCCACCATCAGCAAAAGGAACGACGCGGTTGAGAACGCGCTCTTCAACATCCTGAAAACGTTGGCCGCCGCGATCAACTTCCTGGATACGTTCGGGAATTCTGTGATCATCCGGATGATCAGCAGGTTTTCGCCGTAGTCAAAGAGGCCGGCAAGCATCGGAAGCAGCGCCAGGTAGAGAAACCCGGAATCGGGCCGAAACCGCCGGGAGTAGAGCCAGACAAACATGAGCGAGAAACAGACGGCAAACAACCCGGGGTAGACGAAGTCGAGAACGAGTTGGGGAAAAAGATACGCACTTCTGCCTTCAGGTCCGAGGGATTCAAGCAGTGACAATGCCTCCTGGCGGGAGTAACCCGTGGGCGAGAGATTGAACAGGGTCGACTCCGGAGCAAAACGCTGCACGCGGGGAATGGTAATTCCCAGCATCACCAGGTAGACCGCCATTGTCACAACAAACCAGCCGAGAACGATTCTGCCGGAAGCCCTGTCATGCAGGAAGCCGATCAGGCGGTCGGATCGCATGGAGACTCTTGCGTCAAGTGTTGAGGTTCGTCCATTGGGCTGGGCGGATTTTCAGTCGCCCGACACCGCCTCTTTGAGGTGCTGCGCCACTTCGACGACGGGGGCAGTCCAGATCGAGGCACGTTCCTGGTCGAGCCATTCGATCAGCTTCCGGTGTTCCTCATCATCGATGAACAGACTGTGCGTACCCTGGCCCACACCGTGGATCATGTAGATGATCCAGCCCCCTTTCGCGTGGGCCGCTTCGATCTCGGCCCTGATTTGCTCGAATGTCCTGCCGTCGCCGCTGTAGTGTCCGAGCCGGGTGAACTCGGGGCGGTTGGGATCGACGGGACGGTTGGTGATCGCGCCCCGCGCGGCCACAAACAGCTGCGCGAGGATCGGATCCATGGGTTCCTCCAACTCACCCCGACCAATGGTGAGATTGGTGCAGTTATTTCCGTAAGTCCGGGGTTTGCCGCCATCGAGCAGGTCGAGCACAAGATCGGCCACCTTGAGTTCGTCACGAAAACGTCCGGGCGTATAGTCCCCCAAATCGTAGTATTCCGCCAGCCAGTAGGCGTTGCCTTCATCACGCCGGCAGGGATGGAACAGTGAATGGTTGCCCAATTCGTGGCCCTGCAACGCCACCGCCTTCCAGGCATCGGGATTCTCGATGCTTAACACGGGAAGATAAAAAGTCGCGCGCATGCCGTGCTGTTCCAGCATCGGCGCCACCTCAAGGTAGTGCACCGGCAGGCTGTCGTCATAGCTCAAGGAAACGGCACACACCCTTCCATCCGGCCAGATATTGTGAGTATCCATTGTTCCAAGGGTTCCGGTCTGCGTTTGGGCCCGGGTGATTCGGGCCGCGGCCACCACCACCAACAAGCCAAGCAAGCATGTTGCAAGTCGGGTCATTTCTGTTTCTACGACTCGAACCTTGAACACACAAGACTTGGCATCGCCGATTATGTAAAGGCGGAACCATGGGATCCATTCCACTCCACCTGCCGTACGTGTTATCAGGAGGGATTCAACAGCGGCACTTGCGCATACCAGGCACCGAGGTGAGAGCGGATGAAATCGATCGTCGTCTCGTGGGCCTCCTTGCCATTGCCTTCGATCATGATCGGCTCACTGAAAGCAAAGTGGACGGGCAGTTCAGGTCGGAAGGGTCCGAAATCGCGGACCAGTCGACCGGTGGACCAGGCATCGGAACGGATGGCCAGGGGAACCACCGGCACCCCGGCTTTCTTCGCCATCTTGGTCCCGATGCTGTTGAAGGCTTCGGGTTCGAAGCGGGTCGTCCGGGTGGTTTGGGGAAAGACGGCGATCGACAATCCCCGGGCGAGGCGCTCGGCCCCTCCCTCAAGCATGGTCCGCAGATCCTCCCGCGGATTGCTCCGCCCGACCACGAGCGGATCACAGGAACGCATGATCGGCCCGAAGACGGGCATGCTGACCAGACTCTGCTTGACGACAAAGGTCAGCGGCTTGAAGGGAACGACCAGTCCCGGAAGCACGAAGGTTTCCAAGGTGCTCATGTGGTTGCCCACAAAGACGCAGGGGCCATCGATCGCGCGGAAGTGCGCCACTCCGGTGACCGAAATCCGCACTCCCTGCCGTTCGAGGGCGCGAATGGTCTCCTGGGCCTGGATCTTCAACTGATTCTGATCGAATCGCCCCTTGCGTGCCGCGAGGAAGGCGCGGCGGACAATCCCGAGGATCCGGGAATAAAAGACAAGCGAAGGAAAGGCCCGCGCGACCAGGGTCGGCTCGTAACGCGGCGAAAGGTAATCGCCGGTCAGCGCGAGGGGCGCTTTAAGTGCGGGCCGTTTCATTCTCAAGAAAATCTCCGTGGCTCAGGGCTTCCGCCGCAATAGAAAACTGCCGGCTCCGTCATGGCCTGATTCCCAGGGCAGGGCCACCCCGCCCTCCCCGCGCTCAAATCCGGGATGAGCGGCGACAAACGTCTCGACCACCCCGTCATTCTCCTCCCGTTCCAGACTGCAGGTGCTGTAGACCAAGCTTCCTCCCGGCCGCACCAATCGGGATGCCGCCTCCAGGAGGTGACTCTGCAGGCGGGTCAGATTGTCCAGATCCGCTTCCTTAAGTCGCCATTTGGCGTCGACCCGATGCCTCAGGACTCCGGTATTGGAACAGGGCACATCGATGAGCACGCCATCGTAAATCGCGGGCAGTCCGTGGGACCGGAGCAGGTCGGCATTCAGGTCCCGGACATCGGCGCCCAGGAGAGAAATGGGCCAGTCGGCGTGTCGTCGGGTGTTTTCGCGCAGTCGAATCATCCGCGGCCCCGGCAGGTCGATCGCGACGACCCGGCCGCCGGTGCGGGCGGCTGCCTGCGCCAATTGCAGGGTCTTGCCACCGGGCGAAGCACAGAGATCAAGGACGGCTTCATCCGCACCGACCCCCAAAAGCTTAGGCGCCAGCCGGGTGGCCGGATCCTGGATATAGATGGTTCCTGCCCTCAGGGCCGCCGACACGTCGCTCCAGGACATCCCGCTGATCTCCACGAAGTCCGGCCAGGGCGATTCGACCGCACCGGGGAGCGAGGCGGCCGCCCCCGTGCCGAGGTCGATCCTCCGGGCATAAACCCCTGCCGCCTGTTGATTCCACTCAAGCAGGCGACGGGTATTTTCCGAACCAAAGGCCGCCAACCATCGCCGCACCATCCAAGCCGGATGGCTGTAGAGAATAGCCAGCGAGGCGGCATCCTTCCCGGCACCGGCCTTCCATTTGGCCAAGGCCTCGGGAAACCGCCGCAGAACCGAGTTGATCAGCCCCGATTCCGGTTTGGAAACCCGGCGTTTTGCCTGCTCGACCGCAAAATGGACGATTTTTGGAGTCTGGTCGGGATTTTCGAGGATTTCAAACGCTCCAAGCAGAAGGATCGACCGGACTTCGGGCCGGGGTCTTCTCGGGATCTGGCGATCCAGAATCGTCTCCAGGAGCATCAGATTGCGAATCGTTCCGGTAAGGTAGAAGCGGCATCGGGCAGCTTCCTCCGACTCCAGGGAGGAATCCTGGAGCAGGTGGTCAAGACGACATCCCCCGCCGAGAAACCTGCCCAGAAGACGGCGGCTTTGCTCCCAACCGGTGGGTTCACGATCATCGGCGTGCATCAAATCCTCCACAGAGTCGGACGATACGCAGTTTGACAAGGCGCATCTTTCGAGACTCTACTGTTCGTTTCATTGAAGGCGAAGTGATTATGAACGAAGACGCTGTACTCGAAATCTTGAAGCGAAAGCCCGAGCTGAAGCCCCTGCGGCAGAAGCTGGAGGCCATGCAACCAGGCACCTATTGCATCCACCGAAGCTGGGGTTTCGGGAAGATTGTCTCCTATGACGATGCCGACGGAAAGCTCGTCATCGATTTCGAAGGCAAGGCCGGCCACCGGATGGATCCCGCCTTCTGCGTGACAACCATGGATGTCCTCGCGCCCGATCATATTCTCGCCCGCAAGCAGACCGAATCCGAGACCATCGAGAAGATGATCACCGAGAAACCGGTCGATCTTGTCATCGAACTGCTCAAGCAGTACCCCAATGAGGCTGCCACCGGGGTCGAGCTCGAATCCGTCCTCCAGGATGTGGTCGGCGAGGCACGATTCAAACGCTGGTGGACAGCGGCCAAGAAGGCTCTGGCCAAGGATCCCCGGATCGCCGCTCCGGCCAAGAAGACCGAGTGTTACTCGGTTCGTGACGAGCCGGTCAGCGTTGAGGACGAGATCCTCGAGGACTTCCGGGCCACTCAATCGGCCCGGCGGCGGATTCTTCTCGCCGAGAAGCTTCTGGCAACCGATTCCGGCAAGGATGGAAGTCATGAGGAACTCATCCCGGTACTCGAGGCGGTCGCCTCGGTCGTGGCGGAAAGCAATCAATTGACGGCCTCCGAGCGCCTTCATGGCGCCTGGGTTCGCGATGACCTGGCCAAAGTGCTCAAGCGCGAGGACCCGATCGAACCGGCCGTCGAAACGCTTGTCGGGGACACTCACCTGCTGGAAGACATCGCCTCCGAGTTGCCGACCACCCTGCATGGTCGTTTGCTGGAAGTGCTCAAGAAGGCCCATCCGATCGAGTGGAAGGAAATCACTTTCAACCTGCTCAAAACGAGCCAGGGCAAGCTGACCACCGACTGTGTCAATTTCCTGATCGAAAACGCTTCGGCCAAGGAGGTCTCCAGTACCTTCCAGCGTTGGCAGACCGAGCAGAATCTCCGTGCCCCGGTCCTGCTCTGGATCGTCAAGAACCGGAATTCCCGTAAGTATTCGGCGTTTCTCCACGACCTGATCGGTCCCCGCCTCCTCAATGCGATCTTCTTCGCAATCGATTACGAGGCCCTCCAGACGGCCGGGTCCCGCCGGATACCCCTCGGCGAGGAATTGAGCGACGATACCGATCTCATTCCCGACCTCCTTTCCACGGCCGACCCCGAAACCGCGCGCGACCTCGCCAACAACCTCATGCTCAACCAGGGATTCGAGGAATTGACGAAAAAGTCGCTGCTGGCCCGATTCATCAAACAGTTCCCGGCAGTCCAGACCCTGGTGGCCGGCGAGTCGGAACAGGCGAGTGAGCGCCTCCTCGTGTCCCGTGAGAGTCACGATGCCCGGGTCAAGGAATACGAAAAACTCGTTTCCAAGAAGATCCCGGAAAACAGCCGTGCCATCGCGACCGCCCGTGAACACGGAGACCTCAAGGAGAATTCGGAGTTCAAGATGGCCAAGCAGGACCAGGCCGTCCTCCTTTCGCGCAAAGCCCAGCTCGAAGTCGAGATGGCCCAAGCCCAGGTGACCGATTTCTCCGATGCGACCACGGACGTGGTCGGTGTCGGCAGTGTGGTCACCGTCCTCGACACCAAGAACAATGCCGAGATCACCTATACGATTCTCGGGGCATGGGACGGAGACCCGGACAACCACATCATCTCCTACAAGACCCCCCTCGGAGCATCCCTGCTCTCAAAACGCGTCGGCGATGAGATCAGCCTGCAGATCGGCGACCACCAGAACGTGGTCACGATCAAGGCGATCGCCCGTTACATCGACCAATCGGCGTAACCCGGGGGGCCGGATTGAAAGCGCCCTGGGAAATCCTCAAACTCCTGGCTGATCCGACACGGCTCAGACTGATCTGCCTTCTTCACCGCGAGGAACTCGCGGTGGCGGAGATCCAGGAGATTCTGGAAATGGCCCAGTCCAGGATTTCCTCACAGTTATCGCTTCTCCGGAAGGCCGATCTGGTGATCGACCGGCGGGAGGGAAAGAATTCATTCTATTCGATCCACCCCAACCTTCTCCCGGCGGAACGGACCCTGATCGACACGGCACGTGGTCTTGTGGCCACCCAACCGGAGATGCTGCGCGATCAGGAGATGCTGGAGAGCCTGATCAGCCGTCGACGCCAGGTGGCCGAGAAGTATTTCAACCTCATCGCGGGCCGGTTGGGGCGGAATTACTGTCCGGGACGATCGTGGGAGGCCATCGGTCACTTCCTGCTTCACCTTGTTCCCTCCATCTCGGTCGCGGATCTTGGGGCGGGCGAAGGCCTCATCTCCCAGCTCATCGCCCGGCGGGCGGACCACGTGACCTGCATCGACAATTCACCGCGCATGGTGGAGGTCGGGACCGAATTGGCCCTGAAAAACGGACTCGACAACCTCGAATACCGCCTTGGAGACATCGAGAACGTTCCGATGCCTGACCAGTCGGTCGATCTGGCCATCCTCAGCCAGGCTCTGCACCACGCCCAGCACCCGCAGGTGGCGATCGATGAGGCGTTTCGCATCCTCAAGCCCGGAGGAACTCTCCTGAGACTCGACCTGAAGGAACACGGTTTCGAGAAAGCCCGTGAGCTCTATGCGGACCGCTGGCTCGGCTTCAAGGAAAGCACCCTCGACCGCTACCTCAAGAACGCGGGATTCAAGAAGGTCGAGGTGACGGCGGTCGCCAAGGAGGAACAGGAGCCCAGTTTCGTCACTCTGCTCGCCACCGGGATCAAGGGAACGGCAGCCTGAACTCCCTGATCGGAACCGCGCCTACATCGAGCCGATTCGATCGAGGTAAAACTGGTTGGCTTCCTGCTCGATGGTCCGAGGATCCGTCTTCTTCATCGCATTCCGGGCCAGTTTGATCGCATCGGAAAGCTTCATATTCTGGATGAGATACTTCACCGCCGGCAGACTGCCCGGAGCCACGCTCAAGTCATCCGCGCCCAGCCCCAGAAGAAGGGGCACATAAATCGGGTCGCCGGCCATCTCGCCACAGACGCTGACCTTGATCTTGTTTCCGTGGGCGGCATCGATGACCGATCGGATCGTCCGAAGAACAGCCGGATGGGTCGGCTCGTAAAGGTGGGCGGTCTTTTCATTCAGTCGGTCGATCGCGAGCAGGTACTGAATGAGGTCATTGGTCCCGATGCTGAAAAAGGCACACATCTGAGCGAGAATATCGCTGGTCGCGGCGGCGCTGGGAATCTCGATCATGCTGCCCACTTCGATGGTCTCGTCGAACGGGTCTCCTCTCGTCCGCAACTCCTGCTTGGCTTCCTCAAGGCATTCATTGGCCCGCTTCAATTCCTCCGCCCCGCTGATCATCGGGTACATCAGCCGGACATTGCCGTAACAGCTGGCCCGCAGAATCGCGCGCAACTGAACCCTGAATATTTCCGGATTTTCCAGACAATAACGGATCGCCCGGAAGCCGAGGAAGGGATTGGACTCCTGCGAATACTGCGACAGCCAGTCCGAAGCCGGTTTATCTCCTCCGAGATCGAGCGTCCGAATAACGACCGGAGCCTCCCCGAAAGTTTCCGCCACCTTCCGGTAGGCAAGAAACTGGTCCTGCTCATCGGGAAACCCGCTTCCCTTCAGGAATAGAAATTCCGTCCGGAACAGCCCGATCCCGTCCGCGCCCGCCGCCTTTGCGACGACCGCCTCATCGGCGCTCTCGATATTCGCCAGCAGGTTGATCCGTCGTCGATCCAGGGTCTCCGCGGGCAGCATCGAGGTGGAGAGCACCTTGGTCTCGAAGCTTTTCCGCTGAAGTTGGATCTTCCCGTAGCGGAAGAGTGTCTGTTCCGAGGGTCGGGCAATGACCACCCCGTCATAGCCGTCGACGATGACCCAATCATCCTGGTCGAGATTCCGGGTCAGATCGCCCATCCCGACAACCGAAGGGATCTTCATCGACCGAGCCATGATGACGGCATGGCTGGTCTTGCTGCCCACATCGGTGACAATACCGAGAATCCGGCTCACATCGAACGCCGCCGACTCAGAGGGCGTGATGTCGTGCGTTACCAGAATCCGACCCTCGACCAACCCGCTCAGGTTGACCATCGTCTCTCCGGTCAGATTGTGCAGAACCCGGCGGACCACGTCACGGATATCGCTCGCCCGTTCCCTCAGATATTCGTCGTCGATCGCATCAAAAGCGGCCACATAGCGCTGCCCGACCTGATGGACCGCATGCTCGATATTGTAGCCGGTGCTGTCGAGTTCACGAATCGACTCTTCGATCAGGGCCTGATCCTCAAGGACGAGGAGGTGGGCGTCGAAGATGCGCGCCTCGTCCTCCCCCAGTTTCTGCGAGATTTCCTGCTGGACGGCGGTGATCTGCTGGCGGGTTTCGAGCAGGGCCCGTTCGAACCTTGCGATCTCGTGTCCCCGCTTGCTCGGATCAATCTTGAAGACCGGGATTTCCAGCTCTTTCTGCTCAACGACAAAAGCCTGGCCATAGGCGATCCCGGGAGAAGCGGCGATGCCCTTGAAGACGGCTTCTGGTTTGGGGTTGTCGGACATCAGGATGGAGGATTATCTTCGTGACCGACCAAAACTAGGAGATCCGCCAGCCGCGGACAAGTGAAACCCACTAAGGGTCACACTTTTGGAAGTGATTCCGCTCTTCGGGACCCTGTCAGGCCCTGCCCAAGGATCAGGCCAACCCGTCACGGTCCGTTCCGAGGTGGTCGCTTTCCGTTCGGCACAACTGAAATCCAGCGACCTTCAGGACCCCATCTCGACCCCAGCATTGCTCAATGGTGTGCCGGACCGGGTCGAAATCGGAGCTCTCGTCGCCGATCGCGAAACAGGCGCTGCCGCTTCCCGACATCGATACATATCCGGATCCCTGGTCCCGCAATCGCCCGAGCAGGAGCGGGATGGCCGGGAATTTCCCGGCGACAGCGGGCTCGAAAGAGTTGAATCCCAGTTCCCGCAGACGACCCGCGTCCGCCAGGATCGCCCGGATCCGGTCCTCCGCCCGCCCTACCTCCATATAACCCCCGGGCGCCCGCCGGGCCAGTTCGCCATAAGCCCAGGCTGTCGCAATCGAGAAAGCCGGTTTGAACAGGATGACCTTCCGGTCCCTGAGTGATCGGCGGAATTCCTCGGAAACCGCTTCCACCCGCTCGCCCCGGCCGCGCATGACGACCGGCCCGCCATTCAGGAAAAGGGGGCAATCGGAGCCCAGGCCCGCGGCCAGATCCCACAATGCCGCCTCATCCAGGGGCTCACCCGCCAGTCGGTTCATCGCCATGAGTGCCCCGGCTGCATCACTGCTCCCCCCACCCAGCCCCGCACCCATCGGGATTCGCTTGGTCACGTCAAACCGGTATTGTTGGCGCAGGCCCGTTAGCCGGTTGAACGCATCCGCAGCCTTCCAGATCAGGTTCCCCGGACCCGTCGGCACCTCCGGATCTGTGCAGTCGATCCGGACCCCCTCGGTCCCGCCGGAAACCGTCCGCACCTCCAGGTCGTCCCCCCAATCCAGCGGCAGAACAAGGGAAACCAGATCATGAAAGCCGTCCGCCCGGCGACCCGTCACTGCAAGAAAGGCGTTGATTTTCGCCGGACACCGGATGCGAAGGGAATTCACGAGTGGAAATGGAAACCTTTTTGTCGTGCCACGGCGAGAGTTGATTCCATGTGTGGTGTCCGACAAATAGGCTAGCCTAAGCGAGTCATCAAGAGGTCTTGGACAAGGCGGTCGAGTGGGTGCAGGCCCGTCGGCCTTCGTCCACTCGAGTAACGCCGGCCAAGGCCTCTTGAAGGCTCGTCCGAAGGATCATGCGCTTTGAGCGCTCATCCGCGTTGGGCTGACTCCCGAGGGCCGGCAGGCCCGCAGGAGTCAACCCGCCTCGATGAAGCACTCAATTCGCTATGACTTAGTTCTAGCCAATTTGTCGGACACCACACTAGATCTCATGCATGAAAACCGACCTGATTCTGGTCCTTGATCTGCCGGACAAGGAGGAAACCGACCGCGTTCTGGATCGGATTGGATCCTCCGTCCGATGGGTCAAGATCGGCCTGCAGCTTTTCACCCGCTACGGACCGCCGATTGTCGAGTCGGTCGCGGCCAGGGGCTACAAGGTCTTCCTCGATCTGAAGCTCCACGATATCCCGAATACGGTGGCCCGGGCCGTCGAATCGCTCTGTCACCTGCCCATTTCCATGCTCACCCTTCACACTTCGGGTGGCGCGGAGATGATGCGGTGGGCCCTGGAGGCCCAGGGGACGAAGCGACCGGACCTGCTTCTCCTCGGAGTTACCGTCCTGACCTCGACCGACAAGGATGGACTCCACGAGACCGGGGTTCCCGCAACCCCGGCAGAACAGGTGACCCGCCTCGCCGATCTGGCAATGCGGGCCGGAATGAAAGGCCTGGTCTGCTCACCTCTGGAGCTGCCGGTTCTGAGACGGCGCATCGGATCCGACATCGCCCTCGTCACTCCCGGGATCCGGCCGGCCGGTGCGGATCACCATGAACAGAAGCGGGTCATGACACCCGCCGAAGCCACGCGGTCCGGCGCCAGCCATATCGTGGTCGGTCGACCGATTCTGCAGGCCGCCGACCCCGCCTCAGCCGCCCGGGCCATCCTTGCGGAAATGGAGGCGGCCCGATGAACCCCGCAGCCGTGACGACCGCCGTTCTTCTTGCCGGGGGCAGCGGCACCCGGATGGCGGGTCGGGTCGATGACAAGATCCTCGCACCGCTCGCCGGATCCAACGCCTTCACCCTTGTCCTGCGCGCCTTTCGCGACTCCGGCGTGGCCCGGCATATCGTCGTGGCCTATCGCGACGAGGCGCAGCAGGCCGTTCTTAAAAGCATAGTCGAGACCGAATTGGGCGGCTCCATCCCGGTTGCCTGGGTCCCGGGAGGGATCCGAAGACAGGACTCCGTCTGGAATGCCCTCCAGGCCCTCGACGGATCCACCACCCACGTTTTCATCCACGATTGCGCCCGACCCCTTATCCAGCCGGGCCAACTCAGGCACCTGCTCGAAGTGGTCTGCGCGGATGGAGCCGTCTGCCTGGCCCGCCGGGTCACGGACACGATCAAGCGGTCCCCGGCTGATCATCCGGACCTCCGGCACATGCGCCTCGAGGATGTCCCCCGGGATCGGCTCTGGGCGATGGAGACCCCTCAGGTCTTCGATCGTCACCTCATTGTCGATGCCTACCATCTGATGCTCGAAGCCGGTCAGTTTGTCACCGATGATGCCGCTGCGGTTGAAGCCTTCGGCCATCCCGTTTCACTCATTGAAAACGATCAGCCCAACCTAAAGATCACCCGCCCGGACGACCTCGACCTGGTCGAAATCCTCCTGATCCGGAGGCAATCCCCCGCCACATGAACGACCCGGACTCCAGCCCGGCCCGACCCGATTTCCGGATCGGACAAGGCTACGACATTCACCGGACCATACCGGACCGTCCCCTCGTTCTCGGGGGAATCCGGATCGACTCCTCCTTCGGCCTCGACGGCCATTCCGATGCGGATTGCCTGACCCATGCCGTCTGCGACGCGCTGCTTGGAGCGGCCGGATTGAAGGACATTGGTCACCACTTTCCCAATACCGACCCCGCCTATGCGGGCATCGATTCCCAGCGACTTCTGCGCCTGGTCGCCGGGAAGATCCGGGACCTGGGTTTCTCCGTGGTCAACGTCGACGCCACCCTCATCGCCGAAGCCCCGAAGATCTCCTCCCATCAGGAAGCAATGCAGACCCGCCTGGCTGAATCGATCGGGATCGAGCCCCTCCGGGTCGGACTCAAAGCGACCACCAACGAGGGCGTCGGCGATATCGGCCGCGGACTGGCCATCGCCGCCCATGCCGTCGCCCTTCTCCACCGCGGATGACCTGTTCCCACCTTCGGCAACCACGGACTCCGGGACGACGGACCTGGTTTATCCCAGTAGGGATCGGCCTCCTGGCTGCCCTTGGCCTGGTCCTGACCGCCTGCCGGCGGCCGGAGAATGCCGCTGACCGCGGAGTCCGGGATCAGGTGCTCCACCGGAGTCTCGGCGCGGAGATTCCCGAGATCGACCCACAACTCGCGACCACCCTTGCGGAGTCCCAGGTAGTCTCCGCGCTCTTCGAAGGACTCCTCATTCCCAATCCCGACGGAGGACAACCCCTTCCCGGGGTCGCCGAATCCTGGATGGTCAGCCCCGATGGTCTCATCTACACCTTCCGGCTCCGCTCAAACGCCCGCTGGTCGGATGGAAGCCCGCTCACCGCCGACGACTTTGTCTCTTCGTTCCGCCGCGCACTCAGCCCCGAACTCGCTTCAGGCAATGCGAATCTCTTCTTCCCTGTCCGCGGGGCGAACGCCTATCGCCAGGGCGAGATCACGGACTTTTCACTCGTCGGATTCGAGGCCGTTTCCGACCAGATCCTGACCGTCTCCCTGGAGTCTCCCTGCACCTTTCTTCCCCAGCTCGTCACCCACTGGTCATGGATGCCGGTGCCGATCGCCCAAATCGGTCGGAGCGGTCCGGTCTTCGAACGGGGCAGTCGCTGGACCCGGATGGACAATGTCGTCAGCAACGGACCCTTCACCCTGGTGGAATGGGTGCCCAACCAGGCGATCCGGGTCCGCCGGAATCCGAATTACTGGGAGGCCAAGACGGTCCGGCTCAACGAAATCGTCTTTCACGCCATCGACAGCGTCGATGCGGAGGAACGCGCCTTCCGTGCGGGACAGCTTCACATCACCGAAGCGCTTCCTCTCGGGAAGATCGACACCTACCGGGAAACCGGTTCGGCCGCCCTCCGGATCGAGCCGTTCCTTTCCGTATACTTTTACCGGCTCAACGTCACCCATCCTGCGCTCCGCGACGTCCGGGTACGACGGGCCCTCTCCCTGTCGATCGATCGTAAGCGACTGGTGGATACAGTCCTTCGCGGCGCCCAATTGCCGGCCGATTCCTTCACGCCACGGGGCATCGGCAATTACCTTCCCCCGAGCGCCCCGCCCACCAATCCCGAACGGGCCCGGCGACTGCTCGCGGAGGCCGGTTTCCCCGACGGTGATGGGTTCCCTCCACTGGAGATTCTCTTCAATACGTCCGAGAATCACCGTCTGATCGCGGAGGCCATCCAGGAGATGTGGCGCCGGGAACTCGGCATCTCCGCCCTCCTGCTCAATCAGGAGCTTCGCGTCTACCTGGAGAACCGGAAGATGATCGACTACGAAATCTGCCGGTCAGGCTGGGTGGCGGACTACCTCGACCCGATGAGTTTCCTCGGGATCATGACGACCGGCAACCCGAACAACCAGACCGGATGGTCCGACCCCGAATACGACAGATTGATCCTTGAGGCGGAACGCGAGACAAACCGCTCTGCCCGGCAGGAACTTTTCCAACAGGCGGAACAACTCCTGCTGGCCGACGTCCCCGTCATCCCCATCTACCACTATTCAACCATCCGCCTCGTCGACCCCCGGGTCAAAGGCTGGGTGGCCCACCCGCTGGACCAACATCCCTATAAATTCCTCCACCTCGAACCACTCGACTGATGACCTGTTTCCGATTGCCTGCCATCCTCGCCGCCGCCGCCCTCCTGCTCCTGAACGGCTGTGGAAAACGCGAAACGCAGGTGGAGTCCGGCAACCGCGACGGGATCCTTCACCTCGGCAACCGTTCCGAACCACAGGACATCGATCCCCAGGTCGTCACCGGAGTGACTGAGAATCATGTCATCACGGCTGTGCTCGAAGGCCTCGTGGCCGATGATCCGGTCGATCTGCATCCCGTTCCGGGCGTGGCCGAAAGCTGGGATATCTCCGAGGACGGCCGCACCTACACCTTCCACCTCCGCGAAGACGCCCGCTGGTCGAACGGAGACCCGGTCACGGCGATGGATTTCCTGCGCAGCTACCAACGCATGCTCACCCCGTCATTGGCCGCGGAGTACAGCTACATGCTTCACTACGTGGTCAATGCCCGCGCCTACAACCTGGGAACGGAGACGGACTTCGCCAAAGTCGGTTTTGAGGCTCCCGATTCACGGACCCTCCGGATCACCCTCTACCAGCCGACCCCCTATTTCCTCAGCATGCTGACTCACTATTCGTGGTTCCCCGTCCATCTTCCGACCGTCGAGAAATTCGGAGGTCTCGACCGGAAGGGAACCCGGTGGACCCTGCCCGGCAATTTCGTCGGCAACGGTCCATTCACCCTGAAGGAATGGATTCCCAACCAGATTCTCACCGTTGAACGAAGCGAAACCTACTGGGACCGGGATCGGGTCCGGCTGAATGAGATCCGGTTTTACCCGGTGGAGAGCCTCGACACCGAGGAGCGCATGTTCCGGACCGGTCAACTGCACATCACCCAGGAAGTGCCGCTTTCCAAGATCGATATCTACAAACGCGACTATCCTGAACGCATCCGGATCGCCCCCTACCTCGGCACTTATTATCTCCGGGTCAACGTGACCCGACCTCCTCTCGACGACGTCCGGGTGCGCAAGGCGCTCGCCCTCGCCCTGGACCGGGAAAGCCTGGTCACCCATGTGACCCGGGGCGGCCAGATCCCCGCCTACAATTTCACCCCGCCCGGCACGGCCGGCTACACTGCCAAGGCCCGGATCGAAGGAGATCTTGACGACGCCCGGCGCCTGCTGGCCGAGGCCGGGTATCCCGGCGGCAAGGGTTTCCCGAAATTCGAACTCCTCTACAATACCTCGGAGAGCCATCGGACCACGGCGGAAGCCCTTCAGCAGATGTGGTCGGCCAACCTCGACATCGAGGTCGGACTGGTCAACCAGGAGTGGAAGGTCTACCTCGACAGCATGGACAACCTTGACTTCTCGGTTGCGCGGGCCGGTTGGATCGCCGACTACGTGGACCCCCATGTCTTCCTCGAACTCTTTGTGACCGGAGGCGGCAACAACGATACCGGCTGGTCGAATCCCCGCTACGATGAACTCCTCCATGCCGCCCTCATGGCCCCCGATATCGAAACCCGCTACGGGATCTACCAGGAAATGGAGTCCATCCTGATGACGGATCTGCCGGTCATCCCGGTCTATTTCTACACCCGGGTGAACCTGGTCCATCCTTCGGTCAAGGGCTATCACTCCAACATCCTTGATCGCCACCCCTACAAGCATATCTATTTGCAGGAATAGGCCCGGAAGACCGGTTGGCCTCCTTCGCCTCCTCGACGAACTTTTTGGTTTTCATTGTTGGTGATTCGCTCCTAAATGCCGCCGTCAGTCCCCATCTATGCTCCGGTTCATTGCCACGCGGATACTTCAGGCCATTCCGGTCCTCTTTGTGATCATCACGATCACCTTTTTCATGTTGCGCTTTGTCCCGGGCGGACCGTTCACCGCGGAAAAGGCCATCAGTCCGGAGATCCTCCGGAATCTCGAGGCCCACTACGGACTCGATAAACCCCTCTACCAGCAGTATTTCGACTACCTGGGTCAGCTTGTCCGGGGAGATCTCGGACCGTCCTTCAAGTACCCGAACCGCACGGTCAACGAAATCATCGCCCAGAAGCTGCCGGTCTCCCTCGAACTCGGGGCGCTCTCGCTCGTGGTTGCCCTGGTCTTCGGACTGACCCTCGGGGTCATTGCCTCACTCAAGCCCAATACCTGGCTCGACTATTTCCCGTCATCCATCGCCATGGTCGGGATTTGCCTGCCGACCTTTGTTCTCGGACCCATTCTCGTCCTCGTCTTTGCCATTTTCCTGGGGTGGTTCAACGCTTCCGGATGGTATGGGCCGGTCGACCGGGTCCTGCCCGCCATCACTCTGGGTGGCGTCTACGCGGCCTATATCACCCGGCTGACCCGGGGCGGCATGCGCGAAATCCTCTCCCAGGATTTCATCCGAACCGCCCGGGCCAAGGGCATCTCCGAACTCAATGTCATCCTCAAACACTCGCTGAAAGGCGGGTTGCTCCCGGTGGTGTCCTTTCTCGGCCCCGCCGTGGCCGGCATCATCAGCGGCTCATTCGTGGTCGAGACGATCTTTCAGATACCCGGTCTCGGGCGGGAATTCGTCACCTCCGCCTTCAACCGCGACTACACCCTCGTCCTCGGCACGGTCATTCTCTATGCCTGCCTGATCATCGTCTTCAACCTGCTGGTCGATATCGTCCAGGTCTGGCTGAATCCCAAGCTGAAATTCGAGTAGGCTTTCCAACGATATGGTCTCACCCAAGGCGGACAAAATCCCGGTTCATCTCCTCTCGCCAAAGGATCTCGAAGAAGGCACTTCACTGTGGAAGGATGCCTGGCATCGCCTGCGCAAGAACCACCTCTCGGTTTTTGGCGGCGCGGTCATCCTCGTCCTTTCCGCCGTCTGTCTGCTTGTCCCCTTCCTCATCAGCAACGGTTACCAGGAACAGAATCTGGAACTCGGTGCTTCAGCCCCGTCCTGGCAGCATTGGCTGGGCACCGACACTCTCGGCCGCGACATGTTCGCCCGGATACTCTACGGCGGCCGCATTTCGCTCGCGGTCGGCCTGAGCGCCACTTTTGTATCCCTGACCATCGGGGTGGTCTACGGGGCCGTCGCCGGGTTTTTCGGCGGCAAGACCGACGCGGTCATGATGCGGATCGTCGACATCATGTACGCCCTGCCCTTCACCATTTTCGTCATCCTCCTGATGGTGTTTTTCGGCCGCAACATCATCCTGCTCTTTGTCGCCATCGGGGCGGTGGAATGGCTGACCATGGCCCGGATCGTTCGCGGCCAGATCCTTTCGCTGCGCAAGCAGGAATTCATCGAGGCGGCCTATGCCCTCGGCCTTGGACGACGGCGGATTATCTTCCGGCACATGATCCCCAACGTCATGGGCCCGGTCATCGTCTACACCACGTTGACCATCCCGGCCGTGATGCTCCTCGAAGCCTTCCTCAGCTTCCTCGGGCTCGGCGTGCAACCTCCCATGAGTTCGTGGGGATCATTGATCAAGGAGGGAGCCGACAAGATGGAGGAATTCTCCTGGCTGCTCATCTTTCCCGGAACGGTCTTCGCCCTGACTCTCTTTTCCCTCAATTTCCTGGGCGATGGTCTTCGTGACGCTCTCGATGTCCGCGCGTCCAAAGACTGAGCCGGCATCCGAGGGACGGAATCCAGTGGCTTTTCCAACTCGTCCATCTCACCGGGTTGTCGCCACTTCGCTGTGTCGAAGTGTCCTTGGTGTTTCTTCGAAAACCGTCAAAGCAGTCCTGCACCATCGGCTTCAGCTCCCTGATCAATCGGAGGCGGACAGGGCCGGCCCCTGGTCCGCGTCATTCCCGGAGGCCTGTTCCGCCTGATGACCGGCACCCCGGCAAAGAAGACGGGAACGCTTCACCGTTTTCGACCCTATCTGCGTTACCTGAGGGGTGTCCGCAGCATCATCGCACTGGCCCTGCTCTGCGGCCTCATCTACGGAGTGGCCAACGGGGCCGGCCTGCCCCTCATGGCCAAGTATGTCTTTCCCCGGATCTTTCCGCAGGAAATCGTGGCCAAGGGCGACGACGCCTCCGGCTTCAAAATGGATTTCCCGGGCACCGCTGCCGTTCCGGCTCAAAAATCCACTGTCTCCGGCGACGAGAGTCCGCCGAAAGACCCCCGGGAAGTCGCCGCCTGGGAGGTCTTCCTCGCGGCCATCTGGCTTCCGCTCATCTTCCTGGTCCGTGGCCTGGCCGGCTACCTCAACACCTACCTGATTCAACTGGCCGGCGTCCGCGTCCTCGAATCTCTGCGCCTGGACTTCTTCCGCAAACTCCAGGTCCTTCCTCTCGCTTTCTTTCAGAACAAGTCGTCGGGCGACCTCATCTCCAGGGGCCTGGCCGACACCAACCAGTTGCAGGTCACCCTGACCACGGTTGCCAACGAGGTCTTCAAGCAGCCGATCACCCTGGTCAGTTCCATCTCCGTATTGGTTTACCTCACCTTGGCGGAACGCGGGGTGGGACTCGTTCTGGTCAGCCTGGCGGTCGTCCCGCTCTGCGTCCTTCCCATCCGCTTCGTCGGAAACAAACTCGATAAGCGGGCGGCCAACCTCCAGAAACAGCTGGGCTCGGTCACCGACCGGATGAGCGAAAATCTGGCCGTTGCCCGTGAAGTCCGCGCCTTCAGTCTCGAGGAGTACGAGACGAACCGGTTCGCCACCGTCACCGAGGCCCTTATCCGGGCCCAGATGAAGGTGGTCAAATACGCAACCGCACTTACCCCGGCGATCGAGATCATCTCGGCCGTAGGTATCTCCGTCACCTTTGTCTACGCCTTCAAGGCTCAGGTTCCCCTTGGATCCTTCCTCGCCATCATCTTCGCGCTCTATGCCTGTTACGAACCGATCAAGAAACTGGGCAATCTGAACAGCGAGTTGAAACGCGGATTGGCCGCTCTTGACCGCCTCGAAGTCGTCCTTGAGGAGCCCGTAACCATCCGCGACCCTGAGAATCCGGTCGCGATCGAGAGACTCCGGGGCACTCTGGATTTCCGCGATGTCACCTTTTCCTACAACAGCGACGGCGCCGCCCTGCGTGAAGTGAACGTGACCATCCCGACCGGCATGGTCTGCGCCCTCGTCGGCCCGAGCGGAGCCGGCAAGACCACCTTTGCCAACCTGGTTCCCCGTTTCTACGATGCCACCACCGGGTCTGTGGAGATCGACGGCATTGACATCCGGACGATGCGCCTGGCCGACCTGCGAAGGAACATCGCTCTTGTTCCCCAGGACCCCGTCCTCTTCAATGAGACCATCGGGATGAACCTGCGCATCGGCAAACCCGAGGCCAGCCAGGAGGAAGTGGAGGCGGCCTCCCGTGCGGCCTTCGCCCATGAATTCATCGTGAAACTCCCCAATGGGTACGACACCGTCGTCGGCGAACGCGGCGTCATGCTTTCCGGTGGACAGAAACAACGCCTGGCCGTGGGGCGGGCTTTTCTGCGCAATGCCCCGATTCTCATCCTCGACGAGGCCACTTCCGCCCTCGATTCGGAGAGCGAGGAAAAAATCCAGACCGCCCTGAAGGAATTGATGCAGGGAAAGACCGTCCTGATCATCGCTCACCGCTTCTCCACCATCCGGGACGCGGGCCAGATCCTCGTCTTCGACAACGGCCGGATCACCGCGCGCGGTTCCCACGAGGAGCTGATGGGAACCAGCCCCCTTTACCGCAACCTCTACGAGAGACAGGCCCAACCTTAGCATTCTTCCATCTCTGCTGCGAAAGTACTGCGCAGGCGCCGGGCTTACCCTCAGAGCGACCAAAAGCAGAAACAACACTTCGCGCTGATCCGAGCCCGGGCAGGAGGAATACCACGAATCAAAGAACAGAGGGGTTTACGATATCCGCTCCAAACCTTCTGTTCTTTCGTTCTTTGCAGTTCCTTCTCTCCCGTCCTCTCTACCGCTACAACCCAAATCCCAGGTGCCGGGCCAGAGCCTGGGTCCGGATACCGTAAAACGCAGCGAGTTCACGCACACGGGAAGCACAAACCTCATCACCGACCGGCCGATCCGACCGGATCGCCGTGATCATGGTGTTTTTGGCCGTGTGTTCAGTTGAGATGAATTCGAATACCTTGGTCTCGTAACCCGCCCATTCGAGCAATAATGCGCGAAGGGCGTCGGTCACAAACTCGGCGTGCCTTTCCTGGAAAATTCCGTGACGCAAAGCCGGGGCCAGGACCGGTGCCGCCCGCAGCTGCGGGCGCAGTTCCTTCTGACAACAAGGCGCCACCACGATGAGCGCGGCACGCGAAGCGATCCCTCGCGCCAGCGCATCGTCGGTTGCCGTGTCGCAGGCATGCAGCGCAATGAGGACATCAATTGAAGCCAGCTTCACCGACTCGATCGTTCCCCGCTCGAAATCCAGACCGTCCCGTCCGGTTTCATCCGCGATTCGGTTTGCGAGCCGAACCAGCTCCTCGCGCGTTTCGATCCCATGGACCCGTGTAGAGCGATTCGCCACAGCATTGAAGTAATCGAATGCCGCAAACGTAAGGTAGCCCTTGCCGCAGCCCATGTCGGCCACTTCCACCGGTCGATCCGTCGGCAACGGCGCGTCCGCCAGGAGATGGCTGAGGATCTCCACAAACCTGTGGATCTGCCGGTGCTTGGCCGCCATGCCGGTCCGGATCGTCCCGTTATCAGTCGTGACGCCGAGGGCCCGAAGCCAGGTCTGGCTCTCTGCGGGCAGCAGGCGCACCTTGGATCGGTCGTGATCCAGGTCCGGGCTGGAGCCAACCGCCGGACCGGTCGTCAAGCGGGGTTTACCCTTCTTGTTGAACTCCAGTTGGAAGGTGCGGGCGGTCGTGAAGAGGTGGGCACTGTGGAAATCTCCTCCGATCAACGCGCCTAATTCGGACAGTGCCTCTTCCCGAAGATGGTTCTTGGTGATGTCCTGCCGCTCGTACCGCCAGAGAAAGGTGAGGTGGGGCAGATCGCGGAGCTCGATGGGCCGGACGTAAAGATTACGCAGGGTCGGATCCGCACCACGCGGCTTCCCCAGCGTCATTCGGACGAAGTTTCCTTCCCGGACGCTCGCCGTCAGTGCTTCGATGAATTCCTGGCGCGGATCAGAAGTGGTCATAAAACGGTCATCAACGGCGGACTCGAAGATCGAATCACAACAGGCCCCTGCTCGACAACGACAATGCGCGGGACCACCGAACCGTCCTCCTCGTCCCGGCGTATCAACGAGAAGCCGGACTTGTCCCGGCGTATCAACGAGACGGCCATACGTCCACCGTCATCCGTCCTCCGCCACCGGCTACCAACTCCAGGACACGCTGCCCGACCACTGCCGGGGTGCGGCCGGGACCGCCGGCAGCTCCTGGAATTCGCTGTCCCAGAGATTGTCGACCGCCAGGATCAGGCGCAGTCCGTCCCACCTTTGCGGACTGTAGTGCAGACTCAATGACGAAAGAAGAGCGTTGTCACCGCCGATTGTCCGCAGGGCATTGGGCTCCTGGATCCGCCATTCATTGTCACTGCGCACCTCGAATTCGCGGCCGATCCGCCAGACCAGGGCCGCCGTGATGCGGTGCCGGGCATGGTTCAGGGCATAGAAGCTGGCATCGACGGTGGCTCCCAGGTAATCCGCGTACTTGTCCAGCCAGGTGTAGCCAAGGATGAGATCGACGGACTCCCATTGCTGGGTGGCGATCACCTCGACGCCGACCGTCTCGATCGCCACCGGATTGGCCTTGCGGGCATTCGAGGACGAGGCCGTATAGGTCCAGTCGACGAGTGGATCGTCATCACGATAGAAGAGCGACGCCTCGATTGACCGGGAACCGGAGCGCCATTCGCCGTTGATTTCCGCCTGCAGGCTCTCTTCACGGACCAGGTCCGGATTGCCGCGGAACAGGCCCCCGTCGGGGTTCGAACCGATTGCCGTGTATCCGGGCACTTGAGACGTCCCGGTCACCTGCCCGCCCAGCCGCCAGCGACCGTCACCCCAGGCCCCCGACCGCCAGATTTCAAGAAGAGGCCCCACAAATCCGCCGTCGCGATTGGTGTCCTCCGCGGTCAACCCCAGGGTCAACCCGGTCTCGGTGCCGACCGGATCTCCCCAGGTTCGTGATCCGGTCACCGATCCCTTGACATAGGACCGCGACATGAAGGGACCATAGGTCAATGCCGTGGATTCGAGTTGGTCGCTGAGCATTTCCGCCCGCCACCCCATTTCCCAGTCCCGGAGCTGGAAGCGCCCTTCCAGGTCGAGACCGGTCACCTTGGTTTCGTGTTCATAAGGGTTGAAGATTCCGGGTCGGTAGCGGTCAAACTCGTAGTCATCCCGGTTGTCCCGGTAGTAGCCACCGAAACGGACCCAGCTATGCGCTCCGGTTTCCACCCGGTGTGAGAAGCCGACCAGCGTCGTTTCCAGGTCGTCGGTCTCCGCCACGCCGAAGGGCGTGTAGAGATTGGGCCATCCAAAGAATTTGTGCTGATAGCTCGCCACGATGTCGGTCTGGAAGACCTCTCCTCTCGACTGGATCCGTCCCGCATACCGGGTGAACTCGTGATCTCCGTCCGGGAGGGCTCCGTCACTCTGCGAGTAGGCCACCTCAAGGTCGGCTCCGACCTTCCAGTCGGATCGATCGACCAGACTGTCGATCGCTCCGTAGGCGACGCAGCGGATGAGGTTGTGGCTCCCGTAGCCTGCCTCGACAAATCCACCGGTGCGAATGGGAGCCCAACCATAGCGCACCGTGCCCACAGTCGCATTGAAGCCGGCCGCGGCATGGTCGATCCCGGTCAGCACCCGGGCGCCGTCCAACATCCGCGGAGAAATCGGTATTTCCGCCAGATAGTGGCCGGTCTGGGGATCAAACAGACTCCAACCGCCCACCTGAATGCCCGAATTCTCGAAAATGCCACCGCGGATGGTGATGTCGCCCTGGGCCTCCCCGAAATTGCGGGTCTGCAGATCCACCTGGGGTTCGTAGCGCAGCAGCGTCACCGGCATGGCGAATGTGACCACGGGTTCATCATTGGCCACCCGCTGCTCGACCAGGATGAACTCCGGCAGGGCGATCGTCGCGCTTTCTTTTGGGATGACCACCCCGGTCTCCTGCCCGGACCCAACAATGGGCCAGACAATCAGGTTCGCCAGGACGAGTGCGGGAAGACGACGCATGGGACGCAGGTTGCGCGCCGATGCAGAGATGCCAAGCCTTTGTTAATGGAAGATCGAATTAGGTTAACATATAAGTCATGACTTCGACGGGATGGCGCGGGCGCCAGACCGGCATCGGATTCTCCGCCATGGTTCCGTTGAACCCGATGATTGAGCTCGAATGCGTGTCCGACAGCCGCGGTCTTCCGTGAAGCTCCCCTCATTTTCCGCCGATTTGCTGCAACTTTTTGGCACAGGCGGGTGTATATTCCTTCAAGGAACCCAATCCATGAAGACGTTCGCCACCATCCTGCTCTCCATCATCGCGATTATCGTGCTGGCTCCCCTGTTGCCTGTCCTGCTTCCCCTGCTTCTGATCGGCGGAGTCGTGATCCTTCCCCTTCTCGTTCTCGTCGCTGTAGGAACAGGAGTCATTACCGTCGCCGCGGGTGTCGGAAAGCTCGCGATCGGCGCGATTTCGATCGTTGCCTCCGTGGTCACCGTGCTCCTTCTCCCCCTTCTGGTCGTCCTGATCCTGGGCTGGGCTTTCCTGGCCTGCTTCTTCTGAGGGATTCTTGAAGAATCCGCTGAAGGTGTATCGAGCGAGTGACGCAGTCTGATCGACTCAACCGGTTGTCCTAAACCGACCTGGTCATTAGCATGGACCCCGCTCCGGGGTTAACCGCTTGCCCCCCGCCAACGGATCCCCTAACGCTTCGTTGGAATGAGAATCATCATCGTAGGCGCGGGCGAGGTCGGATCCTATCTCTGCGAGACCCTCAGTCGGTTCGATCACGACGTCACCGTCATTGAGCGCGATGAGGACGGCGCAGCCCGACTTCGGCAGGAGTTCGATGTCAGGGTGATCCCCGAGAGCGGGAGTTCCGCCCGAACCCTGATCAAAGCCGGTGTCGAGAAGTGCGATTACTTTCTGGCGATGACCCGCGACGACGAAACCAACATCGTCTCTTCGTCTCTCGCCAAGGCTCTGGGGGCCCGCTTCACCTTCACCCGGATTCACGATCAGACGTTCCGCGACAACTCGGTCATCAACTACCAGACCCATTTCGGGATCGATCATCTGATCAATCCGGAGAGGCTCGCCGCCGTTGAAATCGCCAAGTCGATCCGCAGTCCGAACCGGGTGGCCGTTGAAGACTTTGCCCGCGGCTACATCGAAGTGCAGTTGATCGATATCACCAAGGGTTCAAAGGCCGTCGGGAAATCACTGGCCGAACTCCGTCTCGACGGACGGGTCCGGGTGGGGATTGTGCAACGGGGTGACACCTCGATGGTCGCCCGGGCCGACACCCGCCTCGCCCTTGGGGATAGCGTCACGGTCTTCGGTCAGCCCGAGGCGCTTTTTGAGGCGCGCTCGATTTTCGATCCGAATACTTCCCGGACCAATATCATCCGGGTTGTCATCATGGGTGGCGCCGAGATGTCGGTCTCCCTCGTCCGATTGCTGAGCAATCCGCGATTCAAGATCCGCATCATTGAAAGCGATCCCGCCCGGTGTCGGAAACTGGCCGACCGTTTTCCGGATGTGACCATCATCCAGGGCTCCGGAACCTCGCTTCGTCTGCTGGAAGAGGAGCAGATCGGGAGCGCCGATTTCTTCGTGGCCTGCACCAAGACGGACGAGGACAACGTGATGACCTGTCTCCAAGCCTCCAAGCTCGGGACCAAGCACGTCATGCTCGCCATCAACCGTTCCGACTACTCCGCAGTTCTCGAGCAACTCAAAGTCGCCATGGGGGTGGAACTGGCTGTCTCCCCCAGGGTGGCGACGGCAAACGAGGTCCTGCGCTACATCAGCCGCGAACCGTATATCGATCTGGGGAGTCTGCCCGGCGACATCGGCAAGATCATCGAGGTCAAGGTCGGACCGAAGAGCCCGTCCGCCGGCCAGATGCTCAAGGACATCAAATGGCCCCGGGGATGCGTAGTGGTTGCCCTTCTCCACCGCTTCCAGGCGAAGACTCCCGTAGCCAATGACATTATTGAAGCCGAGGACCATATCGTGGCGATCGTTCAGAAGGACAAACTGAAGGAGCTGCTCGCCCTGACGGTATGAATTACCCCCTGGTTTTCCGCCTTCTCAGCGGCATCCTTTACGCCCTGGCCGCCGCCTTTCTGGCCTGCCTCGGTGTGTCGTTTCTCTTCTCGGAAAACACCGGCGAAGGGCGGGCCCTCCTGGGCTTCGGGGTGAGCGTCGCCATCTCGGCCGGCCTCGGAGCAATTCTTCATTTTCTCGGCCGCGAGGCATCGCACCGTTTTTTTCAGAAAGAAGCCCTCTTTGTCATCGGGATCGGCTGGCTCCTTGCCAGCTTCATTGGCGCGATTCCCTACGATCTCATCGTTCCCGGGATGGATCCGGTCGATGCGTTCTTCGAAAGTGCCTCGGGATTCACCACGACGGGAGCCTCCATTTTCACCGAGGTCGAGACACTCCCGGCCAGCCTGCTTTTCTGGCGATCGCTCAGCCAATGGATCGGGGGCATGGGAGTCGTGGTGTTCTTCGTCGCGATTCTCAGCTTCCTCGGCGCGGGCGGCAAGATCCTCTACGCCCATGAAGCCTCCGGTCACACCGCGGATTTCGAGGAGAGTCGTATTCAGAGCGCGGTCAAGAACCTGTGGTTGCTCTACCTGGGGCTGTCGGTGGTCTGCACCGTGGTCTTCCGACTCGGTGGCATGAACTGGTTCGACGCGGTCTGCCACATGTTCACCACGCTCTCGACGGGGGGATTCTCCACCCGCAACGCCAGCGCGGCCGCCTTCCAGAGTCCCTTCCTTGAATGGGCCATGACCTTCTTCATGGTGGTGGGAGGAACCAGCTTTCTGCTTATTCTGCAGGTCGTCCGCGGCCGCTTCCGCGTGCTTCGAACAAATACCGAGTTCCACGCCTATCTGTTCATCCTGCTCGTCTCGATCCTGTCCATTGCAGCCTTCCTGCTGCGCGAAAACCTTGCCCACGGATGGCACCACGCCCTCCGGGCTTCTGCTTTCCAGGTTTCTTCGATCATGACCACGACGGGATTCGCCACCGAGGATTACCAACTCTGGTCCGCCTTCCCGAAAATCCTCCTTCTCGTGCTGATGGCGATCGGCGGCTGTTCCGCTTCAACCGCCGGCGGCATGAAAGTCATCCGACTGGTGGTCGGCGTCCTCAGCAGCCGCAACAGCATTGAAAAGTCCTTTCGCTCCAGCGTCGTCCGCCGAATCGTGGTGAATGGCCGGACCTTGGACGATGGCTACACCCGCGACGTCCTGGCCTTCCTCGTCATCCTCGCCATCCTCTGCCTGGTCGCCATCCCGGTCACTGCCATCTTTGAACCCAGAATCAGCGTGGATGGCAATATCAGCGCGGTCTTCGCCTGCCTCTTCAATATCGGTCCGGGGCTGGCCGAAGTCGGGCCGACGCAGAACTACGCCGCCTTCCACGACCACACCAAGCTGATGCTCTCCGTCCTGATGATCATGGGGAGACTGGAGCTCTACGCCATCCTCGTCCTCTTTTCACCGTCGCTCTGGCGTCGGTTTTCCTGAAGCGCGGGACAGGCTCGTGCGAAGATCGGAGATGTGAAGTCGCAGATAGGGAGTACGCCAATTGAAACCCTGGCGGCATGCCTCGCGCACACCTTCGCAGTCCACGTCAGAAAGGCATCCTGATCAAGAGGTGCACGCGAAGCGCGCCCGAACACGCTTCATTCAGCCTGCAGACTTCCCGTCCGTGCCCTGTCAGTCGCCGTCCTCGCCGATCGCTTCGACCGGACAGCCCTCAAGGGCTTCCATACAAAGGGCGATTTCGTCCTCCGTCTTGGGCTGAGCATGGACATAGGAATAGCCGCCATCGTCACTCCGGGTGAAGAAATCCGGAGCGGTCTCACGACAGAGATCGCAGTCAATACACTGCTGATCAACATAGAATTTGCCCGCGACATTGTCGGGCCATTTGTCGGACTTATCGGCCATAGCGCACAACCCTTGGTTCCGGTCTTTGCCGGTGTCAAGGAGCACCGTCTGAAAAACGTTCGAGGGAATTCAGAGCCGCCGGACGACCGAGCTGGCCACCCCCTGGATGACCAGTTCCGATGTGGGCCAGAGTTCGGGGTAGGCCTTGTTTTCCGACTTCAGGAATGAAAGCCCGTTCTTGCCCCGAATGAGGCGCTTCAGGGTGCTCTGGCCGTCGATCAGGGCGACCACGATCTCGCCGTGTCGGGCCGGCCTGGCCTCAACCACCACGGTATCCCCATCGAAAATCCCCGCGTCAATCATGCTCTCTCCGTTCACCCGCAGGGCGAAGTTGCGGCGTCCACGATTGGCGCCGGCAGTGACCACATCGACCTGGAGCCGTCCGAGCGCATCCCCCTGCTCGACTCCGTCCGGATAACCCGCCGCAATCGCCCCGTAAATCGGCAGATCAACAACCTCGAGCGCATCATCCGGCTCCTCCGGCACAATCCGGAAAGTCCGGGCCTGACCGGGCACCCGCTCGATCGCGCCCTTGCTCTCGAGGGCCCGAAGGTGCCCCATGACGGCATTGGTGCTGCGGAAACCGAAGTGCTTCTGAATCTCCCGGAAACTCGGCCAATAGCCGCGCTCCATCGCATAGTGACGCACAAAATCAAGAATCTCTCTCTGGCGGTCGGTCAGGTCGTCCATGAACAGATAATCACTGAACGACCGTTCAGTGTCAAGACCATGAATCGCAGGTTGTCGTGTTCGGCTCAGCTCGCTTGCGGAGACGTTGTTGAGACAACTCGAGCCGTGTTGAAAATACATCAACCATTGCCCAATCGCTCTCCATGACGACCCCCGACGTCCGGACTCGAATTAGGGGAAATCCTTACCAACGGGTCAGGCAGGCGGCAGACCCGAATTGATTGCCAATCCCTGCCATTGATCGTCTCTGAATGGCCTGCCGAAGCGTCTGCTCAATTTATGATCAATAGTGGGATTGCCTGACGGGAGATCGAACGCATCCAATCCTCATGAAATTTCACAAATGGTCGTCATGATATCCCGTTTTCTCCTCCCGTTCTTTATCGCCGCAGTTTCCGGCGCGGCTCTCTTCAGTCAGCCCTATGGCCCTCTCCAGAATGCCCGAATCGAGGCCTACGATCACGGAGTGGTCTTTTTCTTCGATTATCCCGAAGGCTATGACCCCTTCAATTCGGACCCGAAGATTGCCAACTATCAATTCCGGCGGGATGGCGGCGACCCCGTCCCCACCTACACCCGGATTGACGCGCCTCTCGAACCCGCCACCACTTACAACTACCAGCTCTTCGGGGTTGATTCGGGCGGCACCGTCATCACCGCCATCACCGAGATCTCGGCCACCACCCTGCCGGACGGCTCCGGACTGACGACCTCCCGGGTTTCCCTGCAACCCGACGGCAATGAACGGGCCTACGACAGCACCTGGCCGGCCGTTTCCGGCGACGGACGCTATGTCGCTTACGCGTCCTACGGCACCCAGGGCACACCAAACCAGGGCGATGTCCAGATCCACCGCCTCGATCGTCAGACCGGCGAGACCATCGTGGTCAGCAAGAACGCCGACGGCACCTTCGCCGACCAGAACTGCACCTTTCCTTCGATCAGTGACGACGGCCGTTTCATCGCCTTCTCCACCACGGCCAAGAATCTCTCCCTCGATGACACTGACTTCGGAAACGACGTCTACCTCTACGACGCCCAGACCGGCCTGGTCACTCTCGTTTCCGATGCCCCCGGGGTGGGCAGCGACAACGACAACAACAGCCAATATCCCGTTCCGCCCATCCTCTCCGCCGACGGCTCGACTGTCGCCTTCATCAGCAACGCGACCAACCTGAACGCAGAGGCCACCGTCCGACGCGACCGCCTCTACCTCTACAACGTCCTGACCACCGAACTCACCCTGGCGCCGGACCCGGTCTACTCCCTCTCCGGCTACACCACGCCCGGCAACGTGGAGCAGGTCGCCCTTTCCCGCGACGGCGATCTTGCCGTCTTCACCGTCGCCTACAAGCCGACCAACGGTTTTTCCGACACCCTTCGCGTCATCTGGCTCCTCGACCGCTCCGCGGGTGCACCCGGAACGATCAGCGCGATCACCCGCCAATACGGCAACGGCCAACCCGCCACCGGATTCGCCTATGCCCCGACCATCTCCCGCGACGGACGCTGGGTCGCCTTCTCCTGGAAGCAATCGTTTTCCCTCTATCACAACATCGCCGACCCCTCTCTGGGCGGCTCACCGAACGCCCAGGTCGGCTATCTGCTCGATCGGCAGAACGACACCCTCGAGGTCTTCACCCGGGGCGCCGCCGGAAACATGCCGGTAACCGCGATAACCACCCACCAGGCCCGCATCTCGATCAGTGATGACGGTCAGCGGATCGCCTTCCAGAGCACCAATGGCGGCGCCAATCCCCTCGCCGTCTACGATCCCACCGCCGACATCAATGTCTATGTGCGCGATCGCAGTCTCGGTCGGACCTTCCTTGTCAACCGTTCCAGCACCGGTGTCTTCAGCGAAGCGTCGCGACCGGCCACCCTGGCCCAGTTGACCGCCGATGGACGGGCGGTCGTTTACCAGTCCAAATCGGCCAACCTGGTCACGGATGACACCAATGCGCGCTCCGACATTTTCCTGACCGAACTCGATCTCGCGCCGCCCGACACCGACGCCCCGACCTGGCCCAACGACGCCACTCTCGAGGCCACCACCATCGGCGCCACCCTCGTCGATCTCGCCTGGTCGGAAGCGGTCGATGCCGGAGGGGCCGTCACCGCGTATCGCGTATTTGGAGACGACGAAATCCTCGCCGAGACCGGCGCCACCGTGCGCACCCTCCAGGTGCCCGCCCTGACTCCCGAAACCACCTACACCTTCCGGGTGGAGGCCCTTGATGCGACCGGCAATATCTCCACCACCGGCCCCACCCTCGAGGTCACCACCAAGCCTTCGGTCGCCGGCAGCGCCGCCCTTTCCGCCCCGTCCCTCGACGGCGGCCGCGTTCAGCTCGCCTGGGATCCGGCCGAGGAAGCCATCCTCGGCTATGTCGTTCAGCGCCGGGAGGCCGGCGGCGAGTGGACCGATGTCGGTGAAGTGGGACCCACCGTCAACACCTACCTCGACACGGGACTACCCGCCTCCGCGGCCCTCTCCTACCGCATCCTGCTCAAGCCGACGGCCGGCGACCCTCTGCCGCATTCGGCCACCGTCAGCATCACGACCAAGGCCCTTTCCATCCAATCGGTCGCCACCACACCGGCTCTCGCCGCCAACAGCCGCGAGCTCCTCGCCATTGAAGGTTCCCTGGCGGTCTCGATGACCGCCGAATCCGGCCGAACCGCCTCCGCCACCGTGGCCTACGAACGCTGGGTGGACCTTCTTGATCCCTCCAAAGGAACCGAGTCTTCCTCGGCCTCGGCGTCCCTCACCGAAAGCGGAACCACCGCCGGGCTCTTCACCGGCGCCTGGACGCTGCCCGCCGGCACCGCTCGGGTCACCTCGGTCAGCGGCGTCCTTGCGGACGGTTTCGGAGCCACCACCAGTCTGCCGGCATCGGGATTTCCCCGGACGGTCGAGGCCGCCTTAGCCATCAGCGTGAACGCATCCACCGAGGACTTCGCAAAGGGACTCGTCTTCAGCCTCTGGAGCGAATCCATCCGCGCGGGCGCGAGCCGGGCCATTACCGGTTCGGGTACTCTCGAAAACGGAGGACTCCCGCCCGGAACCGATTACCGGTTGCGTGTCCTGCAGGGCAACCGCGTCGTTCAGTCCCTGACAGCCGTCACCCTGCGCGCCGGCCTCCTGACCACCGTTGACCAGTCCCTGGAGGCCACCACCCCGGCCTTCTTCACCGTGAAGGATCCGGATGGCAATCCACGGGGCGGCTTCCTCATCGGTCTCTACGAAACGGATACCGATCGCTTTCTCGGCTTCGGCGAAGTATCGGGGAGTGGCACAGTTGATGCCGCACCCGGCCTGCAGTTCGCGCCCGGGACCGAAGTCTCCTACCGCCTGACCCGACAACCCTGGGATATCGACGCGGGTCCCCACACCGCCATCGTTCCCGACGCGGGCACCGTCGGCGACCTTACGCTGGAGTGGAGCGAATACTTCGTCCGGGCCGGCTCGATCACCGGAACCCTCCTCGATCCCTCTGGAAGTCCGGTTGCCAATGGAACCCTCACCGGATACAGCGCCAATGAGGGCGTCAACGGTAGCCAATCCAGCGAAACTGATACCGATGGAAGCTTTTCGCTCGAGGCATTCGCAACCACCTTCGTTACAGCCCGAGCCCGTCTCTCCGACCCGGCCACCGGTCGAATGACCCGTGGAGAGGCGTCCTTAACTTTGACCATACCGGCTGAAGGTGGGACGGTCGACGCGGGCGAGGTGACTCTCCAGCCAGTCTACCGCTACCGGTTTGTCGTGAGGTCCCTCGCCCTGCGCCATCCCGACGGGACGTTGGAAGAGGTCGATCTCTCTTCCGACCCCCGGATGGGTTTCATCAGGATGTCTGTCATCCGTCCAGGATTCCTCCGATCCGACGCCCGATCCTCCGGTTCGACTGGGGGGCTGTTCCTTGAAACGGAGTACGCGGTCGGCACTGAGTACCTCCTGACCCTTGATCCCGGGCCCCTCGGCTACAGAAAGGTCGAAATCCGAGGGACAACCGAAGCCGGCCCCGGATACTCCGAGGATTCAGTCGTCATCAACCTCGACCCGATCGAGTTGGATTTCGCCTCCGACCATTATGTGACCGCGATTTTGGCGGAGTCTGACGGAACCCCATTGCCGGCAGGGACCGTTTGGCGGGCCGACCTGCCCAGGGAGATCAGCGGCGAGTTCTTCTCGGGACCCTATGTCGGTCTGGGATCCTCCGTGCTCCTGCCCACAGCCTTGCAGACAGGCACTTTGGAAATCTGGCTGCCTGACGATCCGAGCGAACGGGCTATGCAACTCTTCGAACCCCGGGCCGGAGCCAACGACCTCGGATCCATCCGCTTTCCTGCCGTGGGACGAATCCGCAGCTCCCGAGCAACCTATTTGAACACCTTCCCCGAACTGCTTGAGCCCACCCAGAGCCTCTGGCTTTCCGCGGGGATGCTCAACGCATTCAACACGCCCTTGAGCGATGTCGTCCTTACCATCCACCTTCCACCCGGGGTGAACCCCGAGCCGGACTCTCTTGTCATCGACAGCCTGCCCGCATCCGGAACTCTCTCCGGCGGTGACTATATCGTGGTCCTGCCCGATCTCGATCCGGGCAAGTGGACAAAGCTCTACACCACCTTCGCGCTTTCGCCCGATTTCACCGGCGAGACCGTCGACCTGACCGCAACCCTATCCTACACCGGACCGGAGGGATCCTCAGAGGAGATGCTGTTTGACGATCCAGTTGTCCTGATCCGCAGACCGACCATCGACGGGCCGGAACAGGTCAGGGAAAGAACGCTCAAGCTGACCGGCCGGGCGCCGCCGGGCTCGCTTCGCCTCGAAGCCGACGGGGACGTCGTCGGCAAGACTTACGTCTCCAGGCAGGGTTATTGGCAGATGTGGATCAACCTGCCCGAGCGCCCCGTTCCTTATTGGCATACCTTGACCGCCGTATCCACCCTATCGAACGGGAGCGAGGTGATTTCCAACCCACACCAGGTCCTTCATCAACCCAATCCCGTGGGGGTCACGCAGGTCCGCATGCGCCAACCGCCCACCGTCCAGAACTCAGAGGCCCTTTCGCTTCTCCGGAGGTTTCCCGATGTGGTCGAATGGACCACATGGCAGACGACCGACGATGGTCCGGTTTTCTGGCGCCGGATCCTGGCCGGTTTCCCTTTCGAGTTCGAACTCGATTTCAACCAACCCGATTTCGTCAGCGACATTGATGTGACCGTCGCCGGCGGGGCTGGAGGAACCGCCCGAGCAACCCGTGGAGACGATGGCCGGTTCCGGGCGCTGATCGAGAGCGATCGATCAAACTCGTGGCAAGCCGGTCCGATCTCGGTCGAATACCGAACCCCGGCCACGGCTTTCCCGAAATGGGGCAATCATCTGCGCATTGGCGCAATCGAGGATCTGCCGCCCGGGTCCGAAGCCCAAGCTCTTACCGAAGATACCCCACCTCCAGCGGAACCCGCCGCATTCGAAGACAGTGACTACACCCAGGGACACCGATTCACCGCCGATTTCGGCGATGGAGCCCTGACCGGCACCGTCTCCTACCGCATCACCCCGGTGGCGGATCCACCGGAATCCGACACGGTCGAGGTGGACTTCCCCGGTGGAAGCATCGACTATCCCGCAACGCAGGTCCCCTTCAAAGCCGGTTCCGTGGACTATAGTCTGTCAGGTTCGGATTTCACGTTCACCGTCACGATGCTCATCGATGTCGATCGCCTTGCCGGGCGGGATGCCATTCCTCCGTCCTGGGTGGACGGAGCCGGGATCAGCCTGACTGACATCGGAGCCGACCGGGTCACGCTGAATTGGCCCCAAGCTCGCGATGACCTCTGGGTTCAGGATTACCAATTGACGGTCAACGACACCAACCTGGCAGAATTCCCGGGTGGACTGAAGTCCCACGTCCTGACCGACCTGACCCCTGGGATGACCTACGAGGTCTCGCTTACCCCGATCGATGCTGTCGGCAAGTCCGGTTCGCCACTGCAGCTCATCCTCGATTTCAACGGAACAGATACTCTTCACACCACCCCGGTCACGATCGCTGCGGGGGAACCGGACGACTTTCCGGGATCGATCCTTCCGCCAGGTTTCGAATTGGATCTGGGAGGGTTTCCCAACCTCAATGGAAAAAGGACGCTGGAGACCCAGATCAAGTGGGCCGGTCGAGTCGGTGCGGCAGGGGATCTACTCAATCTGCTCAGTGACTACTACGACGCTTATCAGCAGGTCGACCGTTGGAAGGAAATGCTTGATGCAGTCGACAACTGCGGCGCCTCCCCCACGGACTACAACTTCCTGAGAGACCGCATCAATGATGCCGCCAACGCGGTCCTCACAAAAAACGTGTTGAGCACGACCATGATGAGCGGAGCACTCGCCATTTCCGCGACCGGCGCCGGTGCCGGGGTGGGTGCGATGGTGGGACTGATTTCGTTGGGTGGCTCCCTCATTGCCGACGATATCGCCGAAAACAAAATCAAAGCCGCTGAAGACGCCTTCGCCGGCATCAACAGCTTCTACGAAGACTGTCAGGATCCAAATCCGCCCGACGGACCCGGCGGATCGGGTGGATCCTCTGGATCGGGTGGCAGGATAAAGCAGCCTCTGGCGCGTCCGACCTGGAAGATCGACCCGAGCGGCTTCGTCTATGAAGTAACCGAGGACAATCGTCTCGAAGGCGTCACCGCCACCCTGCTTCAGGGCGAGACCGAAAACGGGCCCTGGATGGTCTCGGCCGCGGAGGAATTCGGAGAGATCAATCCGCAGGTCACTCCGGTCGGCGGCACCTACCGCTGGGATGTGCCCGCCGGCTGGTGGCAGGTCATGTATCAGAAGGATGGTTACGAGACGGCCTTCAGCGAGGTGCTGCCGGTGCCCCCGCCGCACTTCGACGTCAATATCCCGCTCAAGTCGCTGGCACCGCCCGAAGTGAACGGGGTCACCAGCCTGAACAACGGAGCCGCCCTGCGGATCGATTTCGCCAACTATATCCGCGCCACCATGGCCGGACCGGCCACGATCCGGCTGCGTGACGACGGCGGCAATCTCCTCGATGGGCAGGTTTACGCGCCCGCCGACGACCTTTTGGACAACCCGCACACCGAATCGACCGCCAAGGACATCTCCAAACGGATTCTCTTCGTGCCGTCCGGGAAGCTCACCATCGGCTCCACCTACACCGTCGAGGTCGATGGCGTGATCGAATCCTACGGGGAAATCCCCATGGGTGAAACCGCCGCGATCGAGATCACCATCACCGATGACACCAGCGGCACCTGGTTCGGCTCCTTCAGCCCCGGCGGAGGACTCTGGACGATGAATGTTGCCGGAGACGGCACGGCATCGCTCTCCGGCTATGATCCGGCCACCGGCAAGCAGGTGGATGCAACCGGGACGGTCGACAGCGAGGGCAACCTTTCCATCGACGTGAGCACGCTGGCCGGTGGCGCCGTCCTCACGGGCTCCCTCACCGACGGAAGCCTCACCGGTTCGGTATCTGTTCTTGGATACACGGCGAGCGGCGCCCGCAGTCAGGGAGAGAGCGCCTCCGAGGCCATTGCCCTGACCTATCACGGAGCCGTCATCGGCTCGGCCGGCACCACCGTCTCCGCGACGGTCGGCCCCGACGGCACCGTCTTTGTCGTGATCGACGGTGAATTGATGGCCACCGCCACCACGGGTATGCTCGACGAGCAGGACCATTTCTCGGGGCTCCTTTCCGATGGCTCGGAACTCGAATTGGATCTCTCGGATCCCGAGGGGACCATGAGTGGCGTCCTCTCCCTGGTCGACAATGGTTCCTGGTCGATTCTTGGGGCCGAGCAGAGTCTGCCCAGTGCCCGATTGGTCAATGTCTCCGGACGCGGCCCCATCGGTGCCGGTGGCAGCCTGATCGCCGGGTTCGTCATCCGCGGGTCGGCCGAGAACCCCATGCTCATCCGGGCCATCGGCCCCGGGCTGGAAACCTTTGGCGTCGAGGGACGACTCGAAAGACCCCGCATCCGCCTGGTCGATCAGTCCAAACCGGCCGATACCAACCGCATCGCCGAAAACACCAACTGGCTGGAAGCGGGCAACCGCAATGAATTGCGTGCCGTCTTCGCCGGACTCGGAGCCTTCTTCCTCGAGGATGCCAAGGCCGACGCCACCGTCTACCTGCCGGTCACCCCCGGGCCCTACACCGCCGTGGTCCAGGGCCTCGACGGCCTGACCGGCATCACCCTGGTCGAGGCCTACGACGCCGACCTCGGTGTCTTCGGCACCACCAGCCAGGGCGTGGCCAACCTTTCCCTGCGCGGCCAGGTGGGCACCGGCAGCGGCGTCATGATCGCCGGCTTCGTCATCGAGGGCAATGCCCCGAGACGGGTCCTTTTCCGCGGCATAGGCCCCGGACTCGGCACCGTCGGCGTGGCCAACTTCCTCCCGGATCCCGAAATCACCCTCTTCGACGGTCCCTCTCCCATCGCCGAAAACCAGAGCTGGGGCACCGATCTGCCCGATGAGGGACTGGCCGAAATCTTCGAGACCGTCGGCGCCTTCCCCCTGGAATCCGGCAGCGCCGACGCCGCCCTGGTCATCTGGCTCGCCCCGGGACCCTATACCGTGCGCCTGCGCAATGAAGTCGTCGGCGAGGGCACCGGCCTGATCGAAATCTACGATCTGCCGTAGGGACTTCCTGAGATACCCACGCCGCTGTGTCGACGTGCCTACACTGTTTGAATACACGTCGACACAGCGACGTGGCTACACTCGACAAGCTCGCTACCTCTGGAATTCGTTCTGCCGCCAGGACGCCGGCGGCGGCCGTCAATCGACCCACTCGGCCGATTGCAGGTCGTCGAGGGAGACAAACTCCAGGGCCGAGATGTGGGTGGCCTCAAGAATGACCGGCGCGACCGCACCCGCCCGGTAAGCCTCGACCCAGCGACCGAGACAAACACACCAGCGATCCCCTGGCTCCAGCCCGGGAAATCCGAATTCCGGTCTGGGGGTGCTCAGGTCGTTTCCGGCGCGCACCGAGAAATCGAGAAACTCCTCCGTCATCACAGCGCAGACCGTATGCATCCCGAGGTCTTCCCCACCGGTCCGGCAACAGCCGTCGCGATAGAAACCGGTCAACGGGTCGACGCTGCAGACCTCCAGGGGTTCTCCCAGCACGTTGGTTCCCTGTTCTTTTCCAGACATTGCCTCACGGTGACGAGGTTCCGGAAATTGGCAAGAGCAGGCCAATCTCAGGAGCCCTACAGTTCACTCATGAAGAGCGCCTGGTCCACCCAACGCCGCTCCCGGTCGGAATGACGCAGGGCATCGGTCGGAATCGGCGTGAAGTCGACGCCATCCCGACTCCACCTGATGCGAAGCCGTCCAGTCGGACCTTCACGGTGGTCGTAGGCGAGTCTGAACGGCACCGCATGATCCGTCCCCGTCGAAACGAAGAGCCGGTGCTCTCCGGCACCCGCCGCAAAATCCAGAAGCACGGCCCCCGCCACCTCCAGCCGCACCGGCTGGTCCGACTCCACCATGAGCTCGCAATCGCCCGCCCCAGGCGGGAGGAGAAAACCCTGCCACTCAACCGACCAGTGACGACCTCGACCGGGATCCTCGACCCCCCAGTCGAATTCCAGCACCTCCGCCCGGTCCATCTCCCGGGGACGACGCAGGCCCGGATCCCCATATAGCAAACCGATCAATCCTTCATGGACCGGATCTGTTGAGGGTTCCTCAGCCTGACCCTCGATCAGCTCCCGATACATTGCTTCCTCCTTCTCATAGAGCGGAACGACGTCGACCCAATGGTAAGGAACCTTCTTGAGTCGAACGGGAAACCACATGGGGACATCGCTCAGGCTGTCATAATAGCCTTCGGTCAATGCGGCGAGCTCATGGAAGGTCGACACCGATCGCGTCAATGGAGCGAGGAAGGCGTCAGGAGCCGCGGGCGCCGCCGAGCGCTCGCTCTCGGCTCGAAGGACCGCGGCCTCCAGTTTCTCCAGGTAAAAACGGGTGGTCAACCTTACCGCCTCGGCATCCCGGGCCCACGCTTCCAATTCCGCTTTCCGCCGATGGGCCAGGCTCGAGGCTTCCCGGGCCAGCCCGGCCGCACGATCGGCCTTGGCCAAAGCAGCCTCCAACACGGTCAACGGTGTCGGCTGAGGGGGGATCGCTCCGGAGCGTATCGTTTCCAGGAACTCCGGAATCCGCTGGGCCACCTCCGGCAGGTCCATGAAGGGAATACCTTCCGCCTTTTCCAATTGCGAGAGACGGATCCCGGCCGTCACCACGGTGTGGTTGTCGTTGCCCAACCAGACGAGCCTTTGTATCTGGGGAAGGACATCCGCCCCGGTGTTCATCGACTCCAGCAGGCGCTCCGCGGCGCCAAGACCACCGAAGTCGTCGGTCAGCCGGTCCAGCCACCACGACTTTTCCGTCACCGGGTCCCGATCGGCCCGCCAGGCATAGCGTCCCCAGGCTTCATACCACATCCGGTCCCGTTCCCACTGCAGTTGCGGGTTGCCTGGCTCCGAACTTTCAGGCCAGCGCCAGGACTTTCGCGGATACAGGTGGAGTCCGCCCGCGCCGGTCTCGATCGCCCCAAGCACACACTGGCGGATGTAATCCGGAGGACTCCACCGGAACGGCTCCAGATTGGCCGCCATGTGGATATTGACCACGTGCTTTCCGGTCAGGGCCGCCCATTCGACGTTCTCCGGATCAGCCCGGGTATCCGCGATCATTTCGACATTGAATTTGCGCTCGAACCAGGTCTCGGGATGAGCCGCGGCAATCTTCCCGGCATGCGGAAGATCCACGCCCCACGAGCGAACGATGACCGGCGCCCGGATTCCTCCTCGTTCGACCGCCGGATAAAGGACGTCGTTCACCCAACGATCCGTCCAGGCCAGGTCGAGCGCTTCGCCCGGGGTGATATGCAGGCCGATCTCGGGGAATTCACTCACAAAACGCTCGACCGCATAGGCCGTGTAGTCGCGGAGCAGCGGGTCCGGTTCGCTGACTTCATCGGGCAGGTCATGCGCTTCCTGAAAATAGACCGAAGTATGGATATTGTAGAATTCGAAGATGAGCCGGATATTGCGCTTCCCGCCCTCTTCCACCAACCAGTGAAGCATCTCGCGGTTCGTTTCGACCAAACCCGGTGGCATGCCCTCCTGCGCCTCAGAATAGCGGTCAAACGGAACGAAATAGGCAAAGGGATGCCCGTTCCAGAGCGTCAGGGTATTGAACCGCTGCTCCGCCATGAAATCCAACCAGCGGATCCAAAGCTCACGGTCATAGAAAAAGGGAAACTCTTCCGGCGAAACCGAGAAATTGTAGGCACCCAGTTTCATCAGGAGGATGCAGGGTCCCCGCATGCTCATGGTTGGCGACTCCGTGACCTCAAAGCCGACAGGAAGCTCGCCGGCCGCACGGATCCTCGAGGCCGCATCGAGGCAGCCGTAGAGAATTCCTGCAGTATCACCGGCCGTGATCCGGATAAGGCCCGGGTTCACTCCGAGGGAATAGGACTCCGGATTATGCTCCCGCTCCGATTGCTTGAGGTCTGCCTCGATCGCGATCTCGCCGGGAACATACCCCGCGTCCAGGAGAGCGTTCCGGAGGTGCGCGAGCCCCCAGGCCACCCTCCCATCCTCCGCTCCGCGCACGCTCGTTCCACCCATCAGGATCAGGCCGAGCAGCCCAAGTCCACGCACCAGAGTCGGCCATTTCTCCATGCAGGGAATCCTGGAACGAACAACAGGATTTGTCAGCGGAATTCCACGGGCAGCCGCCACGACTGCCTGCATCATCGATCCGGTCACGACCTCCGAAACCCACCCTTTAATTCGTTGAATGCGTATATTTCAATTTATCGAAATTTATCGTAACCGGGAGCGATCCGCATCGTCTCCATCCGTATGAAAACAACACTACGTTCACTCCTTCTGGTGACCGCCGCTGCGGTCTTCTTCACCTCGTTCGCCGATGCCCGTCACGGCAACCAGGCCGCAAATTCCGGAAACGGATCCGGATCGAACGGCTCGGTCCAGAGACAGACAACCCCGGGTCAGTGCCCCGTCGCCACCCCGCCCCGTGATGGCACGGGCAAACAGGGAGGCGCCCGGGCAGCCAACCGTGAAGCCGCACCCGGCAAGACCGACGGCCAGAACGGTAAGGGTAACGGCAATGTGAATGGCAACGGGAAAGCCAATCGCAACGGCGGAAACCCCGGTGTGGACCCGGTTGAGGGATAACCCGGTCGGGACGAATGTGCACCGCATCTCCGTGGATGCGGTGCATCAGACCGACGCGTTGAAGCTACAAGAAGCCCTTCGTCGTCGTGGTCATCTCGTAACGCCGCCCCGTCTCGGCCGACTCGATGGCCCCGCACATCATCTCGGTGATGTGCAGTCCCCATTCCACATTGAGGATTGGGTCTTTCCCTTCCTGGATGCACTCAATGAAATGATCGCATGACTCGTGGTAGTAATTGAAGGCGCCCGGGATCGGCAGGTGCGCGGGGTTGGGCGGACCCTTCGGGTGCGGGATATGGTACCACCCGTTCTCATCCGTCTTCGGCAGCAACTCCGTCCTGGTCGAGCAGATCGACGCGAAGTTCTCCGTGTGCAGCAAAAGGTGTCCTTCCGTGCCGTAGATTTCTAGGTTGCCGAAAGTCACACCCGGCAGGGCCTGTTGAAAGAGCCGGCCGATATGGAAGGCCCCGATCCAGCCGTTGGCCATTTCGTAGAGGCTGTAGACATTGTCCGGCGCTTCCATCGTGGTTTTCTGCGTCTTCTCCTTTTCCATCACGACCGTCCAGTAATTGCAGTCAGCCGGATCGCGGCACTCCTCCAGAAAGACGTCATACTCCGAATCCGGAACGACCCAACGCTCGGGCGCACTGATCCTGGCCAGCCCCTGGACACTCTTGCAGTCGCCCAGCAGAGTCACAATCATGGTTGGCGCATAGGGAAAATCGAAAAGCATCCCTCCGGAATCCCTGGAGAAAAAGGCACCGACCCCGTAGGGATTACCGCCCGACATGGCGCTCTTTTTCGTACCGCCGCGCCCGATGCAGGCAAACCAATAAGGATCGCCGAGCACACCCTTTCCAATCAGCCGCCGGACCTCGTCATAGCGCCAATCAAGGGGCGAATGATCGCTTGGTTCAATCAGGGCGACCAACTCTGTCTTCCGGACCGCCCGGGCGATGGCCAGGGCGTCCTTCATCCCGGTCGCCATCGGCTTCTGCAGAAGCACGTGGATGCCGGCCTCGATCGCCGCCAGAGTGAAGCGCACGTGGCTGCCGGGACTGGTCAGGATGAAGACCGCATCAATCCCCGACTTCTCCAGCATTTCGAAGTAATCGGTGTAGATCTGCCGCGCGCCGAAGAGCCGCTGACAATGGCCGATCCGAGCCTCGTTCAGGTCACAGACCGCGGTCAGCTCGACGTTCTCCATCCCCATCAGATGCGGCAGATAGTAGGCCGTTGCGACCACCCCGCAGCCGACCACGCCGACTTTGACTTTGCGGTTTTTCATGGGTTGCCAGCTTCCGCGCCACATGAGGGTTAGGCAAGCCATTGAGGTTTTCACTCGAATCCCCAAAAGAGGTCATTCAGGAATGGCGCCAAAACCGACGGCGAAAGTTCAAAAACAAGGTTTTTCCGCTCGTTTGTTTCTCGGGTGTAGTCGCCCCAGTCTCTTGGGGCGTATCGACGGTGATTCGCGGCAAGAGACTGCCGCGGCTACATTCGGAATCTCTCCCTGAACACCGCTTTCCTTCCACTGCCCCTTATCTCCCTTCCCAGGCCTCCGCCACCCACCTGGTCGGACGCACCGTCCGGAGCGGACCATCGAATCGACCGGCCAGTGCCTGGGCCGGCGTGGGATTCCCGTGGAAAATAACGATCTTCGCCTCCTTGGGCCGTTCCGGAGCCTTCCAGGTGTTGATCGGAAACGGGGGCACGCAATGTCCCTTGAAACTCACGCACCAGCCCTCCGGCCAGAACTGGAACTTTCCGGCCCGTTTCATCCATCGGGAAAGGTAGGCCTGCTCATTGCGGACCCGGGCCTTGACTGCGTCAATGTCCGCAATGAACTCCGCATAGACCTCGGGATGCGCCCCGGCCTCGAACCGGTAGACCGAGCTGTTTCCGGTACTGCGCCAGGGACGGGCAAACATCCAGTCCCGGGCAATGAGAAAATCACCCGGCGGGTCAAAGAAGCAATCGATGTCGCGAAGGATGACCACATCGAGATCGAGGAAAAGCGTGGTGCCGTCGAGATCAGCCAGGGGACGCTGGAAGGTGCTCAGTTTTCGCCACCCACGCTCCTTGCCCGGTGGCAGATCCATCGGGGGCAAGGGCCGGGCCTCAATTCCCGGATGGAGTCCGTTGGCATCATCCGTGAAGCAGACAAACCGATGGGACCGCTTGAGATGGCGGCCGACCATCCCGTGAAGGCGGTTGGCGTATTCGGGACCAAACTTGGTCCCCCACTTCATGCAGATGATGTTTACGGGCTTGCGGGAGTCGGTCATGAGGCGGCAGTGGAGGCCGGTGCAGAATCGGAGGTGGGCGGTGGACGGTTCGAGAAGATCTGATTCGAGGGATGTTCGCAAGCCGACTCTGTTTCAGGACTCCGGACCGGGAAATTCCAACGGTAGGGACGGACCGCCGGGCCGTCCGTCGACCTGTCCCGGGCCATTGCGACGGTGCCTGGAAGCACGGCCGGGTTCCGAGAGGCTGCCCTTGCTACCCGCGACCCAAACAAACCGTAGGATACTGGAACGGCGCCTAGTTAGCGAAAGAGTCGGATCGGCCAACGAGGTGCTGACTGCTCTTCGACGGCGGGTCCAGAGGCCCTCGCCCTACCAACTGAAATCGGAGCATCTGTGGTAGCGCTGGACGTCCCCGGCCAGCCGCAACGGTTGTCCGAGACAAAACAACGACAGCACCCCCAACCAAGCGCCGTTCCAGCATGCTACGGTTTTTCCTGAGCCTGAAAACCAAACGTAGCATACTACGGTTTCTTTTGATCTTGAAAACCAAACGTAGCATGCTACGTTTGGTTTCATGAAAAAGAAGACCGTCACCACGAAGAAGGTGCCCGCCCCCAGGAAGACCCGCAAGACCGCTGCCCGGAAGCCGGCGGCCCGCAGGAAGGCCCCCGCCCTGCGCGGAAGCAAGAACCAGCCGGTTCGCAAGATCACCAAGACCGGCACCTACACCTACTACGTGACCATCCCGAAGTCGCTGATCGACCAACTCGGGTGGAGGGAGAAGCAGAAGGTTGTGGTGGTGAAGGAAGGCGATACCCTCGTCGTCCGGGACTGGAAATAGATCCGGCCAGGCCGGATCAACGGCTGGCATCGAGGAACACCCTCAACGCCAGCAATTGGTCGCCTTTCGCCCGTTCGATGTCCATCTCCATGGCGTCGACCACTCCGGTGACATAGGGTCCGATATCGAGCTCTAGAGTATGTCCCAGTCCGTGCCGGCTCCAGGCGTCGATGAAAGCCGTCTCCGCCCCCGGGAGATCCGTCTTGTCCGGTTGGGGCAGGTGGACCCGGGCCCAGATCCCGGGACCACCCGCTTCAGGCGTGGCAAAGAAACGCCCGGCGGCGGGATCCCCATAGCGTGCGACCGTCTTTTCGGCCAGCGATCGTCCCCATTCGGCCGCTGACGCATCGCCGGCGGTCTCGGCATAGGTGAGCAGACCATCCAGCACGAGCACGTAGTCACGTGCCGTCGCTTCACTTTCGATTCCCGGTCCCGCCCGCAACAGTCCGGTCGGCAGCACGCATTCATCCTGCACAAAACCGGCCAGGCCGGCGGCGGCTCGGACGAAACGCGGTTCATCCAATTCTGCACCACCCCGCGCAAACGCCGTCAGCAGCAGGCCGTGGGTCCCGCTCGTGGCCGCACTGTCGCGTCGCGGCTTCGCCCGTTCGTCCCGGTGGGCCAGAAGCCGCATTCGTGCCTCCAGGAAACCATCGGGATCCGCGAAGCCGTGGAGGACATTCTTCCCGGTAGTATCGACCCCGAGATAAATGTCTCCGGGAAGATTGCCGTCATCTGTCGCACCGTAGGCACGCAGAAACGAATCGGCCTCCGGTTTGCCGACAATCGACCGGATCTCCTCGGCCGCCCAGAGAAAACCGGGCAGAATCGAATCGGACATGCCATCTTCCGTCGCGATGAAACCGTGCCCGTCTGCTTTCATAGTCAGCGCGAAATCCAGGACGCCGCGTGCGATCGCTCCGTAGAATGCGTCGCCCGTCATTCGGGCCGCATCGAGGTAGGCCAGGGCAATCCTCGCCTGGTCGGCCACGGATTTCTGGAAATTGGGAAAGAGCCATCCCGCGTCGCGGGCGTAGCGAAAGAAGCCGCCATCGAGCGGATCACGCACGCCTCCCGTCGCCATGGCATGAAGCGTGGCCACCGCCGCCTTCTGGCTGTCAATTCCGGAGCGAAGCAGAAACCGGAGCAGCTCCGGCTGCGGATAGCGCGGCGGATCTCCGAATCCCCGGGTTTCCCCGTCGTGGACCGCCATCCAGTCCGCTCCGAACTCCCCGACCAATTCGGCGAGTTCAGCCGCATCGAGTGCACCGCCGACGGAGGTGGATTCATTCGACTCCACGCTGGCCGCATCGGCCTCCGCCCGCCTCCTCAGTGAATCCGGGTCCGCATTCCACGCGGCAATCACCTGCTTTGTCATGCTGACAAATCCTACGTTTCCCCATTCATCCGACGGAGGCAGATAATTGGCGCCTTCAAAGGGCTTCAACTCGGGCGTCAGCCAGAGGTTGAGAGGCCACCCCCGCAGTTGTTTGATCGAACGCACCCAGACCTGGTTGAGCGCGGCGAGTCCGGGAAACTCGTCCCGATCCACAAGAACACAGACGAAATTCTCGTTCAGGAGTGCCGCGTTTTCCTCGTGCCCGAACGACTGCTCCCGCATGGCCCGACCCAGCTCGCTGGAGAAAGTGCCGATGACCAGGAAGACGGGTTTGTTCTCTTCGCGGGAGCGCTCAAAGACGCCCTCCCCCCAGGCCATCCAGTGCACCGGCGACCCGGCGTGATCCCGGATAAAGGCCGAGCGCGCTTGACCGAGATCCTCGGCCGACACGAAGCTGTTGAAAGGAAGAAGGAAAACCAAACCGAGACAGAGCCGCTTCATGCCCATCAGTGTAGCGGATTCGGGACAAGAGGCTGTCCTAAAAGTGATGAAATGTGCCGTTTGGTCAGAAAAGGCCGTGTCCCGGGCACGAAAATCGCCCGTCCGGTCCCGGTCCACCGATCGGATTCAGTCAGGCGTGAAAAGCAGGACCGGTCCGCCGCTCCGTCCCACCAGGAGGGAAGGTCCCGCATCAGCCTCCGACTCCAGGGCCGCGACCGAACGCGCCTCTCCGGGAACAACAAATCCCGATCGAGCCGGCGACTCGGCCTGGAATCCGCCGCGGCCGTCCCCCTTCAGGATCACACCCAGTCCACCGTCGAAACGACCGGTACTGGGTTCCGGGCCAAACTGGTTGCCCACACAGGCCAGATCGATCGTGCCGTCGCCATCAAGATCACGGGCCACCACGGCATTTATCGGGGCAATCTGGGCCTCACGCGGAAGACGATGGAACTCGAACCGCATCTTCCCCGGTCCCGACAGATTCAGATAAACACCGCTGGCCAGCTCGGTCGCCGTCAGTCTGCGAACCCCCGACAATCGCTCCACTCCGAAAATGTCCTCAACACTGGCCTTGGAGAAGGCCAAAAACGTGGGAAACTTACGGGTAATCCAGGGGAAGACATAGCTCAGTTTGCTCCGTCCTCGCTCGGGCATCAGGCGACCTTCCGAGAACCGCGCTTCAACCAGCTGCTCACTTCCTGAACGATCAAAGACCCCGGCGAAGAGAACCGCCGGTTTGTCAACGCTCGCCCGGTACTTCGTATTCAGTCCCACATTACCGGCGACCAGGTCCAATCGGCCGTCGCCATTGACGTCGGCCACCGCCAGGGCGCTCCACCACCCCGTCCGCTCAGACAATCCCGATTGATCATCCAGCGGGACAAGGCCCGTCCCGGTATTGCGCAGACAGGTAATCGGCCCCCATTCCAGCGCCAGCACGAGGTCGACCTTCCCATCGCCGTCCAGATCCGCCCACTCGGCCGCCGTGACCATGCCGATCGAACGCAGATCCGGGGCGAGGCTGTCCGTCACATCAACGAAGGTCCCGTCGCCGTTATTGCGATAGAGGAAGCTCCGGGGGGTCTCCGGATAATGTCCCGGAACCAGCCGCCCGCCCACGAAGAGATCGACCCGGCCATCTCCATCAAAATCATCAGCCGCGACCGCCCCGCCACTCTCTCCGTCGGGAGGAAGCGCGCCCATGGCGACCGGAAGAAAGTGCCCCCTCCCGTCGTTGAGATAGATCCGGTCATTCAGGAGGGGATCCCCACGCTCCACCGCCACCCCTCCGGCCGCGACGACGAGATCGGGATGACCGTCGCCGTCGACGTCGGCAAAGACCGCCCCGAGATCCTCCGCTTCCGCAGCCGCTGCCCAGGGCTGTGAATCCGCCACCGAAAACCCGCCATCATCCTTTCCGAGATAGAGCACGCCCGACTGCCCGCCCAGGCCGGTGATGAAGACGTCCACCCGTCCGTCCGAGTTGACATCGCCCGTGGCCAGCGCAGGCCCCTGACCATTCATCCGACGGGGCAACAGCCGTTGCCGGGTGAATTCGTCAAAAGGACGAATCCGGCTGATATGCCTGATCCCGCGGTCGGCGGCATTCTCCTGAAAATCGGCCTTCGGATGGCCGCGAGCCATCGCGACAGCCGGAGAAACCCGTTCCTCATCCCGGGGCGGTTCCTTCACCACAATCAGACGATCCACCGGCAGGTCTTCAAGTTCCTGCACCTGGCCCAGAGGCCAACGGATCGTCAGTTTTGAGACGACCGCGTCGTCCCCCAGCCCAAAATGCACGAGCGGAGGTTCGCTGGCCACAATGCCCCTTTCGGTGAAGAGCTGCCGGACCTGTCGGCCCGAGGCTGACTCAAGGATCAACTCGGATCCGATCCCGTCGCGATTCGGCGCCCGTCCCTCGAGCCTGACGAGGATCCGGTGACCTCCCGAATGGTCGTTGCGGATGATCGTGGGTGGTGCGCCGTAATTCGAGTAGACCAGGTCAAGGTCGCCGTCTCCGTCAAGGTCGGCCAGGGCACAACCAAAAGCCACGCCCGCCTGGTTCAGACCCCATTCTTCGGATACATCCGCAAAGGCGAGGTCGCCGAGGTTGCGGTAGGCCAGGGTCGTTTCGGTTCTCGGTCCGGTCGTCTTCCACATCGCTGCGCGGGCGGCCAGCGACGGCGCCCGGTTCTGCCGGTCGACCAGATCGGCATCCAGGAAGTTGCGGATCATGCCGGTGGTGAAGAAGGCGTCGAGCCGGCCGTCCGTGTCCAGGTCGGCAAAACGGGCGCCAAAGGTCCAGCCGGTCGCGTACATTCCCAGAAGGTGGGCCACCTCGAGGAAACGTTCGGTTCCCGAGTTCAGGTAAACAGCATTCCACATGTACTGGGGGACCAGTTCGGAAACCCGTTCCATCTCCCAAAGGCCCCGGCCCATCTCTTCGATTCCGGTCAGGTATTCCGCATGGGTACGGTCGCGCATGTCCGCCACCATGAAATCAACCAGGCCATCGTTGTTGAGGTCTCCTGAATCGGCCCCCATCGAGAAATAGGTCACGTGTGGCAGGCGCTGATCAACGACATCGGCAAAGGTGCCGTCACCCTTGTTGAGATAAAAGCGGTCCGGTGTTTCAAAATCGTTGGCCACATAAAGGTCGGGCCAGCCATCACCGTTCGGATCAAACCAGATCGCGGTATGACCCTGGGTGGCACCCCAGATCCCGGCAGACTCCGCCACATCGACGAATGTCCCGTCGCCATTGTTGCGGAAAAGGTAGTCCGGACGGCCCTTCGGATTCCGGTCAAAGTCCAGGATATTGGTCACCAGATAGGCATCGAGATCGCCGTCCCGATCATAATCCGCGAAAAGCGCATGAACCGAGGAATCCCGCACCGCCAGACCGTATTCGGCGGCACGCTCCTCGAAGGTGCCGTCGCCATTGTTGATGAACAGAAGATTGGGCGCGTCGTTGCGACAGACATAAAGATCCATCGCGCCGTCCTGGTTGATGTCGACCGCGGTGGCTCCGGTGTTGTTCGCCGGGCCGGGGCAGGTCACCCCCGCCACCGCGGCCACATCCACGAAAATGAAGGGCGCGACCTGTCGATAGAGGGCACAGGGTCCGTTTTTCGAGATGGCGAAAATGTCCGGCTGGCCATCCTGATCAAAATCCGCAATCGCGATCCCGGTCTCCACCGATCCCAGGGTCAACTCCCGGAAACGAGCGCCCCACATGCTCGGGTCGTCAAATACATTGGGCACGTTCACGTGGGTCTGCTCTTCCGAGAGGAGAGAGAAGGGCCTGGCTCCGGGGGCGGCCGGAGTCGAGGTGCGAAGCGGTCGCGTCTCATAAGCGAACCCGCCGGACCAACCCGCCAGCAACGCGATCGAGACAACCAGGGGGGAACGTCGGGCGGACAGCATCAGAGGAAGCAAAGGCGGAGGTTGAGGCGGCGTGCTTTCACCGGAACCCGGTGAAAGGGGGGGCGGGCAACCATCCCTCCGCCGCGTTGGCGTTGAGTCAGTCCAAAGGAAGCAGGCTATGTTCGAATACCCAATCCGCAACCCGGATACCGGCCTTCTGGCCCTCGAGATTGTCGGACATGATGTGGATGCCGCCCCAGATCCGGCTCATGCCCACTTCGTTCCGCGCCTCCGAGAGTCTGCGGAAGGAGCGGACCGCGCCCGGCAAGCCGTCCGAGGTGCAGGTGAACTCGACCTCATCGGTTCCCAGGAAGCGTTCGAGCAGCCGGGTCATGGCCGCGGTGTAGGTGCTGTGGCCCGACGTGTAGGATGGAAAAGCAGGCGAGGCCATATTTGGAATGAAATCGGGATTCTGTTGAGTCCAGGGATTCATCGATGTATCCATCTCCCGGATGGCAGTTTCCGGGCGCCACATGCGGTAGTGGTACTTGGTTTCCCAACAGGTGATGCCCGCGTCGGCTGCCGCCATGTTGAGCAGCGCATAGAGGCGAGCCGTCTCCAGGGTCGAGAGTCCCCTGTGCCTGACGATATCCCGTGCGATCACATTCCAGTGTCCCGGAGGCGAGGCTGTGCCGAGGTCGTCCGACCAGAAGGGCGAGCTCAGGGTCTGGTACTCCGTGCGCTCGGCTCCATCCCGCGCCCCGACCCGGTTCACATAAGCGATCTCTTCGGCGTATTCCCGGGAGTCGAACGCCGGTGGAGGCGGAGCCCTGAACTGGGAGGCGGATTCCACGACAAAGGGCTTCACCTCGTCGAGCCGTGGGGCCACCGGTGGCCGGAATCCCGGGGGCGTCCCCCGCCAGATCCCGGGTTCAGTACTGGTATAGTCCTCTTCGGGCGGCAATAGGGGTGTCCTGGCCCGCTCCGTCAGGACTGCCTCGGCGACCTTCCGTCCCCAGGCCACCCCGGCCTCCCTGGAGGCCCCTTCCGGTATCCGCTCGATGGCGCGAAGGTAGGCGGCCTCGATATTCAGGGGATTGGCCTCGCCTTTCCACAGGGCATCCAGCACGGTTCGCGCCGCACTGGCCACCGCCGCATCTGGATCCGCGCCCTCGGGAGCCCGGTCATGGATCAACCAGCCCTCATAGGTGCCGCTGAAGCTGTTCACCGTGTCGAACAGCGCTACATGAAACGTCGCAAAATGAAGAGCGGCCACCGGTGCCGGATTCCGGGAAAGCCGGGTCGTGTTGACCACTTCCTCGTTCCAGGAGAGAATCGGATTTTCCGCGGCCGCGCCAGAGAACGTGGACAGGACCAAACCGTAGAGAAACGCACATACAACCCTTCTGCTACTCATGGGAATCACCCAATACGTGAGAGCCGGTCAGGTCAATGTCGCGTTCACCGGGTGCGGCTGACGGCATGTCTGCCGGGTAACGAGCGCCCATCCACCCACGTACCCTCGATTAATGTGCGGATCGGGATTTCAGGTATGCCCCGCGAATTGTGACGGATCAGTCCGGAAAGAATATCGACCGCGGCGGCACCCACCGAGCAGTGATTCTGCCGGACTCCGGCCAACTCACCGGTGGCATCCTCGAGAAACACATCGATGAAACTCATATCCCGGGGAACCGCCAAACCCATCCCGTTCAGGGTCGGCAATACCCATTCTGCCTTGCCGATGATCACATCGGGCCGGTGTTCACGAATCCACTCGTTCAGCGGCGCATTCCCGGGTATCATGTAGGCCGGAATTCGGTCTGCCGGATGAATCGCCTGCTGTTCCCAGACGAAACCGGCGCTCCAAAGGCGATCCACCGTGATATCATAGCCGTCGTCCATGACAAAGCCGATCCGCCGGTAACCCGCAGCCAACGCCCTCTGCACGGCGATGCGGACCGCGTTCATCTGGTCACTGGTCACCATCGCCAACTCCGGGAAATGGGGAAAATAGTCGATCTTGACCGCACTGAACCGTTCCCAGGCGAATTGCAGCTCTTCATCAATTTCCCGGACGTGCGATGCAATGATGATGCCGGTGATCCCGCGGGAATCGAGGATCTGGCTGAGACGTCCGTGGGTCAGACCCGGCTCCCGCAACCAGAAGTGCTCGATGGAGAGTCCGAGCTCCGCCGCCCGCTGACTCGCCCCCTCGAAGAAATCCGGGTGGGCCGTCACCTCTTTCCAACCCCAACGCGTATGCCAATTGGTGATGTAGCCGATGGGAATCACCGACCTCGGAGCGTTCGTATTCCCCCGGTAGCCCGCCAGGGCACGCGCCCCGGGATCCGGCACATAACCCATTTCCTCGGCAATCAGCTTCAACCGCACCCTCGTCTTCTCGGGGATCCGGGGACTGTCGCGCAGCGCCACTGAAACGGTCGTCGGATGGACACCGGCTCTTCGAGCCACATCGGCAAGGGTCACACGCGCCTTGCTCATCTTGGGGTAACGCGAAACGAATGGGGCATGGTGAGAGATTGGCGAAGGATTCCGGCGCCGTCAAATGTTCGGAGGAAGACCGCTGCTCAAAAGGATAGAGGGCTGACGATGCCCATCGGTTGACGGCGGGCCCAGCGGTCCCGCCCTACCTTTTGGCGAATCGGGTAGGGACGGGCCGCCGGGCCGTCTGTGCTCAGGCCGCGCAGATCCGGACAGCGTGAGGTCTTCCGCAGGGCAATTCCTCGAGGCGGGTGGACAAGAACCCGACTTCGCGTATGGTCGACCCCCATGAGAAGTCCCATCGGATCTTTTCCCGCGAATCCGCGGAAAATCCTCCTGCGAGCCGCGTCAATCTCGGCCTGGGCCCTCGCCCTGGTCCTGCCCGGCTGCAAACCCGCTCCCGACTTCTCCAGCAGCTCATCCCTGAGCGGGCAAAAATCCAACCGGACGGAGGCACTCGACTTCATGCGCATGCAGGCGATCGGCAAGCCGCTTGACGGCCCCACCTGGGTCGCAAACGTGAACACCGGCGATCTGGACCAGGATGGACTCGTCGACGTCCTCGCCTGCGAAGCCCGGACCAACCAGGTCCTCTGGCTGAGACAGACGAGCCGAGGCGTCTTTGACGAACAGGTGGTTTCAAGCGATCTGAAGGCGCCGGTGCACGTCGAAGCGGCCGACATGGACGACGATGGAGACTTCGACCTCCTGGTATCCGTGATGGGCTTTGTCTTTCCCAACAACGACCGGATCGGCGAAATCGTCATCCTCGAAAACGATGGCCACCAGGTCTTCACCCCGCACAAGATCCTCGAGAACACCTACCGCGTCACGGATACCCGGGCCGGCGACTTTAACGCGGACGGGCGAATGGATCTGGCTGTCGCCCAGTTCGGCTACGATCAGGGGCGTGTGATCTGGATGGAGCGAACCGGACTCTGGACCTTCCGCGAACACGTCCTGATCGAGCTCTCCGGTGCGATCAACGTTTGCGTCGACGATTTCAATGGCGATGCCCTGCCCGATATCGTCGCACTCGTTTCCCAGCAGTGGGAGGAGGTCTACTATTTCCAGAACAAGGGGAACGGCACCTTCGAGAAGAAGCGGATCTGGGGTTCGACCAACGAGGATTATGGCAGCAGCGGGATCTCGGTCAGCGACCTGAACAAGGACGGGCGGCCCGACATTCTCTATTCCAATGGGGATGGATTTGGTCCGTCGGCCGTTCCCGGTCCCCGTCCCTGGCACGGGGTGCAATGGTTTGAAAACAAGGGCAATGGCTACTTCCAGTATCACCGGGTCGGCGATCTGCCCGGGGCCTACAGCCCGGTGGGGGTCGATCTGGACGGCGACGGGGCCACCGATATCGTGGCGGTCAGCGCCTATGCGGACTGGGATCGGAAGGGAACCGGTGTGGTCGCCCTCATGTGGTTTCGCAATGACGGCCGGATGAGCTTCACACCCACCATTCTGTCCTATCAACCACGCGACCAGGTCACCCTCGCCGTCGGGCGATTCGAAGAGGACGACCGACCTTCGCTGGTGACCGGTGGCTTCCCGGTTACTCCCCCGTATGAAGACTCTGCCCGGATTACTCTCTGGCGGAGAACGGCACCATGAAGAAACCAGCCGTCGGCATCGCGCTGATCGCGCTGGTCACCATGGCGACTTTGGCCGGCGGCTACTGGTGGACGACGAGCAGGCAGCGAACCGAGGTTCTGCGCCAGGCCCTACCACCCACACCGGACCTGGCGGCGTGGCCGGAGGAGTTTCCGCAACGCGTCAGCGAATGCGAGGCGGCCGTCCGGGCTGGCCATGAACCCGAGACCGCCCTCGGAAACCTGAGCCGCCTCTACCACGCGAACGGATTCTACGCGGAAGCCATTCACTGTTATGTCGCACTCGAATACCTGAAACCCGGCAATCCCGAGTGGCCCCACCGCCACGCGGTCATTCTTTCGGGTTTCGGCGATGCCGATGACGCTCTCCAGCTGTTTCGTCGGGTCACCCGCCTTTCCCCCGACTACCTACCGGCCCGGATCCGGTCCGGCGACCTCCTACTCAAACAAAGCCGATACGATGACGCACGAGGGGCCTATCAGGGAGTCCTCGACCGATCCCCAAACGAATCTCACGCCCTTCTGGGTCTCGCCCGTTGCGAATTCGAAGCGGGCGATTGGGAGTCTGCCCTAGTGATCCTCGAGAAGGTCGTGGGGCAGACCAATTACCGACTCGGCTACGATCTGATCGTCACGGTATACCAGCAGCTCGGTCTGGAATCCCGGGCGGAATTCGTCCGCGCCAAGCAGAAGGCTTCCGGCGCCTACCGGGATCCGCCGGACCCGTGGATGGAGCTTCTTTATCAGCACTGCTATGATGTCTACCGCCTGACCCTGATTGCCGGGGAAGCGGCCGATCGCGGCAATCCGAAGGCAGCCATCCGCTACCTCGAGCGCGGACTGACCTTCGCGCCGCAGAGCGCCTCCCTTCACTTCCAGTTGGCCCTCACCCTCCAGGACGTCGGCGACCTCGACCAGGCACGCCGTCACCTCGAGCGTTGCACCGAACTCGACCCGGATTTCGCCGATGGATGGGCCTATCTGAGCGGTCTTCTCACCCGTCTGGGGCGCTCCGCCGACGCCGACCGGGTTTTGGCGACCGGCCTGGGACGTTGTCCCGATTCACCCGGCCTTCACCTGATGAATGCCCGCCGCCTCAAGCAGGCGAGCGACGTCGACGGGGCCATCCGCGAGTACCAGGTCTCGATCGCCCTCCGCCCCAATGAGGCGGACGCGTCGATCGAACTCGCATCCTTCCTTTTCGACCTGAATCGGATCGAGGAAGGAGTCGCCCGTCTGCAGGAGGCGCTCGCAGCCGAACCCGAAAACCCAATCGCACTTTCGACCCTGGCCTTCCACGCCATCATGGCAGGCGACCAAGCCCGGGCCCGTCACTGGATCGAACAGGCCGCCCGCCAGCCGCGCGTCGGCACCGACCGGATCAACGGCCTCAAATCGGCCTACCGGCAACAGTTCGGATCCAATCCGTAGCCCGCCGCGAATGGGACAATGACCTGCAGTCCCGGAGGCTCGGTCTCCTGCGCGACCGCCGGACTCTGTTCAACGGGACGGTGACTTCAGGCGGATCCCGGCCGCTTCAGGCGTAAAATTATGCCCGGTCTCCCGCCCAGAGGGCCAGCGCACCCGGATACGAATCGGAGGATCCCCTTCTTTGTATCCAAAAAATAACGACGCGATCGACTGGCTGAAAGAACCCGAACCTGCATGGACTTCGGAGGTCCCGGACCGGCCGTCGGCCCAATCCACCGAAATTCGCGCACCGACCGCCGTTGGATTCCCCGCCGGCCCCTCCAGGGTGACAGAAAACGACCGGTGGCCGGGAATACCCCGGTTTTCCAGGGCAAGTGCCTTCCCCCGGTTTCGCGTGGCCAGAAAATCCGGCCACCCGTTGCCGTCCAGATCGATGAGGGCCAGCGCCCGCGAATCTCCGGTCACGACAAGACCGGACTCCGCGGCAGGGACAAGGGCGAACCCGCCTTCCCCGTCTCCCCGCAGGAACACGCCGATTCCGCCGTCAAAACGACCCAACACCCGGGTGGGCGCATGTGAATTGTGGAGAGCCAGGATATCCGCCCTCCCGTCTCCGTCGAAGTCCCCGGCGGCCATGCCCTCGATCGGCGCAATCTGCGCCAGACGCGGGAGGGGGGAAAAGTGGAAGCCCCCCTCCGGTCCGCTCAGAAAGACTCCACTGCGCAATTCCGTGACCTGGAATCGCCTCGACCCGGCCAGACGGTCCTTTCCGATGATCTCATCCAGCCCGGCCGTCGCGAAATCACTGTTTCGAGGGAACTGGCGTCGAATCCAGCGGAACTCCCGCCCAATTCGGCCCGGGTCCGTCTGGGATAGACGTTCCCGTCTTCATAATAGGCTTCGACGATGCGGAAATTGTCACTCGAACCGGGACGGACGAGGTAGAGCAATGCGGGTTCCTCCATCGAGGCGTGGTAGGGCGTGTTCAGGCCGAGATTTCCCACGACATAATCCACCTGACCATCCCCGTTGAAATCAGCCGCTGCCAGCGAGCTCCAGAAGCCTTCACCGGCCGACGCAAAGCCGAAGGCGGCTGATCGATCCTCAAAGAAAGCGCCTTCGCAGTTGCGCAACACGACAATCGGGCCCCACTCCACCGCAAGGAGAAGGTCGGGCCATCCGTCACCGTCCACATCGGTCCACAAAGCCGCGGTGACCATGCCCACGGATTCCAGCACCGGTGCAATCGCGTGGGTGACGTCATGAAAGGCCCCCTCGTCATTGATCAGGAGGAGACTGGAGGGAGACAACGGGTACTTCCCGGGCTCAACCCGGGCGCCGAGGAACAGATCCAGGTCTCCATCTCGATCGAAATCGGCTGCCGCCGCCGCGCCCACGCTGAGGTTCGCGCCCGGAATGGCCAGGGGCTCGGGCGAATCACGGCCACCGGTGACGATCTCGGGCTGGTAGGCCGCGGATCCTGCCGGCTGGGCCACCCCCGAGCGGGTGCGCAGAATGTCCATGATGCCATCACCGCTGAAATCCGCGATGAGCAGGGGACCGTCGTTGAGCACACCGGGATGAGCCGAACCGTGCCCGGGATCCGGATCAAAATGACCGCCGGATCGCCCGATAAAGGCCCGGAGCGGGACCCGGTTGGAGCCACCCACGAGGATATCGTCGCGTCCATCTCCGTCCAGGTCGCCCACCGCCAGGGAGGGACCGCGCAGATTCTGCTTCATGGGCAGGAATGGCTGCCGGCCGAATTCGTCGATTTCCCCCTGATCCGCCATAAAATGAAACCCGATCCGGTCCGCAACCTCGGCAAACTGCGGCGGTCCATCGCCTGGCCGAAGAGGTTCATCCTGCGCCCGCCCGGCCGAAGCCGTCTCGGTGATGACGAACTTCCGATTGACCGGCAGATCCTCATACTCCTGCACACGACCGCCGGGCCACTCGACCCTCAGGCGGCCGATCCGATTATCTTCACCTGTTCCAAAGTGCAGGACCGGCTCACTGCTCGACAGATTGCCCCGCGCGATCACCAGCTGGCGCGTTTGCACACCCGAAACCGTCTCGATCCTCACTCGCGCCCCCACCCCGAACCGGTTCGACTCCACTCCACGCAGCTGGATCACCACGCGATTACCCCCGTTCCCATCATTTCGCAAAACCGTCGGGAAGGCATCCATATTCCCAAAGACAAGATCGAGATCCCCGTCCCCGTCGAAGTCACCCGTGGCGGACCCGAAACTCACCCCGTTCTGATCAAGCCCCCAGGACTTGCCGGAATTCTCAAAGCGCAGGTCACCGAGATTGCGGAAGGCGATGTTGGTTTCGTTCAGAACCGGACTTTCACGCATGATCCGGACCGGGGCCGCCAGATCCTCACTGACCATGATCCGCTCAAGAAGGTCCGATCCATGGAATTCGCGAATCATGCCGTTCGTCACGAACAGATCGATCCGCCCGTCATTGTCGAAATCCTCGAAACGGGGCGACCAGGTCCAATCGGTGGCGTCGATCCCGGCCATCTGGGCCGCCTCCAGAACCACCCCGGTATTCGTATTCAGGTAGAGCGCATTGCGCATGTACTGGGGCGGCGTCCGCTCATCCTCGGGGTCCATCTGCCCCCGGACCCGCGATCCCGCCATGCTGCGCTGATCCTTCTCGTGGGTGGTCGACGCCATATCCGCGACGAGGAGGTCGATCCATCCGTCATTGTTCACATCCCCGGCATCCGCGCCCATCGAATAATAAGGGGTATGCGGGACCACCTCATCGAGAACATTGGTGAAGGTGCCGTCACGATTGTTTCGATAGAGGGAGTCGGGCGTCGCGAAGTCGTTCGCCACGTAGAGGTCGGGCCAACCGTCATTGTCGTAATCCCACCAGGTGGCCGAGTGGCCCGCCGTCGCGCCGCCGATTCCGGCCGGGTCCGTGACATTCTCGAAGGTGCCATCCCCCCGGTTGTGGAAGAGATAATCCCGCTGACCGCCGGGACTGGCGTCAAAATCAAGCATGTTCGTCTGCAGGTAGAGGTCGAGCCAACCGTCACGATCATAATCATGGAAAGCACCCATGCCGGATGCATCCGCGACCGCGAGACCACGTGCCTGCGCCTCTTCCCGGAACCGGCCGTCGCCCTGGTTGATGTAGAGAAGGTTGGGTGCGGCAAACCGGCAGAGATAAAGGTCGAGGAATCCGTCGTTGTTTACGTCCACGAACGCCGCGCCCTGCTTCCACTCGGTCGGATCAACCGCCGCATCCGTTTCCATCCCCAACCATCCCCGGATTCGCGCTCGCACGCCCGAGGGACCCGATGCCAGACCCGCCGCCTCGGTCACATCCTCGAATTCCCAATTGCCCAGATTACGGAAGAGCCGGGGCTGTCGGGTCTTGCAGACCACAAAGATGTCCGGCCTGCCATCGTTGTCGAAGTCACCGACGGCGACACCCGTGCCAAGGGCTCCGAAAACCAGCTCCCGGTACCGTTCGTTCCACATCCTCGGGTCGTCGTAGAGATTCTCCGCCATCACCCCGGTTTCCTCGGGAGCGAGCCGGGTGAAAAGAGTCGGGCCCGAAGGGGTCGAACGGGGTGACAACGTCTGTTCATCCAGACCATCCATCCCGCCCGCCCGGGCAGGAGCCGCCAGGAGGGCAAGGACCACCAGGCATCCGGCCAGACCGGGTCCGGCCCCGCGCGCAAGACGCCCACCCCGGCCGGCGAGAATGAGTCCAACCCGCTCGACCACCGGCATGCCCATCCGGAGAAAACCTTTCCACACTACTGACACGATTTACCGCATTGAATAAATGAAGGGCGCCACCCCCGAGCCACCGATGGCGACCAACAACCCGAGAAGGATGAGAAGACCGACGATCGGTATCATCCACCATTTCTTGTTCTGCCACACAAAATCGAGCCCCCGCACGAGCAGAGTGCGCGGCTTCGGTCTGTCCTTTCCGGGCTCGGTGTGGTTCAATGGCTTCCTTGGGATCGAACGGGAGGCCTCTCGGCATCTCCCGGGGATTGCAGACAGCTTGGAACCCCCGCCCGCTGCCGCAAGCCAAGACCATCAGCCATCGCAGGTCGCCGATAACCGAAGGTCCCATCGATTTCAGATCCCCGGGATGGCCGGGGCCGGGTTCCGGCCGGCACGAATCGCCTCCCCGATCATTCTGGACAGTTCCTCCTGCCCCGACTCGCCCGCCGTGGCACGCGCCCGGTAGAGAGCGACCAGGCTTTCTTCACTGCGGCCGAGACGGTTGAGGACGTCCGCCAGTTGCAGAAAGACTGCCGGACCGACCGGACCGCTCTCGGTCAAGGCCGTCAGGTAAACCACGGATTGCTCCGGGGAAGTCACCGGGTCAAAAACCTCAACCAGACGGGCATTGTTCGCCTGGCTCCGCGGGTTGTAATCAAACGCCCTCTGCATCAGCCGGATCGCCTGCGATCGCTCACCACCTCGCATACGCCGCTCGACCAGTGGAGCAAGGGCCCCTTCGTCATCCGGAACCAAGGCAAGGATTTCCAGCCATTGGTTTTCCGCTCCCGGGCTATTTCCGCTCAAGTCCAACAGGCGGGCATAGGTGTGCCGGGCGCCCAGGCTCGTCGGCATCCGGACCACCAGATCGGAGAAATAGGACAACGCCCGGTCGATCGTCGACCGATCAGCCCAAAGCGCTCCGAGCAGACTGTAGGTCTGAAAATAATACGGACTTTCCTCCGCCGTCTCCAGGAGAAGAACCTCGGCTTCCCTCTTTCGGCCGAGTTCCGCCAGCAGGTAGGCCCGCTGGACGGCCTGCTCCGGCGATGGGGGCTCGAGCTGCTCGAGCTCCTTGCTCAGTTCCAGGGCACGGCGGGTCTTGCCGATCCGTGCATTGAGCGTTGCGGCGTGGAAATGGAGAAAGGGATCATCAGGTTGGGCCCGCAGGGCGCCCTCAACCCGCTCGACATCCTCCTGCAGTCGACCCGGTTCGGCCAGGAGTCCGTTCACCGCGGCGATCTCACTCAAGAGCCGCTTTCGATCCAGGGCATGGTTCATCTGGCCGGTAAAGGGCGGCCTTGAGGCGAGTCCATCCATCCCCATCAACATCATGGCCCGACCCGAATCGGTCAGACCGATCCGATTGGCACAATAGTCCCACGCCAGCCGGTCGTCACCCCCGGGCTCACCAAACCCGAGCAGATCGACCGATGCGGATGCCAGGAGCGCCGCCAGGCGGTAATTGCCCATCCAGTTGAGGTGGACGTGCTCAAAGAAGGATTCCCGACCCGGCAGATTCGTGGACGAGCCGCTGTCGGCTCCGAGCAGGTTGGCCGCATCGACCAGTCGGCACCACTCCGGATATTCAGCCGCAACCTCCCGGATGATGGAATTGATTTCTGCGTCGGCGCGGAAACGCAAGGCATCCCACTGAAGGGCCTCAAGGTAATGGAGGCGGGCGCCGTTCGCATCGCCTTCCCTTTCCAGGATCCGGGCCAGCAGAAAGTGCGTGTCGGCATGTTGAGGACTGTGCTCAAGAGCCTTACGCAACAGATCCCGTGCTTCGTCCTGCGCCTCCCTTCCCTCCGCCAATCGGGCCTTCCCAAAATACCCGGACCAGGCCTCGACGTCCCCCGCCAGGATGGACGGATGGTGAAGCGAAGCGAAGGGTGAACTGTCCCGAACATTGACGGCGACGGTCGAAAGAACGGTGCGGATTCCATGGCTCCTCGCGACCGACAGGATCGACTCCAGGTTGCTCCGGAAATTCCCGTAGACCGCCTCCATCCGCGGATCCTCCGCCCCGACGGTATGACCGGCGAACATTTCCATGCCCCGCCACTCCCGGAATTTGCCACCAACCGCGCCCGCTCGTCCGATCAGGCGCTCCAGGAGCTGGCCGGATCGTGTGCTCCGGAGCGCGATGCTGGCGCGGATCAGGGGCAACGGCGGCATGCCCAGGGTTGTGGCCGAACTCGGACCAAACGGCCCCACCACCTCGTTGTTGCCCATGTAGATCACCAGCAGGTCGGGATGGAGTTCGACCGCCTGCCTGGCCAGGTGCCGGATCACGTGCGAATTGACCGCGGTCACCCCGAGATTGAGGACCTCAATCTGCCGGTCCGGAAGGACCGACTCGAGATATGCCTTCATCTGCGGAGATAGCGAAAATCCGGGCTCCGGCACGCCCATCGCGGCGGATTCACCGATCACCAGAATACGGATACTCCCGGCCGGCTTCTCCTTCTTCACCCGGAAATTCAGCGGCTTCAGACCAAAAGAAGCCGGAAAAAACAGCTCGGTATAGCGTGGATTCGTCCGGAGAAAGCCCGGTTGCTCATCCGGGATGAAAAAACGTGTATCCCGGTCGAATCCGCCGATCCGCAGTCCGGCCTCGAGGAGGAGGAAAAACGCGAGCGGAAGAAGGACCGCCAGGGCCAGGCGCAAACTCCAGGTCTTCATCGGATGCCGGGCGGGATCATCGATGGGCCGGAGGCGCGCGACCATCGGCAGGAGTTTCCGTCCGGCGGAAGACCAGGGTGCTGCTGTTGTTGCGTGAAACGAAGATCTCCGGCGTTACCCCTTGATTGCGATTGAGCGGCGCAACCGCTTTCGCGTCTCCCGGGACAATCAATCCACTCTCCTTTGGCGGAACCGCCCGGAATCCGCCAAGGCCATCACCGAGCAGAAGCTGTCCCAGACCTCCGGCAAACCTTCCGACATAATCAATTGGGGTGTACAGGTTCTGGACCGCAATGATGTCGGCGTTGCCGTCACCATCAAAATCTCCCGCCACCATCCCCGTGATCGGCGAAATCTGCGCCAATCGGGGGAAAGGGACAAAGGTGAAGGACCCATCTGGACGACTGAGGAAAACACCGCTGCGGAACTCACCGGCCACATAGTGATCGGCTGCGGCCAGAGCCTCGTCACCCAGGATCTCGCCCAGGGTTGCCCCGGCATAGTCGTTGTTGGACTTGAATTTCCTCCGCAAAACAGGCATCTCCCGGCTCAGTGCTCTGAAGGTCCTCCGGGGAAAGAGTAGACCATCCTCCTCATAGCCCTCGATCAAAAGGTTCCGGGGTCGGCGGTCAAACCGACCGTAGAATATCTGGGCCGTTCGACCCGGAAAGTAACTGTAGACCGTATTGAGACCGACATTCCCAACGGCATAGTCCGCCCGCCCGTCGCCGTTGAAGTCTCCCGACGCCAGCGCGTTCCACCAACCCGGGCCGATCGCGTCAAAGCCGGCTGCGTCGGTCCGGTCCACGAATCCCTGGCCCGATCGATTCCCCCAATAGCGGATCCCTCCCCAATCAAGGGCCAGGACCAGATCCGTCCATCCGTCGCCGTCAACATCACTGGCCAGGGCAGCGCTTACCATGCCGACCCGGTCCAGGCCGGCCGCGAGGTCCCCGGTCACATTGTCAAACCTGCCGCCCCGATTGATCAGAAGGACGCTCGGGGGAGCCGTCGGGTATTCGCCGGGTTCCACCCTTCCCCCGATGAAGAGGTCCGCCTGTCCGTCATGGTTGAAGTCCGCCGTCACCATGGCCCCGACGCTGATCGACAGGACCGGCAGGGAACCCTCCGGCGCGGGTCGAAAGTGTCCGCCTCCCGCATTCAGGTACAGGACCGGCTGGTAGCCGGGGGATCCGGCCGGCAGGCGCGACCCCATCCGCGTCACCACAATATCATTACGCCCGTCACGGTCTGCATCCAGAATCACCAGCGGACCTTCATTGACGGCGGCCTCGGGATCCCACCAGGGAGCGGTGGCCACCGCGTAGCTTCCGTCGGCCATCGTCAAACAGATTCGGGAAGGCTCCGCCGAGGTGGCCGCAAGGACCACGTCGTCGAGGCCGTCGCCGTTGAGATCCCCCACCGCGATCGACGGACCGCGCCGGTCGAATCGGAAAGGTATCAATGGCTGTTCGCTTTCGCCGGAAAGCAGGCGCTCGGTCGTCGGAAGCCGCAATCCCACTGACTCACCGATTTCCTCAAGCAGACTCTTCGTGATCGCTCCACCCACCTCCTCGAGCGGGGCCGACCCGTCCGGTTCAGTGACGGTAAAGCGTCGGTTGACCGGCAGATCGGAAAAGGTTTGTCGGTGGCCGCTCGGCCATCGCACGGTGAGACGGGAAATCCGCGTATCTTCCCCCAGTCCGAAATGACAGACAGGTTCGCTGTTGGAAAGGTAGCCGCGCGCCAGAACCAGCGGCCGCACCTGCACCCCCGAAGCTGTCTCCAGCTCGACAATCGCCCCCACCCCGAACCGATTGGATTGGTTTCCGGAGAGTCCGATGATCACGCGATTTCCGGCAACACCGTCGTTTCTCATCACCTTGACCCCCGCCTGGTAGTTGCTGAAGACAATGTCGAGATCACCGTCGCCATCCAGGTCGCCGAAGGCCGTCCCGAAGCTCACGCCGGAATGATTCAGACCCCACTCGGGTCCGACCGATTCGAACTGCAGATCACCCAGGTTTCGGAAGGCCAGGTTCGGCTCGGTCAGTTCCGGGCTTTCCCGCATCAGGCGCATCCGTTCGGAGAGGCTCTCCGCCAGAATAATCCGCTCCCGCAGGTCCGCATTCTGGTATTCGCGATTCATCCCGTTGGTCACGAACAGATCCAGCCGCCCGTCATTGTCGAGGTCCTCCAGACGGGGCGACCAGGTCCAGTCCGTGGCTGCCAACCCGGCCATGACCGCCCCTTCCAGCATCCGTCCGGTGTCGGTGTTGAGGAAAAGGGCGTTGCGGGGAAACTGCGGGGCCAATACCGGGCTGTCGGCGTCGGCCCGGCTCAAATCGCGCGACGTGGCCATCCCTCTCTGATCCCGTTCGTGAGCCGTCACCGCCATGTCCGCCACGAAGAAATCAATGAGCCCGTCATTGTTCACATCACCGAGGTCCGAGCCCATCGAGGAATAGGGCATCATCGGGACGACCTCGTGGATGACGTCGGTGAAGGTTCCGTCACGATTGTTCCGGCAAAGGGAGTCGGCACCCGCGAAATCGTTGGCCAGGTAGAGATCCGGCCAACCGTCGTTGTCATAGTCCCACCAGATGGCGGAATGAGCCAGGGTGGGGTTCGGTATGCCGATCCGGGGGGAGACATCCTCAAAGGTCCCGTCTCCCCGGTTTCGGAAGAGGTAGTCCTTCTGCCCCGACGACGCCGTGCGGGCATCATACATATTCGTCTGGATGAATACGTCCAGCCAGCCGTCACGGTCATAATCACAGAAGGCCGCCATGCCCGAGGCATCGATCACGGCGAGTCCGCGGGCTTCGGCCTCCTCGCTGAAGCGCCCGTCCCCCTGGTTGATGAACAGCCAATTGGGGTGTCCGAACCGGCAGACATAAATGTCGAGTCGGCCGTCATTATTGACATCGGCAAAAGTGGCACCCTGTTTCCAGGCCTCGACCGGGTTCTCCTCGGCCTCATCCCCCAGGCCCACCCAGCCCTTGAATCGCTTGACCCACCCTTTCGGCGCTCCCGCCAGACCGGCTGCTTCCGTGACATCCTCGAAGCGGAAATCCCCCAGGTTCCGGAACAGGCGGCAGGACTCGGTCTTGCTCACGATGAACAGATCGGGCCGACCATCGGAATCGTAGTCGCCGATCGCCACGCCGGTTCCGAAACCACCGAGGGCGAATTCCTGGTAGCGGTCACCCCACATCCGGGGATCCGCATAATCGTTAACCGTGACGATACCCGTTCTCTCCGGTGACAGTTCGGTGAACAGCGCTTCCCCTTCCGGCGTCGAAAGCCGATTGAGCGGAGCCTCCTGCAATCCGCCGGCACCCGACAGAGGATCGACTGTCAGGAACATCTTGAGGATCGGGAAGACAAGATACAGACGGGAAGCGGACATGCGTACGGGAACCTCGGGCTATTCTTTCAATTCCAGGAGGCTTCTCACAATGCCGATGGGGCATCCATCCACCCACCCGGAATTCAAGGTCTAGCATGGTCGGTCATCCCCCTTCCAAGTCAAGGAATTGCCTCAGAGGCCCGGCCGCGGGAGGTGAATTCCCGCCCCCCTGTCCTCATGCCGCCGATGGCTCGGCTGCGGTTCTTGATCCCCGAAGCATCCTCCCGCCAACCGCAGGAGCCGCCCGCTCTTGCGCTCCGGCCCATCATCCGTCGCCCAATCTCGAAACGGCACCAATTGACTCGCCTTTTTCGGCGCGGATTCCGAGAGTTTTTCATTGCCGGCCGGCAGGAGCGCTGCGCGAGCCGGAATCGTCGAAGAATACGAGCGGATCGCCCCGCGGCCTCTCCACTTTCTCAAGACTCCAAGCATGCAACTCTCTCGAAACCTCCTGATTCCGATCGCCCTCTCGGTCATTGCCCTCTCCGTCGCCTGGCTGACCTGGGTGAACCAGGCGCGACTCAAGCGGATCGATTACCTTTCGGGATTGGCCGGTGGAAGTGAGATCCGGGCCGATCCTCAATCCCCCACCGGCTACGAGGATGGTCTGAGGATTCTGATGCTTCCCGAGAACAGCAGCGAGAGTTACCAGTGGCTCCTCCAGACCGGGCAGATGATGGCCACCGGGCCCTGGCGCCTGCGTCACGTCGACTATGACAATGCCCCCCATGGACGGGAGGTCGACTCACCCTCCGCCTACCGCTGGTGGCTGGCCGCCGGCGCGACGGTGGATCATCTCTGGTCCGGCCGTTCCGTCGCGCTTGCCGTCGAAAGGGCGGGGCTTCTGGCCGGCCCGTTCCTTCACCTCCTTCTCCTGCTGCTGACCGGGGTCTACGTGATCCGACGAAACACCTTCCTCGCCGGAATCCTGACCATCCTCCTGCTCGCGACCGCCTTTCCCCTGACCGAGGTCATGCTCGGAGGGCGTCCAACCAGTGAACACCTGTCCCTCGTGTTCGCCCTCTGGAGCGTGCTCCCCCTCGTCACCCTGTCGCGCCCCGCGGCGGGCCGGGATCCGGCGAAGCCGCAGGACCGGTCGGACGGCTTTGCCTTTGTTCTGGCCGGCGGGTTCGGCGCGCTGGGGCTCTGGACAAACCTCACCCTGCAGGCACCGGTCCTGATCGGCATCGCCGCCAGTGCGATCTGCGTATCCGCTTTTCCAATACTCGGCTTCGTCATCGCCGGTGGCCGTCCTTCCAACTGGCGTCGGTGGGGGCTGGCCGGCGGGATTGTCTCCCTCCTTCTCTACCTTATCGAGTACTTCCCCGGTCATCTGGACTGGCTGGACCTCAAGGGAAACCACCCCGTCTTTGCCATCGCCTGGATGGCGGTCGGCGAAGTGCTCTGCCGTGTGTCGGCCGGGATGGCAAAAACCCGGCCTAAGGCAGATCGAAGCCCGCTCAGGATCGCGGTCGCCGTTCTGGGAATGCTCCTGCTGCCGGTCCTGATGATCCTGAACAGCGCCTGGGAATTTCTTCCGTTCAGCGCCGCCGGGACCAGCCTGCCCGGGACCATCCTCGAATCCAATCTCCTCGAGTGGACCACCCGCCACAATGTGGGCGTCGTCACCCTGGCGACGGTTCTCCCGTTCATCCTCTTCCTTCCATCCGTTCTTTCCCTCTGGAGCGGAGCCGGAAATCCGGAAGGTCTCGCCCGCGCGCTGATTGCCTGGGGACCGGTCGGAATTGCCTTTGGAATGGCCTTTTTTCAGCCGGTCTGGTGGCCGATGGCCACCGTCCTGCTCGTCCCGTTGCTGGTTACGTCGATGAGCCTCCCGGACTCCTCCCGGCGCAGACTCCCCATCAACTGGGTCTGGGGAGCGCTCACCGTTTTGGTCCTCAGCCCCGGGCCATGGCTCCACTTCACCCATGCCCGGGCCGCCTCCGATCCGGCGCTCTCTGAAGCCGAAGTGACAGCCCTGGTGGAACGGAATCTCTCACATTGGCTCGCCCGTCGGGTGGGATCCGCCGGCGCCAATGTTCTCGCTCCGCCCAACCTGAGCGTCTCCCTCATCTTCCACGGTGGACTCTCCGTTCTGAGCACTCCCTACCTGGGAAATCCCGATGGATTTGTCGCCGCCGTCCGTGTCGCCGCGGCGACTTCCGCGGACGAAGCCAAAGCCCTGGCCGAAAGCCGCAAGCTGACTCATATCATCATACCATCGTGGGATGGCTACCTCGATGAGTATGCCCGCATTGGCGCGACCGAAGAATCGAGCACCCTCATGGCCATGCTCCACCGTTGGCTGCCTCCCCGGTGGCTCTCTCCCCTTTCCTACCAGCTTCCGCAGGTGGCGGGATTTGAAGACGACTACGCCGCCATTTTCAGGGTGGTCGAAGTCCAGGACAACGCGACCTCCCTCGGTCGGCTCGCCGAGTACTTTCTCGAGATGCGACAAGCAGAAGCCGCCATCTCCGTCGGCCAGGCTCTCGAACACTCTTTTCCCGGCGACCTGAACGCATTGGTCGCGCGGGCGCAGATCGCCATCGTCCAACGCGACCCGGCCCAATTCCGCTCAGACATGGAGCAGATCCTGTCCCTGCTGGAAGGCGGGATGGGGGATTATCTGGACTGGGACCGACGCGTCAGCCTCGCGGTCGTGCTTGCCCAGTTCAAGTCAGGCACCATTGCCCGCGAACAGGTTGAAATCTGCCTGGAGGAGGCCGACGAAGAATCCGTCCGTTCCCTCTCCACCGTTCTCCTGTTTCGGTTTGTCTCCCTGGTCGCGGCGTTCAACCTCGAGTTTGCCGATCCCGGACTGCATTCGATCGCCCTGCAGCTTCTGCCGGAGGAAATGAGGGTTGGATTGTGAACCCCTGGTGCAGCGTTACTGATGGAAATGAACAGACATCACGAATCAGGTAAACGCTTCTGGAGGCCTCTGCGGTCGCGCCGGCTGGTCCCGAGGTTCAACGCACGCTCGGAGAACACGCTCTGTCATGCGTGTCCGGATTCAATCTCATTACACCTGCACCCGGTCCCGAATCGCGGTTCCGTCCATCTCATGTGTTCGTCGATCCCATGACAAAGCCCAAGCCGCTCTTTGTTCTCTCGCTGATTCTCGGAATGGCTGCCGCCGTGCTCATCGGAATCATCACCGTCCAGGTCATGAACCGTACTCCATCGCGAAGCAACCTCTTCGGCGTTACCGGCTCCGAACGGAAGGCAAACCTTTCCTAGACCCCGGTCGCGATCGGAGCCCCGGCCACCGACTTCGGACGTCCCATGGTCACCAACCTGCAGATCGTCGACCTCGACCAGGATGGCCTGCTTGATGTCATTTATTGCGAGGCCGTGCAAAACACCGTCCGCTGGATCCGGCAGACACCAAGGGGAGTCTTCACGGAAGTCATCATCGGCGAGCGCATCCCCGGCCCCGCCCATGTCTGGGCGGGCGATATCTACGGCAATGGCCATCTTGATGTCCTCGTCGCCAGCATGGGCCAGATCTCGCCCAACAACGACCGGATCGGATCCGTCATCGTCCTGGAAAACCTGGGCGCAGGACAATTCAACAAACGGGTCCTGCTCCGCCAGACGGCGCGGGTCACGGACGTGCGGGGCGCGAACCTGATGGGGCACAGCGACGGCCGTCTCGACCTCGTGGTCGGGCAGTTCGGCTATGCGCAGGGTGAAGTCCGCTGGATGGAAAACAAGGGGGACTGGATATTCGGGCATCATCTGGTCAGCACGCTCTCCGGCTGCGTTCACACCCCGGTTGCGGACTTCAATCACGACGGTCGACCGGACTTTGCGGCCCTCATTTCTCAGGAATGGGAGGAGATCCATCTCTTTCTCAACAACGGCGATGGCGAATTCGATGAATCGATCGTCTGGGGATCCACCAATGAGGATTTCGGCAGCAGCGGACTCGAGTGCGCCGACGTCAACCAGGATGGCTGGATGGATCTGATCTACACGAACGGGGATGCCTTCGACTATGCCGGATTCGGCAGCCGCTCCTGGCACGGTGTCCAGTGGCTCGAGAACAACCGGGAAGGCGGATTCACCTACCACCGGGTCGGGGACATGCCCGGAGCCTACGGCCCCTGCGCGGCCGACCTCAACGCCGATGGTGCGGTCGATCTGCTCACCGTGAGTTGCTTCGCCGACTGGAAGAGTCCGGATGCGATCTCGATGATGGCCTGGATCAATGACGGCGCAGGAGGATTCGCCCCGGTTATCCTCGCCCGAACCCCGACCCATCTGGTCACCGCCGCCGTCGGCGACATCGACGGCAACGGCACACCCGTCATCGTAACCGGAGGCTTTCATGCCTATCCGCCCTACGAGCGCATGACCAATATCACGCTGTGGCGAAAAGACTGAAAGGCGCGAATGCGGAACCCGCGAGGCACGAAAGCGGAACCCGACGGAAATCTCCGCTCTGGATCGTTATTTCCATCTTCGGAATCTCCCTGGTTGTCGTCGCAACAGGAATTGTCTCCGCCTCGCTCTGGCACGCATGGACCCTGCCTTCGCGAATAGCGAGGAATCTGCCCGATCCACCCGATTCCAGTCGGATGTCGGATGTACTCAGGGCACGCCTCAGGGAGGCGGAGACCCAGGCCACCGGCGGACCAGACCGGCTTGAGGGCGTCGAGCATCTCGCCTCCCTTTACCACGCCAATGGATTCCTCCCGGAAGCGGCCGCCTGCTGGAGTCTCCTGGCCGTCGAGCAACCGGAAGTGGGCCGCTGGACCTACTGCCTGGCAGACCTTGCGGCAACCGCCGGCAAGCCAACCGAAACCGGAGACCTGCTTGCGACGACGGTCAGACTTGCCCCGGATTACGCTCCGGCCTGGCTGAAACTCGGCGACCTCGCGCTTAAGACCGGGGATCCGGCAGCAGCCCACCGCGCCTATGAGCGGCGCCTCGCTCTTGAACCCGACGATCCCTATGCCAGACTCGGCCTGGCCCGGCTCGCGATTCAGGAAGGCGACTCGCGCGGCGCCCGAACCACCCTGGAAGAGATCCTCGAAAAGCACTCCGACTTTTCGGCCGCCCACAATCTCCTGGCAGAAATCCTCGCCGCCAACGGCGACAGTCCCGAAGTGACCTACCACCGGTGGGCCGGGCGTGAATCCGGACGCTTCCGCAAGGCGGATGACCCATGGCTGGATGAATTGCAGGCCTGGTGCTACGACCCGGGCAGGCTCCGAACCCTCGGAACGATGGCCAACCAGACGGGAGACAGGGAAAACGCCATCCAGCTGCTGACGCGGGCCGTCGAAATGTCGACCGAAGATCCTTACGGTTATGCTCTCCTGGGAGACGCGTATCTGGGTCACGGGGAAGCGGCCGCAGCTTGCGACGTCCTGGAGGAAGGCCTGGCCATCGAGGGAGAGATTGAACCGGTCGAGCTGCACTACACCACCCTCGCCCAGGCCTACCGCGAACTCGGCGAGCCGGAGAAGGCCATTCAGGTGGTCCGCGATGGAATTCTTCGGATCGGAGGTTCCTGCGAGCTCTACGATGCGCTCGGCATTGCCCTGGGCGAAACCGGGGCGTTCGAAGAAGCAGCCGCAGCGTTTGCGGCCGCCCTCGCGGTGAAACCGGGCGATGCCAATGCCAATTACAACCGGGCCAATGCTCTCTTGAATCTGGGTCGGCAGGAGGAGGCGCTGTTCCACCTGAGACAGTCCCTGACCCTGCAACCGACCTTCCCGAAGTCGCTTTTCATGCTGGCGCGCTATGAGATGGATGCCGGCGACCTTGAGAAAGCCGGCGAATACCTCCGCCCGCTCTATGTTTCCCATCCCGAGCAGGATGGCGTTCGCCAGTTGATGGTGGCCTGGCTGATCCGGAGCGGCAAAGAGGCGGACAAGAAGGGCGACAAAAGGGTCGCCGAGTCCCTCTACCGCGAGGGCCTGACCATCGACCCCGACTCCACGACTCTCAACATCGATCTCGGCGTCCTTCTCCTGATCAACGACCGGGTTCCGGAAGCCCTGCCTCTCCTCGAGAACTACCATCGGCTTCAGCCCGACGACCCGCAGGGCGCACTATTTCTGGGACAGGCCTACGCCCGCTCGGGAAAACTGGCGGATGCCAGGACCGTGTTGGAACGCGGTGCGGCCGCCGCCGACGCCCAGGGGAATACCAGGACCGCTGCCTTCTGCCGCGAGATCCTGAGCCAACTGCCGGGAGCTCCACGGTAAGGCAGTGATCCAATCCGTATCCGGGGATTCGCGACAGTAGCGGCGGTCCGTATTGGTCGCCCCTGCCTTTGGAGAGATTGTCAAGGGCTATGGCCACGCATTGAGGCCGGGCGGCCCGGCCAGAGACTGCCGGGGCTACAGACCAAACCGGAGGATCGTCCCCGTCGCCCGTTGTAGCGCCCCGGTCCATTGGGGCGCACTTCAGGCCAGCGCCTTCAACCCGTCTCTCCTGCAGACGGCGGATCATGACAAGGGCGCGCTCACGACACACCCCCACCACTCAAGCTCCACGCTGTGGTGATGTCTCATAAAAAAAGACGCTCCCCGTTGGGGGAGCGTCTCGCAATTCAGACTTGGGGTTTTGACTAGAAACTGAACGTATTGGTCAGCGTTATATTTCTGGTCGGCGCGATACGCCAGCCCGCTATTGATCCATCGGGATTGGCGGAGATCGGTATCAGCTTGTCTCCGGCGAATGCGTTCCTGACATTCAGCTGTATTCGCCAGTCAATACGATCAAAGACCGGGAGATTGTAACCCGCCCAGAAATCGTAGTTTGTCTCCGACGGGCCCTGTATCGGGCTGTCCAGATCGATGCTGAAGTCGTCCGATGAACCAACCGGAGGATAACCGATGGTGACATTATCCTGGTAGCGGATACCACCACCCACACTCAATCCCTTCAGCGGCCCTTCGGTGAAGTCGTAAGTGGTGATAGCGTTGAAGCGCCACTTGCGAAGCTCCGCCACATCGGTTCCTTCCTGGAGACCGATGGCCGTCCATTCGAAACCGACATTCTGGTTCCACTGGAACAGGGAGGTCTCATTGCCGGCTCCACCCCACCAGATGCGAACGTCACCAGCCGGTGTGTTCTTGAGGGCGTCATTGTAGCCATTGATGAATTCGGCAAGGGCCACACCTCCGACGTTTTGCCGCGTGGCAGTCGTCCTGCTGGCGTTGACCGTGATCCGCCAGTTGTCGATCGGCGAAGCGCTGAACTCGAACTCATAGCCCTCGGAGGTCGCATCCTCGGTCAGGGCAAACCCCTGGGGAGTGCTCGCACCGATCGCTGTGTTCGGATCATTCAGGTTGATACCCCAGGCCGCGTAGAACCGGGGATCGACCTTGGCCTGCCAGGCGCGCCAGGCACTGATGGCCGCGGCCTCACGTGCCTGGGCATCTTCCAATGTCTCACCGACGTCGGCACTGTAGTTGTACATGTTGTTCGTCGGATCCGGGTCCACCGCCGCACTCGCGATGGTGTCGCCCGTCCAGTCGAACTCGAACCGATTGACCCAGTTCCCGGTCCAAGCTTGGGACGCACCGATAAACCAGGTATTGCTCAACCCACCGGAGGAGGATGCCCGCTGCACGGTCGTCTTGTAGCTGTTTACCTTGAACCAATACTTCCCGTCCTTGGTCTCGAACATGAGGCCATAGTCGGTCGTTTCACCCTCCGGGGCCGAAATGGGCTCACCATAGGCATCCACGCGGTTGGCCAGGGGCTGGAAGTTGGTCGAGTTGTTGTAGTAACCACTGACCAGGATGGGCAAATCCTCCATCAGCCCTGACAGTCCCGGAATATCGTTGAAATGCCCGACCACGCTCCACGCAGTTGAAGTCACATCCTGCTCGTTGCCGGGATCGGACGGAAGCACGAAGGAATCGCCGAGATCCACGTAACCGTATCCCGATGCGTCGTTTGAATTCCGGTTGGTCGCCCAGGAAGAAGCAGTGTCTTCGCGGTAACCGACCGTTCCAACGATCGAATTGTTCAACATCTTGCCCTGCCAGACCAGGGCTTTGGATTCGACCCTGTCCCGGGTCAGCCGTGCACTGGTCGTCAGGAGATCACGATTGCCCAGTTCCGAATCCACCACATTGACGGTGACCGGGCGAAACCCGACGTAATTGGCCTTGTTCTCAGACTGGGTGGAATCGTAGGCCTGGGTTTCCGTAGCCGGATTAAAGATACGTCCCGGATCGAACCAGTAGGCCGCCGGATCCACATAACCGGGTGCATTCGGATCCGTCGGCGGCGCCCAATGCGAATCAAAGGCCATCACCGTCAGCTGGCTGGGCACTTCAATCTTTTGAGTGACGCGCGGTATATACGCCGCCGCCGGCTGGTTGGCGAAGGAATTCCCGAGGTAGATGACCGGGTTCACCGCGAAGAGGTCATCCGTGAATTTCGCGGTGAGGGCATTGCCGCCAAGGAACTGGCGATAGTTGTCATCGATGATGGCATAGCGTTGCCAATTCCGGCCGTCTGTCTCCTGCTGGTCCCGGGCCAACAGACCGGTGAAGGTGTGGGAGCCGAGGATACTGCTCGCCGAGGAGTCGGGGTTGATCTTCTCGAAGTCCAGGTTCGCGAAGAGAGTCACCCGGGCCGTGTAGCGGTCACTGTCGTAGGAGTTGTTGCCGAACTGGCCGCTGTCGCTGACGAAGGCCTGTCCGAAATGCGGATTCGGAGTGCCGTCATCGTAGGGGATGTTGTTCGGATATTCGCCCACACCGGCCTGCGTTCCATCGGAATAATAGGTGTTGAAGTCGATGTAGATGGCCTGTCGGGTGTCCGAAATCAGGGAGAGCTGACCGTCGCTGTAGGTCTCGTTGTAGTAACTGACATCCCACCCGAAGGTATCGTTCATGTAGGTCTGGGAGAGACTGACGCTATAGGTCTGGAAATCCGCCCACTCCTCCTTGTTTGGGCCATCGAGGAGGTTGTTATAGAAATCAAACACGGTCGGGTCGTCGAGATTCTTGTTCTTGTAGATCTCGGCAAACTCGACGCCGGATCCTTTGGCCCAATTGGCCAGATTGGCGATGCCGTTGGGCCGGTTGTAGGCATTCTGGGAAAAGTTGCCGTCGATATTCCCATCCGGTCCGATCGCGTAAATATTGCGGATTTCCTGCACCCAGACATTGTTGGTCGAGGTGGCCCCTTCCGGATAGTAGAGCAGGGGGCCGCCAAAACTCTGGGCAAAAGAGCCCACCCAGGGGTTGTAGGCGGGGTTCGGCACACCCGACTGACCGGTATAGTTGAGGGACGGACGGGTCTGCCCGACACCCGGACGACCGGTGTTGTCGTCGTTGACGTTGATCATGTTGTAACCGGCCTTGTTCAGGTTCGGATAGGTCCGCGGGTCACCATTCTTGTCCTTGCCTTCGTAGGTGCCCCGGTAGAACCAGGGGGTGATCTTGTCGATCGGGGGAATGCTGCGGGGGCGATTGCTGGAGACGTCGCCAACCTCGAAGTTGGCCTTGACGATGGTGCGGATTCCGTTCTTCGACAGAAAATCGGGTTCCCAGCGACCGGCGATATAACCGCGGTTGGTGTCCTGGAAGGCGGGATCCTGCTTGAATCTCTGGTTGTCGCTCACCCCGGCCACCCGGACCGCCAGTTGATTGTCAACCAGGACCTGGTTGTAGTCGAGCGAACCACGGATCGAGCCGTATTCATCGAACCGGACCTCCGCCTGGCCGGCGGTCTTGAATCCGGCCGACTTGAGCGTGGTATTGATGACACCGGCCGGACTGCCGTGGCCGAAAAGAATCGAATTGGGTCCGCGCTGCAGATCGACCCGGTCGACATTGTAGGCGTCCCAGGGAACGTTCGACAGGTAGTAGTCGCGCGAATTATCGGCAGCGGCCAGACCACGGACACGGGTGTTCTGGTTAGGGTTCTTGAAACGGCTGGACTCGTCCAGCGTGGCCCCGTCGCCGACTCCGGCGAAATTGCCGTTCACGTTGCCGACTTCCGTATTGGTCGTGTACTGGAGCAGAGTCTCGTTGCCGATCGCTCCGGTATCCTGGAGGAACTCCTCGGTGATGACCTGAACGGCATTACCGATGTCCCGAAGGTTGGTGTTGAGTCGATTGCCGGCCAGGGTGGTGGCCGCGCGGTAGCCGACTGTTGCTTCGCCAGTGACTTCAAACGGCGAGAGCTCGACGACATTTTCTTCTTCCTCTGCCGGCGCGGAAGCCGGAGCGGTCGCTTGTCCGTATCCAAAAACAGGGACAAGCACCGCGGTGCTGAAGGCAAGCAATCGGCGGGTTAAGCCGAGGGTTTTGTAGCTCATAGATCCTTTGGTTTGCATGGTTAGGGTTGATTCAGGAATCATCCGGGAGAGTGGTGCGTCAGCGGCTGATGAACGCCTCGAGGGGATTATGCTGCGCTCGGCCGAACCGAAGAGCCGCCCGCACCTTCGCAGGAAGGCGGCACGTCGGGAAAACAGGAAAACGGATACCGGGAAGCAACAAAGTCGACAAATCGAATGGGGTTGGGGAATTCGAGACCGAATTCAGGGCAAATCGAACGATTAGGCAAATCTCTTCAGGAAATAAGGCTCTCTGCAAAAGGTTCGTTGCACTAGCGCTAGAACGGCGCAGCTGCCAAAAGAACAGCACTAACGCTAGGTCCATAGAACTAACGCTAGTATTTGCAGCCGCTTCCCAGCGGCAAGTCAAAAAGAGTAGAATTCCTTTCGGTTTGCATCAGGTTCGGTAATCCCCCCTCCCCGGTCCCGCTGACTCCTGATGGGCCCGTCTCGCGCTGAATCTTCCCGTCGTTCACCCCTTCCATGCCGGACTTTCCACCCATGCCCAATCTTAAAACAAGCCGCTCCGAACACTATCACGCTCAGCATTCGCCTCTTGGCGCATTCGCCAGCTTCACCGTGGGACTTCCCGAGAATACCGGAGGTTTTGGGTATGCCCTCCGGGGACCGGCCAACCAGAACGTCTATGTGGGTTTCCGCGAGAGTGGAGGCAAACCCTGGCGTCTTCTGCCTTTCTTCAAGCCGCAGGCCTCGCTTGAGGGGACCTTTACCGGGGAAGCGGCCTCGGTCCGCTCCAATCCACATTATCGTCCCCTGACCGCCCGCCAGATCTCCCGATCCCTCGGTTGGGCCAGCGACACCTGGTCGACCCGGGACGGACGATTCTCTTTCAGCCTGCTCAGTCCGTTCGGGGAGACCCCCGATCCTGCGGGGATCTCCAAGGAGGAGGCCCGCCTCAGCTTCTCGCCTCACATCAACGGCTGGATCGAAATGGACAACCGCAAAGGGAAGGATCCGGTCGAGTTGATCCTCGGTGTCGGCGATCCCGATCGCCTCTTCCGCCCGCTTGAGGACGCGCGGAGTGATCTGAAGGGATTCGCCTGCGGGACAGAGTTCGGGTTTGCCACCCCTCCCTCATCCCGTGCGGAAGCCCGTCAGGGTTTCGACATCTTCAATCCGAATCAGAGGGACCACCGCGGTCTTCTCCTGATCGGCGGAGAATGCGGACTCGTCTTCACGGTCGCCGCCGGCAAAAAGAGGCGGTTCCCCCTGGTTCTCGGGTTCTTCCAGAACGGTTGCGCCACCACCGGGATCGAGACGACCTACGCCTACACGAAGTGGTTCGCGAACCTCGAGGAGGTCCTCGCTCACGGGTTGTCCATGCGGACCCACTACGAACGGTTGGCCGCCCGACGGGACCGGGAACTCGAGCGATCCGGGCTGACGGCCGACCAGAAGTTCCTCATCGCCCAGGGCACGCACAGTTACCTCGGCAACAGCCAGCTGCTCTGGAACAGCAACGGGCCTCTCTACGTGGTCAACGAAGGCGAGTACCGCATGATGAACACCTTCGATCTGGCCGTCGACCAGATGTTCTTCGAGCTGTGCTGGTTCCCGTGGGCGGTTCGCAACATCCTCGATCAGTTTGTCGCACGGTATTCCTACGAAGATCGGGTGAAGCTTTCCCCGACCCGTTCCGCACCCGGTGGCCTCTCCTTCACCCACGACATGGGGGTGATGAACAACTTCACCCCGAAGGGCTATTCGAGCTATGAATGCGTCGAACTGACCGGCTGCTTCAGCCAGATGACGATGGAGCAATTGCTCAACTGGGTTCTCACCGCCATCACCTACGCCATTCACACGAACGACATCAGGTGGCTGAAAAAGCAGGAGGCGACCCTCCTGGCGTGCGCGGAGAGCATCCGGCGCCGCGATCACCCGATACCGGCGAAACGGGACGGGATCATGAAATTCGACAGCTCCAGGTGCGGAAAGACCGGCGCGGAGATCACCACCTATGACAGCCTCGATGTCAGCCTTGGGCAGGCGCGCAACAACCTCTACCTCGTAGTCAAGACCCTCGGCGCCTGGATTCTGCTCGAAGCGGCCTTCAAACGGCTCCGTCGACCCGGACCATCCCGGGACGCGCGGAAGTCCGCCGGCCAATTGGCCCAAACCCTCATCGGCAAGTTCTCGGAAGAGGACGGCTGCTTCCCCGCCGTTTTCGAAAACAACAACACCTCGCGCATCATTCCAGCCATTGAAGGATTCCTCTACCCTCTCTTCCTGGGTCTTCGCGATGCGACGGATCGCCGCGGACGATTTGCCGACCTCCATGATCGCCTTGCCCGGCATCTCAGGACCATCCTGCGAAAAGGTGTCTGCCTGGATGCCACCTCGGGCGGCTGGAAGATGAGCAGCACCAGCACCAATACCTGGTTCAGCAAGATCGCCCTGTCGCAACACATCATCCGATCGATCTACCCGGAGACCATGAGCCGGGCCGCCGCCAGGGCCGACTCCGTCCATGCCGAGTGGCAGCGACAGGCCGGTTGCGGGGCCTTCGCCATGTGCGACCAGATCCGCAGCGATTCCGGCATCACCTGCGGCAGCCGCTATTATCCCCGCGGCGTGACCGCCGTCCTCTGGATGAACGAAACGAAAACAACCCGGCGTCAGTGATGGATCACTACACCCAACGTCTCTCCTTCAGGGAGAAGGCCGGCTACAGCCTCGGCGACTCGGGCGCGAATTTCGTGTTCCAGGTCCTGATGGCCTACCAGTTCTTCTTTTTCACCAACGTCATGGGCATCAGCCCGGTCGCCGCCGGCATTCTTTTCGGAATCGGTCGCATCTTTGATGCATTCACCGATCCGCTCATGGGCGTGATCGCCGACCGGACCAAGCATCGCTGGGGCCGGTTCCGTCCCTGGCTCATCTGGTCGGCCCTGCCCTTCGCCGCCATCTTCTGGCTCACCTTCACCACGCCGGATTTCTCACCCGACGGGAAACTCATCTACGCCTACGTGATGTATTTCCTGCTCATGGCGGTCTACACGGTCAACAACGTCCCCTACTGCGCCCTGAACGGCGTCATGACCGGCGATGTCAACGAGCGGACCAGTCTGTCGACCTACCGCTTCGTCGCGGTCACCCTGACGACCTTCGTCGTGCAGGGATTCACCTGGCCGCTGGTGGCCAAACTCGGGGCGGGCGACGACGCGCGCGGGTGGTCCCTGACCATCGGGATATTCGCGATCATCACGATTTTCCTGTTCCTCATCGCCTTCCTCGCTTCGAAGGAGCGGGTTCAGCCTGATCCCGAACAACAGGCCTCCGCCCTCGAGGACATCAAGGACGCCCTGAAGAACAAACCGTGGGTCATCCTATTTTCCGCAACGCTTCTGATCTTCATCATGCTCGTGGTGCGGGGCGGCTCCCTGACTTTCTTCATGAACGACTATGTCGACCATGATGCCCTTTTCGGATTCCTCGGTAGCCTGAACCTGGTGGTGCCGACCGACGGGGTCTTCACCTGGTGGCAGTCCGTCCTCGACACCTTCGGGCTGCTCGTCGCGACCGATCATTCCAATATTCCGAATGTCGCTTACGCCTTTTTCAACATGGCCGGCACCCCTTCGACCCTCATCGGCGTGCTTCTCTCCAAACCCCTGTCCGAACGGTTCGGCAAACGAGCGGTCTTTGTGACCTGCCTTCTGCTCACCGCGGCCTCGACCCTCTGGCTGCTCTTTATTCCGGCCGATCATGTCGGCCTGATGCTGGTTCAGGGCCTTTCCTGGGGTGCCTGCTACGGGCCGACCATTCCCCTGCTCTGGTCCATGATCGCCGACACCGTCGATTATTCCGAATGGCAGACCGGCCGCCGGGCGACCGGTTTCATGTTCGCCGGTGTGGTCTTCGCCCTGAAATTCGGCCTCGGCGTCGGCGGGATGATCGGTGGAGTCCTTCTCGGACTCTACGGCTACGACTCAAGCGCCGCCCTGACCGAGACGGCCGTTCTCGGCATCCGCCATTCCGCGACCCTTTATCCCGCACTGATGATTGTGGCCGCGGCCGTCATTCTGCTTTTCTATCCGATCTCCAAGGAATTGAATATCCGCATCGGCGACGAACTCGCCGACCGGCGGAAGAAATTCGCTTCCGAGTGAAATGTTCTGATCCTGGAGGCTGTGATACACTTTGGATTCATGGTCACTTTCGCAAGTCATTGCTGGTCTGTTGTAGCCACTTCGCTGTGTCGGAGTGTTCCCTTGCCTCGAGAACGCCGACAGAGCGGCGTTGCATCTACATTTCTTCGCATCTGACGCCCTGGCGGGCTGTTCGTACAGGGTAATCCAGGATGAAAGTGCATAACAGCCTCTAGTCTGCCCAGCATGACCGGATCCATTATGGAAACAAAAGACCACTCGCCCAAAGGGGCCTTTGAAACCGGCGTCCATCGTAATCTCTTCGCCGAGTGGCTGGGGATCTCCGAGGACGCGATTCAGGCCAGGCTTGAGGAAGCCTGGCAACACTACTTCTACGGGGACGACGAGACCGAGCGCGTCTACTATCCCGACGGCGACTCGGCCTGCCTGATGGACATCGCCAACGATGATGCCCGCAGCGAAGGCATGTCCTACGGGATGATGATCGCGGTCCAGCTCGACCACCAGGCCGAGTTTGACCGGCTCTGGAAGTGGACCAAGACCCATATGTACCACTCCGATGGCGAGCTGGCCGGCTACTTCGCCTGGCACTGCCGGCGCAACGGGACCCGGATCAGTGAGGGTCCGGCCCCGGACGGCGAGGAGTGGTTCGCCATGGCGCTGTTTTTCGCAGCACGCCGATGGGGCTCCGGCGAGGGCATCTTCAACTACGAGGCCGAGGCCAATGCCATCCTCGAGGTCATGCTCCACAAGAGCGATGAGGGCCGCGAAAACGTCATCAGCATGTTCGACCGGGATTCACGCCAGGTCCGCTTCGTCCCGGCACGTCCATGGGCCGGGGTGACCGATCCCTCCTACCACCTGCCGGCCTTCTACGAACTGTGGGGGCGCTGGGCGGCGCGCGACCGAGACTTCTGGCTCAAGGCCGCCGCGACCAGCCGCGAGCTTTTCCGCAAGGCCGCCCACCCCGCGACCGGCCTGATGCCGGACTATTCCTACTTCGACGGTGCCCCGAAGATGCACCAGGGTCACGAGGATTTCCGCTACGATGCCTGGCGGACCCTCTCCAACGTCGCCCTCGACCACGCCTGGTTTGCCGCCGATCCCTGGCAGGTCGAGCAGAGCAACCGCGTCCTGGATTTCCTCACCCAATTCAGGGACGCGCCGGCCGGCGTCTTCACCCTGGACGGCCGGGTCATCTCCAGCTCCGCCTCACGGGGTCTCATGGCCATGGCCGCAGTGGCCGGTCTGGCCGCCGATCGCGAGAAGGCCGAACCTTTTGTCCGAAGGCTCTGGGAGGCTCCCCTGCCCTCCGGACATTACCGTTACTACGATGGCATGCTGACTTTTTTCGGCCTGCTTCAGGTCGGCGGACACTTCCGGATTCACCGTAACCATGGACCGGATACGCAATGATTCCGACCGAATCATCCGTCGGGCCGGCCGGTTGCCTTTCCGGGAATCCGGGCGCGTCGTCTCCCTGCTGGCCTTGCTGACCGTGTCCGTTGTGAACGCGTGTGCCGCCGGCCCGGAGGACGGCTACGAGCTCTGGATGCGTTATCGCCCTCTGGCGGATGACGCCTCCCGGTCTCTGTACTCCTCCCGGCTCCGCACCGTCACCCTGGCCACTCCGACCGGAGCCGATTCTCCCACCCTCGCGGCGGCCCGGCAGGAACTGGCGGACGGTCTCAAGGGCATCCTTGATCTTGAACCCCGGATTCTGCTTGTCCGCTCCGAAACGAACGAGAGTCTCGGCAGCGACGGTTTTACCATTTCACCGGACCTCGATGAGGGTATCCGCATCGCCGCCAATAGCGGGACCGGAGTGCTCTACGGCGCGTTCGCCCTCCTCAGGCGCATCCAGACCGGCCGGAATCCTGATGAAACCGTCACGAGCGTACCCCGGATCCAGCGCCGCCTGCTCAATCACTGGGACAATCTCAACCGCTTCGTCGAGCGTGGTTATGCGGGTTCATCACTCTGGGAGTGGTTCCACCTGCCGGGTATCCGCAGTGCCCGTTACCGGGACTACGCCCGGGCCTGCGCCTCAATCGGGCTCAACGGAACCGTCCTGACCAACGTCAACGCCGACGCCCTTATCCTGACTCCGCAGTATATGGAAAGAGTCGCCGCGTTGGCCGACGAGTTCCGCCCCTACGGCATCCGCGTTTACCTGACCGCGCGATTCAGCGCTCCGATCCAGATCGGCGGCCTCCCAACCGCCGATCCGTTCGACCCGGATGTCCGGGCCTGGTGGCAGTCCAAGATCAACGCAATCTATGCCCACGTACCGGATTTCGGCGGATTTCTCGTCAAGGCCAACTCCGAAGGGCAACCCGGACCACAGGAATACGGGCGGACCCAGGCCGACGGGGCCAATATGCTGGCGGAAGCCCTGGCGCCGCACGAAGGTATTGTGATCTGGAGGGCATTTGTTTACCAGGCGGACAACAAGGAAGACCGGGTCAAACAGGCTTCAAGCGAGTTCGATCCTCTCGACGGCAAGTTCCACGCGAACGTCGTCGTTCAGATCAAGAATGGTCCGCTCGATTTCATGCCCCGCGAGCCGTTTCATCCGCTCTTCGGAAGCCTGAAGGACACCAATCTTGCTCCGGAATTCCAGATCACCCAGGAATACCTCGGCGGCTCGGTCCATCTGGCCTACCTGGGCCCCATGTGGAAGGAAGTCCTCGAAGCGGACACCTTTGCCGCCGGTCCCGGCTCAACCGTTGCCCGGGTGGCTGACGGCTCGCTGCGCAAGCGGCCCCTGAGCGCCATGGCCGGAGTGGCCAATACCGGGACCGATCGCAACTGGACCGGACATCCGCTGGCCCAGGCCAACTGGTATGCCTTCGGCCGCCTCGCCTGGGACCACACCCTTACCGCTGAGGCGATTGCGGAGGAGTGGACCCGGATGACCTTCTCCAACGACGAAGCCGTCGTCCGACCGATGGTGGACCTGCTCATGGGATCACGGGAAACGGTGGTCAATTTCTCGATGCCCCTGGGCCTGCACCACATCATGGCGGAGGGTCACCATTACGGGCCCGGCCCGTGGGTCACCCATGAACGCGCCGACTGGTCCGCTCCCTACTACCACCAGGCCGATGAAATCGGTCTCGGTGCCGACCGGACGGTGACCGGCTCCAACGCCCTCGAGGACTACGCGCCCGAGCTTCAGAAGCTCTGGGGCGACCAGGCAAGGTGCCCGGAAAACCTCCTCCTCTGGTTCCATCACGTCCCCTGGGATCATCCGATGAAGTCCGGCCGCACTCTCTGGGATGAACTCTGTCTGCGCTACCAGCAGGGAGTCGACGAGGTCAGGGCCATGCAGGCCTCCTGGAACCAGCTGAAGGGCCGGATCGACGATCGGCGCCATACCGACGTCTCCGAAAGGCTGATACGCCAGGAGTCGGACGCCCGCGAATGGCGGGATGCCTGCCTGCTCTATTTTCAGCAGTTCTCCCGGCGCCCGCTCCCCGCCGGGGTCGAGCCCCCCGAACACGACCTGGAGTTCTACCGCTCGGCCAGACTGCGCTACGTGCCGGGGCATCCGGGGGACCAATAAAAGGAGATGGGGACGACAGACCGGAGTTGATCCGGAAACCGGGGAAGCCATAGAGTGACCCGATGCAGCCAGGTTCCAGGGGATTCATCCAGCGACTCGACCCGTGGGGATACGTCGCGTTGATCTTCATCCTGGCCCTGTTCTGTTATTGGCCGGCGCTCAACGGCGAGCTTCTCTGGGACGATCCCGCCCACGTCACCCGCCCTGACCAGCAATCCTGGGGCGGCCTCATCCGCATCTGGACCCACCCCTTCGCCACTCAGCAGTATTACCCGGTGCTGCACAGCGTATTCTGGTTTGAACACCGCCTGTGGGGGGACTCGACGCTGGGTTACCATCTCGCCAACGTTCTCCAGCACGCGGCCTCGGCCTGCCTCCTTGCCTTTTTCCTGCGCCGGCTTCGGACGACACCAACCGAATCGAGGGATGCCCGGCCGCCCGGCGACGCCCGGGCATCATTGCCGGCGGGTGCCGAGTGGGTGGCGGCCCTCCTTTTCGTCTCACATCCCAAATGTGTCGAATCAGTGGCGTGGATCAGTGAGCAGAAGAACACGCTTTCCCTCCTCCTCCTCCTGGCCGCCGCCTTCACCTGGCTCGCCTATATTGAAACACGCCGGCTCTCTTCGTGGGTGCTTGCCACCTTCTTCTTCATGATGGCACTGGGCAGCAAGACCGCCACGGTTGTTCTTCCTCCATCCCTGCTCGTCGTGCTTTGGTGGAGAAACGGCTCTTTGTCCTGGCGGAAGGACATCCTGCCGCTGGCTCCGTGGTTCCTTCTCTCGGTGACGGCCGGCCTGACCACCGCCTGGGTGGAGAAGAACATGATCGGGGCCGACGGGGAAGAATTCGCGCTGACCCTGGTCGAGCGCACGCTTCTGGCCGGTCGGATCGTCTGGTTCTACCTGTCGTCCCAGTTCTGGCCGGTCAATCACGCCTTCTTCTACTCTCTTTGGGATGTGCCGGCCGAAGCGCCCGGATGGACGGGCTACCTGGCCGCCTGCATCGTCCTGACCGTGGCACTCTGGCTGATCCGAAAACGAACGCGGGGTCCACTGGCAACCTGGTTGCTCTTCGTCGGCTCCCTTTTTCCGGTTCTCGGGTTTTTCAATATATTCCCGTTCATTTTCTCCTACGTGGCCGATCATTTCCAATACATCGCCACGGCATGCTTCGTTACCGGGACGGCCATCGGCACGACCATCCTGCTCAACGGAAGACCCAGGGTCGTCAACCGGTTCGGATGGTCGATCGTCGGATGTCTCATCCTCGTTTTCGCCGGCCTTTCGCACGACCTGAGCCGGCGCTATCAGAACAACGAAACCCTCTGCCGAGCCTCGATTGCCGAAGTTCCGGACAATTGGATGTCTCATCGGGTTCTGGCCTGGGCGCTCTCAAAGGATCCCGACCGCGGTTCCGAGGCGATTCAGGAGTATGAGATCTCTCTGCAGCTGAATCCGGATTCTCCCGATTCGTTGCACGGCCTGGCGCTTCTGCTGGCCCGCTCTCCGGACCGCCGGGCCGAAGCCATCGGACTCTACAGACGGGCAATCGAGCTGCGCCCCCACTTTGCAGAGTCCCATTACGCCCTCGCTTTCGAACTTGAGAAAGACCCGGATCGCCTGAATGAGACGATTGCCCATCTGGAAGTGGCGCTCGCCGCCAAGCCCAAGCTCGCCCCGGCCCACCTTCTGCTGGCCAAAGCCCTTTCCCAGATCCCCGATCGCCAGTCGGAAGCTTTCTTTCATTTTGAGGAAGCCGTGCGCTTGGATCCCGATTCCGCCGAGGCCCAGTTCGCCATGGCCAACGCGCTGGTTCTGGCTCCCGGCCGGCTGGACGATGCGATTGCCCATTACGAGGCGGCGCTGCGACTCGACCCGGAAGCTGCCGTGGTCCACTACAACCTCGGCACGGCGCTTGCCCTGACCCGGGGCCGGATGTCCGAGGCCATCACCCAATTCGAATCAGCCATTCGAATCCGCCCGGATTATGCCGAGGCCCACGCCAATCTGGCTGATGCCCTGGCGACTCAGCCCGGTCGTCTTCCCGAAGCTCTCACCCACTATGAGGAGGCACTCCGGATCAAACCCGACCTGGCCCGGGTTCACTTCAGTCTCGCGATGCGCCTCGCCACCCTGCCTGGTCGCCAGGACGACGCCATCCGACACGCCGAGGCGGGCCTCGCCCTCGATCCGGTCAACCTCGAGGCGCGCAACGGTCTCGCCATCCTTTACGTCCAGGTCGGTCGGCTCAGGGATGCCCGCGCCCAGTGGGAAAAGGCGGTGGAGCTTGATCCCGATTACGAAGCCGCCCGGGAAAACCTGCGAAGACTGGATCAGATGACGCGGCCGCAGTGAACGACCAAGACACCCTCCCGGGGGCCGTCTCAACGCCATTGACCGGCTCACCCCTTTCATACTCGGATCAAAGCGCGGGCACCGATTGAAAACGAAACACCCCATCCTGCCCGATCCGTTGCCATGAGACGCACTGCCGCCGCACTCGCGGCAATCTGCGGCCACCTTATATCAATCATGCCTTCATCCGCCTCATTCACCAATACGATGCTTTTCTAGAGCCGCGCGGCGGATTCGAAGTGGACCTCATCTGGAAAGACGGGCGTCCGAGATCCGCGTCCATCCGGTCACTTCTCGGTCGCCCGTGCGTGGCGCTGAACAATGGAGGACGCCGCGAACTGACCTTCTCCGTTGGAGAGACGCACCCGATTTCGTTCTGAGACCGTCCGAGGATTGAAACGCTGCCGTCGACGGATTTCCGGCGTCCTCCTCGAGCCGCCGGCCGCATCAATCGACAGCATAGACTTCGACAATTGCAATTCCCGTCCCGTTGTCCTTTCCGCCAACCTTCGCCGTGTAGACACCCGATGGGAGCGAAAGCATGAGGACGGCATCCGTCGAGTCATCGGCCAGGGCAAAGGCGCCGATCGTCTCGGATACCGATTTGATGTCGGCGGCGTCTTCACTGTCGCCCCAGTCGTCATTGCTGTAAACAGGAGTCGTAGGGTCGTCCGCGGAATAGATTTCCAAAACCGGGTCTTCAAGGTATCCGGAAGTCACTCCGACACTCATCAGACCGGGGCCGATGGCCCGGACAAGGACCGTTCCGGTCGTGGCGCCCGGGACGCCCCGGACGACAAAGCCGGCGATCAGGCGATCCGGACCGTTTCCGACTACGCCGCGGGTCGAGATATTGTCGAACTCGGCGTCGGAAGTGCTCGGCGGCGGCGGCTGTTCCGAACCGACGACCCGGTAGACCATGCCGTTCTGCTTTTCGGTGATGTAGATTTCGTTGTCCTCGTCGTAGCCGAAGCGGATGTCGGTCCGGCTCCGACCGATAATCGACATCATCGAGGCCGGGACTCCGTCGAGCTTGATCCTGAGTTTCCTGATGGGGGCCTGGGATCCCAGGGACAAGGCGTCGACCTCGACAAAATAGAGGATACCGTCGGTGATATCCCCGAAAATGTATTTGCCGACAAGATGCGGGGCGAGGCTGCCCCGGTAGACATATCCGCCGGCAATCGCCGCTCCCTCGTCGTGGTCATATTGTGCAACCGGGTAGGTGTATCCCAGGGTGGCATCATTCTCCGGCAGCGGAAACAGATCATAGTTGGTTCCCGCGCCCGGATTGTTGGCGAATTCGGGATTGATCACGAATGTCCCCTCGCGGACATTCCAACCGTAGTGACGGCCCGGCTCGATCAGGTTGACCTCCTCCACATTCCTCTCACCGATGTCCCCCGAGAGCATGACATGGTCTCCACCAGTATCCCAGGTGATCCGGTGCGGGTTCCGAAAGCCGTAAGCCCAGATCTCACCGTAAGTGTCCGGATCCGCGTCGGAAGCGAATGGGTTGTCATCCGGCACGCCGTACCTGCCGTTGCCGCTGTTTGTCCCGGCCGGGGCGATACGGAAAATGGTTCCCTGGTGAGAATCAAGCCGACTTGTGTTCTGCGGGAAGCCACTGATGGTCGACTGCCCATCGCCGATGCATATATAGAGCATCCCGTAGTCCGCACTGCCGGCCGTCGCGCTGGGATTGAACTCGATCGCCTGCATACCGTGAATGGTGCCGGAAAGGTCTACCCGGAGAACCTCCCGTGAAGTTCCGGCAAAGACATCGGCCGAAGGATCCGTCGCCGTCCATTCGGTGATCACGCCCTGAAGTGCGACGCTGTCGCTTGGATCCGGCAACGTGAAATCGGACGGTCCGGAGTTCGGCGCTTCCGTGTGCGAGGTGTAGAGCCTCCCGTTCGAGGCAAAATCCGGATGGAAGGCAAAGGAAGTGAAGCCGGTCCCGAGTCCGGGAGCGTTTTTAAAATTCGCGAATTCCGACCCCAGGTCCAGGTAGAGACTGGCCGAACCTTGCGAGACCAGATGCATCTTTCCATTGAGGTCGTTGACGAAGAGACGGCCGGACCCGTCGCCTGCCGGTTTCAACTGGACGATCCGCGTCCTGGGAAATCCAGCCGAACTGGCCGGGATTTGCACATACGGTTCAATCAGGATGGTGATATCGCTCCAGCGGACAACCTCCGGAATCGGATTGGTGATCTGGGCGATCGATGAAAATCCGGTCAGCATCAGAGCTAAAGAACAGGGACCGATAAATCCCGGACGTTCGAGATTGGCGCAGGTGGGTAACACAGGCCCTGCATGCAGGATGAGGACAGGCGCGGATTCAAGCGTCGATTTCCCGGCAATCGCTTTGTCGCCCAGCAGGTTTCCACCAGAAACGCCGAACCTGTCGGGGCAAATCGGAGAATTCCGATGCAAGACGAAGTAACCGTTGTGTTCCCGGGAGAACGCAGAGCCCATTCGTGGATTGCCATGTCCGAAGCACCGGCCAAAGGTGGACAGAGTTGATAACCGGGACCCGAGCAGAGAATTGTCCCGTGCACGCCATACCAGCCTGAATAGACATGAAAGGGATTTTCATTCTCGATCCTGACTCGTTTGCCAGAATCTACCCCCGGGAGATCGAGAGGGAAATCGGACAGCTTCTCGATCTGGTTGCACCCTCCCAGACCGCCGAGTCGATCAGGGCGCAGCCCTTCCTGATGCAAGACGTCGATATCGTCCTTTCCGGTTGGGGTGCACCCAGGCTTGACGAGGCCTTCCTCGATGCGGCGCCCCGACTGAAGGCATTCCTTTATGGGGCCGGATCCATTCGGAATACCGTGACTGCGGCTTTCTGGCGTCGGAACATCCCCATCGCCTCGGCAGTCTCGGCCAATGCCATCCCGGTCGCCGAATACACCCTTTCACAGATCCTTTTCTGCCTCAAGGCGGGATGGCAGCACAACCGCCGCTGCAAGACTCCCGGCAGTGACCGGGTTTACGGTTTTGACGCCTGCAAATCCATCGAGCCGGCCGGCGCTTTCGGAAGCACCGTGGGCTTGGTTTCGCTCGGGCAAGTCGCCCGCAGGGTCATCGAATTGCTCGCTCCGTTCGAGATCAGGATCCTCGCGTTCGATCCCTTCGCCTCAGCGGACGACGCCCGCCGTCTCGGAATTGAGCTGTGTTCACTGGAGGACGTTTTTGAGCGATCCGATGTGGTCTCGGTCCACACGCCGGATCTGCCCGAGACCCGTGGCATGATCTCCGGAGACCTCGTTTCCCGGATGCGGGTCAACGCCTCCCTGATCAATACCTCACGGAGCGCCATCGTCCGGCATTCGGAACTCATTCAGGTCCTGGAACTGCGGTCCGATCTCTGGGCAATTCTCGATGTGACCGAAATCGTCAGCGACCAAGAATACCGTTCACTTCAGACACTCTCCAATGTCACCCTGACCCCCCATATTGCCGGTTCAATGGCAGGTGAGTGCGCCCGTATGGGCCAATACATGCTCGACGACCTGAAGCGCTTCCTCAAAGGCGAACCTCTCAAGTACCAGATCACCGAGCAACAGGCCGCAATCATGGCCTGACCTCCGCTTCTGTCTCCATGAAACCCGGGCTTCTCTCCGTCACCTTTCGGCAGCTTCCCCCCCAGGAAATCATTGTTCTGGCCAACAAGGCCGGCCTGGAAGGCATCGAATGGGGTGGCGATATCCACGTTCCACACGATCGCCCGGACATCGCCTCTGCCATCGGCCGCAGGACCCTCGAGGCCGGCCTGGAAATCTCAGCCTACGGGTCCTACTACCGACTCGGCGATCCCGCGTCCGGTCCGATTGAGGGTGTCCTGGAAACAGCTCTGGCCCTGCAGACGGGCATCGTCCGAGTCTGGGCTGGCCGGAAAGGCTACGATGATTCCGACCAGGCGGAACGAGAAGCCGTGGCCGACGACGGAAGAACCATCGCCCGACTGGCCCGCCAGGCCGGATTGCGCATCGCCTGCGAATGGCATTCCCAGACCCTGACCGACTCGGCCGAATCCGCCGCCGAGCTGTTCGACACGGTGAATGATCCGGACTTCCTGACCTTCTGGCAGCCTCGCAATTTCCAGGACGAGGTCACCAATCTTCACGACATGGCGACCGCTCTTCCACGTCTGGCCGGTCTGCACGTCTTCAATTGGGACATCCGGACCCGCGCCCGGTTGCCCCTTTCCGAAGGCGAGACCGCCTGGAAGGCCTACCTGAACAAGGCCAAGGTTCGGGGATCCATCTTTGCCTCCCTCGAATTCGTGGCCGGGGACGATCCGATGCAGATGGTCGAAGATGCCGCCACCCTTCGCCGCTGGCTCTCGGAAATCTGAAACTACCC